>JAZNED010000048.1:0-7141 GCA_045588425.1 Acutalibacteraceae bacterium
GCAGCATGTGGAGAATGTGATTGCCCTGCTGGACGACGGCAACACCATCCCTTTCATCGCTCGTTATCGTAAAGAGCAGACCGGTTCGCTGGATGATCAGGTGTTGCGCGAATTGGCGGAGCGACTGACCTATCTGCGTAATTTGAACGAAACCCGTGAAAAATACCGTGCTACAATCGAGGAGCAGGGTGCGCTGACTGACGAGCTGTCTGCTGCTTTGGATGCGGCGGTGACTATGACAGAGTTGGACGATTTGTATCGTCCTTATCGTCCCAAGCGTCGCACCCGTGCGACAGTGGCAAAGGAGCGTGGCCTGCAGCCTTTGGCAGATGCGCTGTATGCGCAGGAGCCAAAGGGGGAGGATCCTTACGTGTTGGCAGAAGCCTATATCACCGAGGATGTTCCCACTGTGGAGGATGCGCTGGCAGGCGCCCGCGATATCATTGCCGAACTGATTGCAGACGACGCCAACGTGCGTAAGCGCCTGCGTGTGGTGTGCTTTGCCAACGGCTTCTTGACCTCCAAGGCGGCTAAGGAAGAGGATAGCGTCTACGCCAATTACTACGATTTCCGTGCGCCGCTGAATAAGGTGCCGGGTCACCGTGTGCTGGCCATCAACCGCGGTGAGCGTGAAGAGTTTTTGAAAGTTCACGTGGAGTTTGATCCTGCCCACGCCATGCGCATCGTCTATTCCGAGCATCTCAAGGCGGATTGCCCTGCTACGGCGCAGGTACAAGCGGCGGCAGAGGATTCCTACGACCGCCTGATTTTCCCCTCTTTGGAGCGTGAGATGCGCAATCTGCTGTCCGACACCTCCAGCGAGGCGGCGATCAAGGTGTTTGGCGTGAATCT
This sequence comes from Acutalibacteraceae bacterium, assembly GCA_045588425.1. Taxonomy (GTDB): domain Bacteria; phylum Bacillota; class Clostridia; order Oscillospirales; family Acutalibacteraceae; genus UBA5905. Next base: position 853 of record JAZNED010000048.1, read on the forward strand.
GCGTCAGCTGCTGATGCAGCCGCCTGTCAAGGGGCGTGTAACCCTGGGTCTTGACCCCGGCTATCAGCACGGCTGTAAGTGTGCCGTCATTGACGCTACCGGCAAGGTGTTGGATACCGGTATCATCTATCCCGTGCCGCAGTTTAAGCGCATGGAGCAGGCACAGAAGACCATCCTGGGCTTTATCAAGAAGCACAAGGTGGAGGTTATTGCCATCGGTAATGGTACGGCCTCTCATGAAACCGAGGTATTCACCGCCGATTTGATCCGCGAGAACAACCTGACGGGTGTTTCCTATATGGTAGTTAGCGAGGCGGGTGCTTCGGTGTACTCTGCCTCTAAGTTGGCGGCGCAGGAATTCCCCGATTACGACGTCAATCTGCGTTCTGCGGTGTCGATCGCTCGCCGTATGCAGGACCCTCTGGCGGAGTTGGTGAAGATCGACCCCAAAGCCATCGGTGTGGGTCAGTACCAGCACGATCTGCCCCAGTCCAAGCTGTCCGAGACGCTCAACGGTGTGGTGGAATCTTGCGTGAATGCCGTGGGCGTGGATCTGAACACCGCATCTGCTCCGCTTTTGGAGCAGGTGGCAGGTATCAACGCCACTGTGGCGAAAAATATTGTGGCGTATCGTGAAGAAAATGGCGTGTTTACCTCTCGTGCGGCACTGAAGAAGGTGCCGAAACTTGGCCCCAAGGCTTTTGAGCAGTGTGCCGGTTTCCTGCGTGTGCCTGAGAGTAAGAATCTGCTGGATCATACCGCTGTGCACCCTGAGAGCTATCCCGTGGCGAAAGAGCTGCTGGAGGTCTGCGGTGTGACCGCGAAGAACGTAACACCTCTGCAAGAGAAGGTGGACGCCTTTGGCATTGCCAATCTGGCGGAGAAGCTGGGCGTGGGCGTGCCCACCTTGACGGATATTATCGCCGAGTTGCAGCATCCCGGTCGTGACCCTCGTGACGAGCTGCCTGCGCCTCTGCTGCGCACCGATATTCTCGGCATTGAGTCGCTGAAAGAGGGCATGGAGCTGACCGGCACGGTGCGTAACGTCATTGATTTTGGCGCATTTATCGACATTGGCGTGCATCAGGATGGCTTGGTGCACATTTCGCAGATCACCAACCGCTTTATCAAGCATCCCTCCGAGGTGCTGAAGGTAGGCGATATTGTCAAAGTGTGGGTGCTGTCGGTTGACGTGGCGAAAAAGCGCATCGGTTTGACTATGAAACAACCCAAGAACTCTTGACAAACGGCTCAAAAAGGGCTATGATATGGGGCGTGGAAAATCCACGCCCCACACACGCCGCTGTGGTGGAATAGGCAGACACAAGGGACTTAAAATCCCTCGGTAGAAATACCGTACCGGTTCGACCCCGGTCAGCGGCACCAAGAAAACCCGACACGCTCTTGCGTGCCGGGTTTTCTTCTTGTTGCCCCCGACCGTTGTGAAGAACCGGTTTAGTTTGCCGCAGGCAAACTATAGAAGGCTGGCACAGCCAGCCGCCGCGGTTCGACCCCTTTTGAATTCAGCACACATCCGTGTGCCACGCGCATTTCTTGTCTCTGACTGTTGTGAAGAACCGGTTTAGTTTGCCGCAGGCAAACTATAGAAGGCTGGCGCAGCCAGCCGACGCGGTTCGACCCTGGTCAGTTCAATGTTCAACCTGTGGTTGAGCGGTTTCAACGTTTCTTTTATTGCGAATGGCTTACCGCTTTGCTATACTCAAGTTGAAAGGAGCGATGATTATGGATAATATCAATAGCATTTTAGGAGAAAATATTCGAAAGTTTCGTAAAGAAATGAATTTGACGCAGGAGGAGCTTGCAGATAAGATAGGTGTAACATATCAAGCAGTTTCTAAATGGGAAAATGCACAGTCTGCGCCGGATGTATCGTTTTTGCCAATGTTGGCGGATTTGTTTGGTTGCTCCATTGATGATTTGTTTTCCTATACTTCTAAGCAAAGTGGTGGTTATCCAAATTTTGATTGGAATCTCAATGATATGGATGATGTTCCCGAAGATGTTAGGGCTATGGTTATAAATCAATTGCGCAGAAATATGGGCAAAGGAAGTGCGCATGACAAATACCTTAGTATTATTGCTGAAAATGTAGAAGGGAAATTTGAATGGAATAAAGAGAATATCGACCGTTATTTGGATGCGTTTGGAGATCTTTTACGTGAACACATGCCAAACAAATAGTGTTTTCCTTTCTCCACTCAACCAATACTTGGATTTGAAACAACTAATTGATAATTGTATTCTTTTGCCTTTTTGATATAATGTAATCACACCGGTGAACACAATATTGGAGGTGCAATTATGCAATTAGATTTAGGAAAAAGAATACGGGAGCTTCGACAGCGCAACAGAATCACGCAAGAAACACTCGCTGAGGCTCTTGGCGTAACCTCGCAAGCTGTTTCACGATGGGAGGCGAGCGGTAGCTATCCCGATATGGAAATCATCCCTGCGATTGCAAACTATTTTGGGGTGTCTATTGACGAATTGTTCGGTTACGACAACAATCGAGAGACCAAAATCAACCGCATCCTTGAAAAAGTAGATTCGTTTGGCATTAAAGGTCGTAACGATAATGTGTGGGTAGATGAGTGCCTTTTCGTGTTGCGAGAAGGTCTTGCAGAGTTTCCAAAAAATGAAAGACTGATGCTCGCTCTTGCCGATACGTTGTCCGAAGCTGGTTGGCGCACGCACAAAGAACAGCTTTACTATGATGAGGAAGGATTTATTCGGCGTGATTACGATTACCATAAGAAGAACGAACACTGGTTGGAAGCAATCAAGATTTGTGAGCATCTCGTAGGAAACGCCGCCGACAACAGCATCGTAACAAAAGCGATTACACTTCTTGTCTCCTTGTACAGAAATCTCGGTGAAAACGACAAAGCCGTTAACTATGCAAAGATGATGCCGACCTTGGACAACTGCCAGGAAATTCTGTTGGTCTCGGCAACGGATGGGAAACAGCAAGCGCAATTTGTTGGAGATTTTCTGTTGAAGGCGGCAGAGGCGTTTTCGGAGCAACTTATCTATGGCTTGATGGCAAATCGCAATCATTACAACAGTGATATGCCCATTGAAAAGATCAAGGGTGCGATTGCTCTCTTTGAACTGATCTGCGACGAAGGGAATTTGGGTCCGTATCACAGTAGCGTGGTTAAACTGTATCTGTACCTTTCCAGAGTACAGTGGGAACGCGGCTATCATGATGATGCGTTCGCATCGCTGGACGAAGCATTGAGGCACGCAAAGAAATTTGATGCTATCTGTGATGGCGAGGAATATGCTTTTACTGCACCATTGGTATCCTTTGTGCGTTTTCGGTTAGAAAAAGCAGATGGTATTGCTACCTCTTTGCCGGATGATTGGCCATTTTGGTGTAATCCCGACTATAGCGAAATTGCGAAGGAAATCAAGGCCGATTCTCGTTGGAATGAGTGGGCTAGCAGGACACAAGCGTGATGATTTATTGTTTAGTACATCTCATCTTTCAAGCAGTAGTTGAGTTGTATTGACATTCCCTGCATAGGGTGCTAAAATGAAGCCATCACAAAATGAAAGCGAGGTGGACGAAATGATTACATTGATAAAATCGAGACTCATTTTGTCCGCCGCGAAATAATTGATTATCCTTGGATGTAAATGCTCTTGATTTTATCAAGGGCATTTATTTTTTTGTGAAAGTGGGTAATTGTATGAAAGAAATCATTAAAATCCATGTCAGTAAGTATTTGACCAACGAATGGGCGATACAAATCGCCAGAAAGCAGTGGGGAACGGATGCACCGCAATTTGTCAAGCGCTCTCGGCAGTATGTGTTCGATCGATTTGTGTTGGATGAGAACGACGGATTTGAGGTTGTTGCTATTGTGTCTGATAATGAAGTGATCGGACGGATTCATTGTGTTCAAAATAACAGCAATCCCTTGCTGTGGTATTACGGTGATTTGTTCGTGGTGCCGGATTATAGACGGTGCGGCATTGCGAAAGAGTTGATTGGCGCCGCTGTACAGCATCTTTCTGAGTTAGGAGCGTCTGTGCTACGTTGTTATGTTGAGCCAAATAATCTGCCGAGCCGAAATCTGCAAATTTCTATGGGATTTGCTGAGAAACCGTTTGAGACGTTCAATGACTTTGAAAACGAGGGAGAGATTATGTTCGAGAAAGAGATGCCCTCGTGTTTCTCGTGCGTTCCGGCAACAGCGGAGGATGCCTATTTTGTGAGAATTATGTTTGTGATGAATCGTGATCGTCTACATATGGGTGACATCAGTATGAATGAATGGCAACAACGCTTGTCTGTGAAAAACGACGATGAGCGACATTTTCTCGTCTGTAAAGGTGCTATGCCAGTGGCTTATATGAGCATGATAAATGAAAATGGCGAGAATCGAATGGCTGTGTTTTTTACTGTCGAGGGTGTTGACGAAGATGCGGTGTGTGCGTATGCGGAGACATTTGTAGAATGTCAGATTTGATAGGAGAGACTAGATGAGTAATATCAATCTTGTTCTTGGTGAAAATATCCGTAGATTTCGCAAAAAGATGAAAATGACGCAGGAAGAATTAGCTGATAAGATAGGCGTGTCATTTCAGGCGGTCTCAAAGTGGGAAAACGCACAATCCGCACCGGACATTTCGCTGTTACCATTGTTGGCCGAATTGTTTAATTGTAGAATTGACGATTTGTTTCTCCATACAGTAAGATGAAATCAAATCCCCGATACGATTGTATCGGGGATTTGATTTCAACTCAATGAATACTTGAGTCCGAAACAACTAATTGATAATTGTATTCTTTTACCTTTTTGATATAATGTAATCACACCGGTGAACACAATATTGGAGGTGCGATTATGCAATTAGATCTAGGCAAAAGAATACGCGAACTGCGTAAACGGGATGGCCGAACGCAAGAATCCTTGGCTGAAGCATTGGGCGTAACCTCGCAAGCGATATCGCGTTGGGAGGCTAATGGCGGATATCCCGATATGGAAATGATTCCCGCTATTGCCAATTACTTTCACATATCCATCGATGAGCTGTTTGGCTATTGCTTGGACAGAGAAGAGAAGATCAAACGTATTTTAGCAGAAACGAATAGGATTTTTGAAAAGCAGGGCTTCACCTATTACCAAGGCAGTATGTCGAAGGAGGTCAATCAGTGCATCGATATGTTGCACGCTGCCACTGATGAGTTTCCGAATGAGCCGCGAATATTATTATTGCTTGCACAAATGCTTCACGCATGGGGGTTAAACGAACAAGGTTTAACGATGGATTATGACAGTGAAACCGGTATCGTTTGTTACGATACCGAATCTCATGCGCAAAACGTTTATTGGCAAGAGGCATTAACTGTATATGAAAGACTGCTAAAATCCCATCCTTCTTCTAATGACCGTGAAACAGCAATTTGTCAAATGGTTCCTCTGTACTGTAGGATGGGCAAGTACAAGGAAGCACAAGCGTTGGCAGAGGGACAAGTTTCAATCATTGCCAGCAAAGAGATGCTTTTGCCGATGGCAACGCAAGGTGTAGATATGATGAGATATCAAGGAGAACGCATTATGACTCTCCTTACAGATCTTAGGTTGTCAGTATCCGAAGCGATGGCTATGAAAGATGGTTTAAGTATGTCTGCGTACAAGGAGAAGATCTTTTTGGCGTTGTTGAATGTGTATGAAACTATCTTTGAGGACGGCAGATGCGGTGCGTATCACCAATCCATCGGTAATATGTATATGCATTTGGCAAATTATGCGTCTCATAACGTGGGAGATTTTGAAAAGGCATTGGTATTTTTCGACAAGGGATTTGATCACTACATGGAATACAAGCGGATTTCCGAAGAAGGCGATTATGCCTATTCCGCACCGCTGGTATCACACTTAAAACCTGTTGAGAAAGGCGATTTGCGTACCATTGGAGAGAATTTTTGGCAGAAAGAGATCAAGCACTTCCCGGAAAATTTTAAAAACGAGCTTCGCAAGAAAGAAAAATATGCAGTCTGCTTTGAGTAGTATGCCAATGAAAGAAAATCCCCGATACACTCGTATCGGGGATTTTCTCTCTTTTTCTTTTCACATTCTCTTGCAATCTTTTCCATCTATGGTATAATAGAGCCAACAACCTTATGGAGGTGCTGATATGAAATTAACCTTAACCGAAAAAGCAAAATCTCTCGGTATCCGTCAGGATATGCTGGACACCGCTCTGGTGTCTGCCGGCAACCCCGCCAAGATTGCTGCTGTGATGCGCAAGGCGC
>JAZNED010000049.1:0-12381 GCA_045588425.1 Acutalibacteraceae bacterium
CACCCCGCTAAGGAAATAAATCCTTGCGAGATTTTTTGAAAACAATTTCTTGTTTCCGGATTCTTCTCATACTGAGTAAGAATTAACGGGTATTTGTGTGTTTTCGTTCTTGTCTTACACTGTTTAATTTTCAAGGTCCTCCCGGTCTCGCTCTCGCGAGCCCGTTCAAATATGCCTTTGACGATCTGGACGATCGTCATTTCGCTATCGCGAAACCGGTCATATTTGCGCCCTCACTGCACCTCTGAAGAAGCCGTAAAAGGCGCTGCGTTTTTCGCAGTGTTGCTATAATACCACACCGGCAAGGGTTTGTCAACACTTTTTTTGCGTTTTTTACATACTTTTTTACGCTAATTTTTGGCCCCCAAATATAGTGTTGTTCACCGATTTTGACGCACAAGATTTAGGGTGCAGAAAGAGCCGCCCCCTGCGGAGACGGCTCCTTTTGTGCAATAGTTACAAACGCATCCACACACCGCTGAGGGGTGGGAGCACCAGCGTGTGTCCCACAACCTTGCCATCGCCCACACAAACGGTGGCGGCGGCAAATTCCGGCGGCAGGAAAACCTGACGCTCCTCAGCGCTACGGTTGACGGCGCACAGCAAAGCGTCGCCGTCGCCGCGACGCACAAAGCACACCACCTCATCCCACTCGGTAGCGATCGGTGCAAACGCTCCCTCCGCCAGCGCGGGGGTAGCGGCGCGGCAAACACCCAAAGAACGATACCATGCGACCAAATCGGCATCCTCGTTGCCCCAAGGATACGTGCCACGATTGAAGGGATCGCGGTAACCCTCAAGACCGGCCTCGTCGCCATAGTAGATACAAGGCACACCGGGCAGGGCGAACTGCAACAGGCTCGCTAACTGCAAACGACGCAGACCGACAGCGCGCTGCTTATCATTCAGCGACTGTGCCGCCTGCCAAGCGCGACCACGGCCGCAGGAGGGTTCACCGCCCAAGACGGTCAGCGCGCGCTCGGTATCATGGGTGCCGATGTGGTTCATCAGCAGACGCAATGTCTGGGGCGGGTAATTCTCCACCACGTCCCACACCATGTGGGTGAAATCGGAAGCACTGCCGCCCAGCAAAAACCCGAGGATGGCGTCGCGGAAAGGATAGTTCATCACGCTATCCAACTGGCGTCCCAACAGATAGCGACGGCGATGGCCGTAGCTCTCCTTATTGGATGCATCCTCCCACACCTCGCCCAACACGAGAGCGTCAGGGTCGGTGGCTTTGGCACGGGAACGCAGAGCATCTAAGAAGCCGTCGGGCAACTCATCCGCCACATCCAACCGCCAGCCGGACGCACCCGCCCGCAGCCAACGCTGAACGATGCCGTCCTCGCCGTTGATATACTGCATGAAGGCAGGGGACAACTCGTCCACCTCGGGGAGGGTGTCAAATCCCCACCAAGATCCATACTCATTGGGCCAACGCTTGAAGTGGTACCAATCGGAATAGGGGGAGTGCGGAGAGTTGTAGGCGCCGTCACCGGCATAGCGACGCTCGCGATTAAAATACACGCTGTCCGCGCCGGTGTGACTGAATACGCCGTCCAACAAAACGTGAATGCCTCGCTTCTTCGCAGCGGCGGTGAGAGCGGCAAAATCCACCTCGTCGCCCAGCAAGGGGTCGATGCGAGTATAATCCGCCGTGTCGTAGCGGTGATTGGAGTGGGATTCGAAGATGGGATTGAGATAGACACAGGTGACACCGAGGGATTGCAGATAATCCAGCTTCTGCTCGATGCCCTTAAGGTCGCCGCCGAAAAAGTCGTTGTTCCATACGCGACCGTTATGGTCAGGACGCCACTCAGGCGCTTCATTCCAATCGCCGTGCATCACGCGATCGGTGGGTACCCCCTCCTTGGGCTTGCCGGAAGCGGCAAAACGGTCAGGGAAAATCTGGTACAGCACGCCACCCGCCAACCAATCAGGGGTGGTGAAACCGGCCTCGTAACAGGTGAGCTGCCAACGGGGACCATCCACGTTGGGAGAATAGGCGGCGGTGCTGTCTGCCTGACGCACCAACCAACCGCTGCCCATGGCCACCGTCACGCGGAACGCATACCAGTAAAGACCGGCGGTGGCAGGGGTGTAGTCAACGCGCCACCACTCGTGGCTGTCTCCACACATACCCTCCCAATACAAAGCCTGCTCGGTCGCCAACTGCTCGTCCTGCCACAAAGACAAAGACACGCCGCTGCAACCCCAATCACGGGGCATGCATACCCGCAGGGTCACAGTCGTATGCTCCGCCACCGCCCCGAAGGGCGCGCGGTATTGTAAATCTCGAGAATTAAAAAAAGCCGGCAACCGAAACACTCCTTGCGCTGGATATATAATAAAGGGTATATAAGGATTATAATCAAGACCTCTATATCATACCCTATCCACCGAACAAAATCAACAAAAAACTTGCCTTTTTGCGAAATGTGGGCTATAATAGTGTGCAACAGCAACCAACAAGGAGAATGTATATGAGCAAGAAAGCGAAAAAAGTCAACCCTTATGAGAAAAAGAAAAAGCGCAGTCTGAAGATTACCAAGCAGCAATGGATTGCCATCATTTGCGTATTGAGCGCCATCGTGCTGGTGGTTGGCATCGCGCTGGGTAATAAATTCTTCGGCAGCGACCCTCACGCCGGTCACAATCATGGCGACCTGCCCGAAGGCCACTACGAGGGGGACGGCCACAATCACGGCACCCCCGCCAGCACCGCCGGCCATAGCCACAACACCAACACTACCGACAAGGTGAAATATCAGCTGTACACCAACGCCGACAAGACCTATCGTCTGGTATTCCGCGATACCACCGGTAAGATGGTGGCGGAATTCGATAAAATCACCAAAGCTCCCATTCATGAGGCTATCGACGCCAACAAGGGTATCTACGAGTTGGGCTGGGCCACCGGAAACGGCGCCAATGAATACGAGTGCGTGTATTATAACACCAAGACCGGCCAGGTTTCTCAGCAATTCCATGCTCCCCGCGGCACCGACGGCGTGCGCATCGCCTACGGCAACAAGGACCAGACCAAGGTAATCGTGCAAGACCTGTTTAATAAAGAAGCCTACTACAAAGAGCACGCGCTGAACAACGCCACCCCCGACAAGAACGGCGACATCATCGTTGGCGGCAATCTGAAGGCCGACAAGAAAACGGTGATCATCTCCTACCATTCCGACAGCAGCGAACAAAATCTTCACGCTTCCATCAATCTGTATGCTTAATGCGAAACCCCGCTGAAACGGCGGGGTTTTCTTTTTTACATATTCGTCTTGTCCTCTCCATACACTCTACTGAGGAGTGATGGAGATGTTTTTTATCTTAACACGCAAGCGCATCGTGACCGCGGCGGCGGTGGTGGCCGCCATCGCCATCGGGGCGGTGGGGCTGTCGCTGTCCCAGCCCGCACCCGCCGCCGTCACCGCCGCGACAGGGGCTGATTGGGGGCTGAGCTTTCGGCAGGAGGGACAGCCGCCCACCGCGAACGCTACCGAAGCGGAACTGGCTAAGCACAACGCCCACTACATCGGTGATACCACCCAAAAGCGTATCTATCTCACCTTTGACGCGGGGTACGAAAACGGATATACCGCCGCCATATTGGACACCCTCAAGAAGCAAGAGGTTCCCGCCGCCTTCTTCGTGGTGGGACATTATCTGGAAAGTGCGCCCGATCTGATCCGGCGGATGGTGACAGAGGGTCACACCGTAGCCAACCACACCTATTCCCACCCCGATATGTCCGCCATCGCGGGGAAGGACGCCTTTTTGCACGAACTGGAGCGAGTGGAAAACAAATACAAAGAAATTACCGGCAAAGAAATGCCCAAGCTCTATCGTCCGCCGCAGGGGAAATATAGCGAACAAAACCTCAAGATGGCCTGCGAAGCAGGGTATCACACCTTCTTTTGGAGCTTGGCCTACGTAGACTGGCAGACCGACAAGCAGCCCACCCGTGAGCAAGCGCTGGAAAAGCTCACCGGCCGCATCCACCCGGGGGCGGTGGTGCTGCTGCACTCCACCTCCGCCACCAACGCGCAGGTGCTGGAAGAGGTCATCGTGAAATGGAAAGAAATGGGGTACTCCTTTGGCACGCTGGCGGAATTGTGCGGCGGATAAGCGGGCATACTAACGGCGGTCACAAGACCAAATCCGCCGAAAGGAGATTATCATTATGGAAAAAGCCAACCGCAGCATCCACTGCACCGTCACCTCCTGCACCAACCATTGCAGTTGTGAGGACTATTGCAGTCTGGACAGCATTCAGGTAGGGACTCACGAGTGCAATCCCAAGCAGGATCAGTGCACCGACTGTATGTCTTTCCGTAAGAAGTCCTGAGGTAAGAAAACAGCCGCTATCTTTGGATAGCGGCTGCTTTTTATTTGTAAGACAAGGTCTTTTCTTTGGCGCGTTGATACAGAATCTCGGTGGCAAACGCCAACTTGGTCACCACGTCGGTGCGGGTGAGGGGATAGCAATACAGAGAATCGTTTTCGGTGGAGATGTCCACGCAGTCGTAGGGCTTAACGTAGCAATAGTCATACTCCACGTGCAGGCTGTTGGTCTGCAACGGGTTGCGGTGGATGCGATAATCCTGACCGCGGTAGTGTCCCTCCAGCACGAAGCCCTCGTCCATGGTGTGGCGCAGGGTGGCTTTGCCCAGCTTTTCAAACTTCCAACAACGGGGCAAAGAGTATACCTCCACCTCGTCTTCAAAAGAATAGGTGCCGGCGGCAATCTGCGCCTCCACCTGGGTACGCTCCCACGCAAACCAATCCGGCACGTGGGAAAATTCGGTGTCGCCGCTCAAGGCCTCCAATTCGCCAGTTTCTTTCAGCAACCAGCGCTTGCCGCAGGCGCGGCAGAAAACCTCGGCTCCCTCGGAACCCATCTCGTGCTCTTTGCCGCAAGCAGGGCACTGGTACAGCACCTTGTGCAGGCCCTCGGCGCGGAACGGCTCGGTGATAAGGATACCGTTATCCTTTTGGTACTGATAATCGTCGTACCACAGCGCCTCCTTGAGGGCGGCGTTGATCTCGTCCACGCTCATGGCCTTCACCTGTTCGGCGGTGAGCACCTGAGTCATGGTGGTGTGCAGGGGGACCTTACGCTTTTTGCGGAAATTCCAGAATGGGGAATGGAGATGGTTGCCGTGATGCACCACCGCCACCACAGGCACCTTGTTCATCTTCACCAGTTTACCCAGCGCCTCAGGGAGATAACTAAGAGTGCCGCATGGGGAATAACGCGCCTCAGGGTACATAGACATAATGTCCCCGCGCTTTAACACCTTGTTAATAGACTTAACCATATGCAGGTCGGTAGTGAACTTACGGGTGCCGATGGAGCCGATGAGTTCCATCAGCCAAGGGCGGCGGTAATAACCGTCGATGTTGACCACGTTGTTCACACGATGGGGCAGGGTGCCCATGGCCGCCAACTTAAAGTCGATGAAGTACATATGATTGCTGAGCATAATATAGGGAGGCTTAAGGTCCTCCATATGGATCTTCTCCACCTTCCACGGCACCTTGGGCATGGTAAGGCGGGACAACAGCCAAATTAGGTAGACGATGATCTTCGGCTGACGAATGGGATAGTGAGCGGTGTTGTACCGCTTTTTGTTTTTATAATTCACATCGATAGTCATTGGCATCTCGCTCCTTTAAAATTCGGGGTGGGGGATGTCGGCTTCGCTTTCTGTCCCATTTTAACGGAACGCCGTCGAAAAAGCAAGAATTTTTCATTTCCAACAAAGATAATCGCTGTTTGCGGTGGTTTTCGACTTGATTTGTTCATATTTAGGCGGTATAGTAGAAGGAAAGCCAACGTTGTTCGAGGTGATACGTATGTGGTATTGGATTGTCATCGCGGTGATTCTGTTACAGGTTCCGCTGGGCAGTTTTATCTGTTTTTACAAAACCTTTTACGTTCCCGCCCGCAAGGAACCGAAAACCATCGAGGATCGGTTGCCTCCCGGCAAAATCTACGAGCCCTACTATCCGCGGATGAAGGAATGGTTGGCGGATTTGGACACCATGTCCTACGAAGCCATCCACACCACCTCCTTTGACGGACTGACCCTGCGGGGTAGATATTACGAACTGAGCCCCGACTCTCCCGTCGAGATCCTCTTCCACGGCTATCGCGGATGGGCGGAACGGGATATGTGCGGTGCGGTGCAGCGTTGCTTTGCGGTGGGACACAGCGCCCTGCTGGTGGACCAGCGCGCCGGCGGTCGCAGCGACGGCCACGTCATCACCTTCGGCGCCAAGGAAAGCCGCGACGTGCCGGTGTGGGTACAGGCAGTGACCGACCGCTTCGGCAAAGAGCGAAAGATCATCCTGGCCGGCGTGTCCATGGGTGCCACCACCGTCATGTTAGCGGCGGGTAACCCCCTCCCCGAAAACGTGGTGGGTGTGCTGGCAGACTGCGGATTCTCCACCGGCGAGGGCATCATCAAAAAGGTGATGCGCGATATGGGTTTTGCTCCGTTCCCCCTGTATTACCTGCTGTGGCTGGGGGCTAAAATCTACGGCGGTTTTGACTTTGAAAAGGTCAACTGTCCCGCGGCGTTGGCTAAGGCCACGGTGCCGATCATTTTCTTCCACGGTGAGGACGACGACTTTGTCCCCTGCGAGATGAGCCGCGAAAACTATGCCGCCTGCGCCGCTCCCAAGCGCTTGGTCACCACCCCCGGTGCAGGCCACGGCCTGTGCTATCCCTACGACGAAGAGGAATACATCAACGCCGTGCGGGAATTTGATGCAGAATATTGGCGAAAATAATCTTTCCCTTCCCCCTCTGTTGCGGCAGAGGGGGATTTTTGCGCCGTTTGCCTCCTCCTTGCAACAAAATCCGACCTATGGCTTGTCCTATACTGGAGAGGAAACCCGCAAGAAAGGATGAATAGAATGAAACAGGCCGCTGTGGTTCGCCATCGGGAGGAAAATACCGCCACCTTGCTGTGGTGCGTAATGGGAGTATTGGTGCCGCGTGCCACCCTATTGGGAGCGTTGTCACCCTTCGGCATTGCCTTGGCCGCCTGCGGGGGTGCCGCCAACCTGCCCACCCTGCTGTGCGTGGGGGTGGGGTATCTGCTGGCTTCCCCCACCCTGTTTCCGCTACGGTACATCGCGGCGGTAGGGTTGGTGGCAGGGGGACGGTGGATACTGGACGCCTTGCCCGAGGGCGGGCGTCAGGCCTTTGTGCCGCCGCTGTTAGCCTTTGTGTCCTGTGCCGCCACCGGTATGATGGGGATGTTGGGTGGTGGCGGAGACGGCTACCGCACCCTGTTGATTCTGGCGGAGGCGGTGGTGGCGGCAGGGGTTTCCCTGCTGTTTGACGCCGCCATCCGCCTATCCCATCGCACCCGCCCTACCCTGACAGTCAGCGGTCAAGCGGCGGTGATTGCGGTGGCGGCCATCGCGGTCAGTGCCGCCGCCACCATCGAGGTGGGGGGATTCTCCCCGGGACGGGTGCTCGCCGCCCTGCTGGTGCTGGTGAGCGCCCGATCGGGACGGGAGGCCGGCGGATGTGTGGCGGGGTGTGTATTGGGTGGGGCGTTAGCCCTCACCTCCCCCGCCAGCACCTATTTGGCCATCGCCCTCGCCTTTGGTGGGCTGATGGCGGGGGTGTTTTCCCGCTTAGGACGGGTGGTGGAGGGCGGTATGTTCCTGCTGGCCGCTCTGCTCATCGCCCTCACCGAAACCGACGTGGGCATACTGATGCTGCTGTACGAACTGTTCAGCGCGGTGGTGCTATTCGTACTGTTACCACTGCTGTGGGAGCGGCGGATCAGCCGCCTGCTCCTGCGCCAACGCGATTTACCTGCCGCCGAGGGGGTACGGCGGATGATCACCCTGCGCCTGCAGGTGGCCTGCGGTGCCATTGACGAGGTGGCCCAGTCGGTGGAGACGGTGTCCCACCGCCTCACCCGCCACGGTGCGGCGGACATCGCCTCCCTCTACCGCGGATGTGCCACGGCGGTGTGTGCCGCCTGCCCCATGCGAAGAGTCTGCTGGGACATAAAGAAAGAGGATATGCTGGCGGGAATGGAATCCCTGACCGCCAAACTGCAGGAAGAGGGGCAGGTGACCGCCACCGACCTGAAGGATCTGCCCATTTCCTGTCGCCGTGCGGAAGCGCTGGCCCATCACCTCACCCAAGGCTACGGTGCCTATCTGGCGCGGGAGGAGGCGTGGAGCCGCCTGCGGGATGTGCAACAGGCGGTGGAACATCAGCTGAGCAGCACCTCCGACCTGCTGAAAGGGTTGACCGCGCGATTGCAAGACCCCCACGGCGTGGACGTGGAGCTGTCGGATCGGGTGCTGCGGGTATGCGAGGACTACGGCATGGTGGTGAAGGAGGCACTGTGTACCCGCGACGAGCGAGGGCGGCTGACGGTAAGCATACTCACCAACGAGAACGCTCTGCCCGAGGGAAAATGGCACCCGCGGCTGGTACAAGCCTGCGGCTGTGACCTCACCCACCCCACCGTAACGGCGTGGGGAGAGAGCGTGCGGGTTACCCTCACCGAGCCGCCGCGGTACGCGGTGGAACGGGGTGTCGCCCAGCGCACCTGCACGGGAGAATCCCTCTGTGGGGATACGGTGCAGACCGCCTCCCTGTGCGGCGGCGAGTTGACCGTCCTCAGCGACGGCATGGGTTGCGGTGGCCGCGCGGCGGTAGACAGCGCCATGGCGGCAGGCATCACCGCCCGCCTATGGCAGGCGGAGTTTTCCCCCGACGCCATCCTACAAACGGTGAACGCCTCCCTGCTGGTGAAAAGCCGAGAGGAAACCCTTGCCACCCTGGACGCGGTGGTGGTGGACACCCACTCGGGACGGCTGGACCTGTACAAAGCCGGTGCTGCCGCCACCCTACTGCGCAGTCGAGGGCGGGTGTCCCGCCTGGAAAACACGGGATTGCCGGTGGGGATTCTGCCTCACGTGCAGTTTGCCCACAGTCGCGACACCCTCAGCGAGGGGGATATCCTGCTCATGGTCAGCGACGGTGCCCTTTGCGGCGGTACGGCAATGGTGGAAGAGATACTGGCCGCCCACCCCGACGAGGAGAGCATGCAAACGCTGGCGCAGGCGGTGGTGGACGCCGCCGCGGCCGCCGAAGGGGATCATCCCGACGACATCACCGCCCTGGCTATGCGGCTGTGTCTACCCGAAGAGGATTGACAGAAATTTGCAATTTTCCTCTTGCAATGCAAGGGAAAGTGGTGTAAAATAACAGTTGCTCGCACAACGTGCGAGCAAAGACTACCGCCCGTGGCGAAGCTGGATATCGCAGTGGATTCCGATTCCAAAGGCCGGGGGTTCGAATCCCTCCGGGCGGGCCAACAAAAGCCACCCCACACAACTGTGTGGGGTGGCTTTGTTTTGTTCTCTCGGTGGGTGAGCAGAAACACCGTTAGTTTGCGGAGCGGTAGCGAAGCAAACTATAGGCGGCTTGCGTAGCAAGACGCAGGGTTCAGAATCCCTCCGGGCGGGCCAAAGCGAAACACCCCACGCATCAGCGCGGGGTGTTTTGCTTTGTTCTCTCGGTGGGTAAGCAGAAACACCGTTAGTTTGCGAAGTGAAATGAAGCAAACTATAGGCGGCTTGCGTAGCAAGACGCAGGGTTCGAATCCCTCCACACCCTACTTCTTGCTTTTTTCAAATAAGCGTACTATACTTTCATTAAACATATTTCTTCTAAACACCTCCACTCTACGCTTCGTTTGTTTCTTTTTTGTTGTTCTTGCAGTATTATAAACACGAAAGGAGTGTGCAAATTAATGAATCAAGTGAAAATAGGGAAATTCATTGCCGCTACACGCAAAGAACACAATATGACCCAACTGGAGTTGGCAAACAAAATCGGCGTGACGGATCGTGCCGTTTCTAAATGGGAAAACGGACGAGGTCTGCCGGAATTGTCTTTGATCAAGCCTCTGTGCGACGTTCTTTCCCTCTCCGTAAATGAGTTTTTCTGCGGCGAAAAAATACCGGAGGAATCTTTTGTGAAACAGGCAGAGGAAAACATCATCGAAACCTTTGGCTATTCCAAAAAGAAAATTCGTAAAACACGACGCATTTTCATTTCCGCGTTCATTGTTTTGATTACTTTTATCATAGTGTTGGTTTCACTCTTTGCTGTTGATATCAACAGGATGAAACACAACAGGCCGGTGTTCTTTAGCACATGGGGCTTCGATTATACTCCGCCAATAAATCTGAATGAGGCAAATATTGATCTAGCTATATACCACTATTTGATGGATCACGGCGATCGCGAAGAAAAACACGAGGAGGACGTGAAAACTTTTGTGGCCGTTCATACGTATTTGTTGGAGGAAACCGCCGCAAGCACACAGTACAACGTCTATACATGGGTATTCCAGGAGCAATACTTTTTGGACGAAGGACAGATCTCGCTCTATGGTAGTTTTTCTGTGCCGTTTAAGTTTGTTGTGCAAAAAACAGAGCAAGGTTTTGAGGTGATAGATTCCCGTTCTCCCAGAGACGGTTCCTATTATGCCGAGGATATGAAAAACTTGTTTCCAAAAGAAGTGCGCAAAAATATGGAGCAGTTTTATAAAGACGGCACGTATGAACGGTTAAAATTACAGGTGGATAAAGATGTCAATTTGTATTTCCATCAAAAGAGTTGAATGTACGAACCACCTAAAGGTGGTGCAATAACACCTCGTAGGACTCGAACCCTGTCGGATGCTTCGCATCCTTCTTTAGTTTCCTCTCGGCGGTTTGGACAACCGCCGTTTCGCCTGCGGCGAAAACGAGAAAACTAACGGGATTGCTCATCTGCCCCAAACAGACACAAAGAAAAGGCACCACCTAAAGGTGGTGCCTTTTCTTTGGTGACCCGTCGGGGACTCGAACCCCGGGCCCTTTGATTAAAAGTCAAATGCTCTACCGACTGAGCTAACGGGTCAAATCGTCGCCTATGCGGTGATTTGCCTACCTATTATATCCAACCGACCGCCAAAAGTCAAGCAGAACTTATCCTTTTTGCGGTTTTAGGGATAGTTTTCCCCATTTTTGCCTTTATAGAGGGTAAAAAAGCGGAAAATTCACAATTTATCTTTACCTTTTGTCCCAAATTTGATACAATAGGGGTAGCGAATACATCTACCATCGAAAGGAGATTACATATATGAAAACCGTAGCCGATTATATCCGCACCATCCCCGACTTCCCCGAAAAGGGTATTATGTTCCGGGACATCACCACCGTGATTCAGGACGCCGACGGTCTGCAACTGGCGGTGGACGAGATGGCAAAGCAACTGGATGGTCTGGACTTCGACGTGGTGGCCGGCGCCGAGAGCCGTGGCTTTATCTTCGGTGTGCCGCTGGCCTACAACCTGCACAAGCCCTTTGTGCCCATCCGCAAGGCGGGCAAGCTGCCCTGCGCCACCATCAGCAAGACCTATGCGCTGGAATACGGCACCGCCACCATCGAGATGCACAAGGACGCCATCAAACCCGGCCAGAAAGTGGTGCTGGTGGACGACCTCATCGCCACCGGCGGCACCATCCGCGCCGCCGCCGACCTCGTCGAGGAACTGGGCGGCGAAGTGGTGAAGATCCTGTTCCTGCTGGAGTTGCGCGGTCTCAACGGCCGCGAGGTGCTGAAAAACTACGACGTGGCTTCGGTGGTGGCTTACGATGGAAAATAACGCCATGAACACGCCTCTGCGCATCGATCCGCTGGAGGACGACCTGTTTCGAGAGCAATTTCAAAGCTTTGCCAAGCTGATGGCCTATTACCGCTGTGCCATGATGGAGATCGAAACCAAATTCAACGTGCTGAACCAGGAATTTTCCCTGCGGTTTGACCGCAACCCCATCAGCAGCATCAAGAGCCGCCTGAAATCCCCCGCCAGCATCCGCGAAAAGCTGACCCGCCGCGGGGTCGACGTGACGGTGGAGAACATCGAGGCCTGCCTCAACGACGTGGCGGGTGTGCGGGTCATCTGCGCCTTCCCCGAGGACGTGCGCACCCTCGCCAAAGCTCTGCTCAAGCAGGACGACGTGAAGCTGATCGAGAAAAAAGACTACATCCTCAATCCCAAGGCAAACGGCTATCGCAGCCTGCACCTCATCGTGGCGGTGCCCATCTATCTCGCTCACGAAAAGCGGAAGATGCGGGTGGAGATTCAGCTGCGCACCATCGCCATGGATTTTTGGGCCAGCTTGGAGCACCAACTGCGCTACAAAAAGGACGTGGACTTCACCGACGAGATGGCGAAAGAGTTAAAATTCTGCGCCGAGCTATCGGCAGAGCTGGACCGCCGCATGGACCATTTGAGAGAGTCCGTGCAAGAAGATAAGAAATAAACAAAGC
>JAZNED010000050.1:0-6607 GCA_045588425.1 Acutalibacteraceae bacterium
TGTCTGTTACGGCAGCCTCCGCCGCCTACGTGGTCTATGAGACCACCAACTACATTGAGGCTTTCAAGGTCACGCTGACTCTGTCCAACATCTCCACCAACGCTAAGACCTCTGTGGGCGACACCATCACCTACGCTTGCAAGGATGCCGAGGGTAACGTGCTGGCCAATGTGAATGTGACGCTCGACGAGGTGCTGTTAAAGGGCGAAACCACGGACGTAGAGTTCTATGCCCCCGTCGGCACCGCCACCATTGAGGCTTCTGAGCTGAACCTCAACTACGTACCCGACATCGTGATGCCCGCTATCGGTAGTGACATCGACGTGGCCAAGCAGAAGAACCGCATCCGCGTGTCTGCCACCGAGGCTTCCTTCAACGAGGATGGCACCATTCACGTGAAGTGGACCTTCAAGAACTACACCTCCAACTGGATCACCGAGGAAACTGACTACATCAAGTACAAGTACTATCAGGGCAACACCAGCAAGGCAACCGTGACTCTGTACATCGGTGTCATTGATACCAAGAAGAATCCCGTCCGAACCTATGAGTTTGACGTGCCTGATTATGTGACCAAGATCGTCATCTCCTCCAGCAAGATCGTTTACTGGACCGAGTGGGCCTAATCGTATCGCACAACACCACAACAGGTGCCGTGGCAACCACGGCACCTGTTTTTGTAAAAGGAGCATCGCTATGAGTATTGCTATTTTGACCGGTGCCTCTGCCGGCTTGGGACAGTCCTTTTTTCGCAGTTTGGTGGCGCATCATCCTGACCTTGACGGCATTTGGCTGATTGCTCGCCGTCGTGAGCGATTGGAGCAGATGGCGCAGGATTGTCCCATCCCCGTCACCGTGCTGCCGATGGATTTGACCGACACCGCTTGCTATGATGCGTTGGGTGACAAGTTGAAAGCGGATGGTGTGCGGGTGAAAATCCTCATCAATAACGCCGGCTTGGGCGAACTGGACAACGTCATCGACAGCGATTGGGCCACCCAGAGCCGTATGGTAGACCTCAACTGCCGCGCCCTCACCGCCGTCACCACGGTGGCGCTGCCTTACATAGAAAAAGGCGGCTTTGTGCTCAACGTCTGCTCCATCGCCTCCTTTTGCCCCAACGCCCGTATGACCGTCTATTCTTCCACTAAGGCCTACGTGATGAGTTTTTCTCGTGGCCTGCGTGAGGAACTGCGTCCCTTGGGGATTAACGTCCTCGCCGTCTGCCCCGGCCCGATGAAGACGGAGTTTTTGGACGTGGCGAACATCGGCGATCGCTCCAAGATGTTTAAGACCCTGCCGTATAGCAATCCCGCCATCGTGGCTGACCGCGCACTGGTCAAGGCGGCCAAAGGCAGGAGCGTCTACACCCCCAAATTCCTCTTTAAATTCTATCGCGTGCTGGCAAAACTGGCTCCTCACGCACTGATTATGAAAATCTGCAAGACTTGAGGTGTGAGTCATGAATAAGAAAAATCTTGGCTTTGGCCTGATGCGTCTGCCGATGGCGGACGGCGGTGTGGACATCCCCGCTTGTTGCGAGATGACCGACCGCTTTATGGCGGCAGGTGGCACCTATTTCGACACCGCGCTGATGTATTGTGATAAGAAATCCGAGGCGGCGGTGGGGGAGTTTCTCGTCAAACGCCATCCCCGCGACTCTTTCACCGTGGCGACCAAGCTCCACGCCGGCTTTTTCAACACCTTGGAGGATCGGGATACCGTCTTTGCCGCTCAGCTGGAAAAGGTAGGGGTGGACTATTTCGATTACTACCTCATCCACGCCATCGACCGCAACTGCTATGAAAAATACACCCGTCTGGACTGCTTTGCGTGGCTGAAAGCCAAAAAAGCCGCCGGAAAAGTGAAGAAAATCGGCTTTTCCTTCCACGACAGCGCCGATTTTCTCGATAAGGTGCTCACCGAGCATCCCGAAATGGAGTTTGTGCAGCTGCAGTTAAACTACCTCGACTGGGAGAGCGAGGACGTTCAGTCCCGCAAGTGCTACGAGGTGGCGTGCAAGCACGGCAAGCCCGTCATTGTCATGGAGCCGGTCAAGGGCGGCACGTTGGCTAACCTGCCGGAACAGGCAGAGGCCATCTTCCGTCAGGCGCATCCCGATTGGACGCCTGCCTCTTGGGCGCTGCGCTTCGTGATGGAGCTGCCCGGCGTGATGACGGTGCTCAGCGGTATGAGTAACTTTGAGCAGATGGAGGACAATCTCTTCACCGTCACCGACCCCGTCCTGCTGTCGGAGGACGACCACGCCCGCATCCGTCAGGTGGTGGCCATCCTGCGCGGTCAGGAGAGCATCCCCTGCACCGGTTGCGCCTATTGCGTCACCGATTGCCCCATGTCCATCCCGATTCCCCGCTGTTTCGCCCTCTACAATGAGGATCAGCAGATTTACGGCGGTGCGGGCAAGGATTGGGACAGTTCCGTTTGGACGCCTGCCTCTACGTACTACGACAATCTGATGAAAGAGAATAATGGTGCCGCCGCCTGCATCGCTTGCGGTGCTTGTATGAACCATTGTCCCCAACATTTGGAGATTCCCGACCTGCTCAAGACGGTGGCACACCGCTTTGAGGGCTAAGCCATGACCGATTTAGAAAAAGCAAAAACGTTGTTGTGTGATGGGGTATACACCGTGGTGCTGTGCCGTGACGAGATCACCCACACCGACACCCGTCGGGGTGTCGCACCTCTGCTGGCGCTATTGGATAGGGGAGAGGACGTGTCGGGTTTTGCCGCCGCCGATAAGGTGGTGGGAAAGGCCGCCGCATTTCTCTATCTGCGGCTGGGTGTGGCGGCGGTGCATGCTGCCGTCATCAGCACCCCTGCCTATGGCCTGCTCACTGCCCACGGCATCGATACGACCTACGACACCCTCGTCCCTGCCATCCGCAATCGGGCAGGGGACGGCTACTGCCCCATGGAGACGGTGACCCTGCCGCTGACCGACCCGGTGGAGGCGGAAGTCGCCATCCGCCAGCGATTGGCGGAGTTGATCGCAACGCACTGACCTTGTTTGCCTCCCTCTTGAGGGAGGTGGCATTTGCGAAGCAAATGACGGAGGGAGTTTCTGTGTACAATTGATGATGGTTGCCAAAAGAAATTTTACGTATTTACTCCCTCAGTCTGCCCTGCGGGCAGCCAGCTCCCTCGTGGAGGGAGCCTTTTATGACCACCACAATATCTTGTGGTTATCCTCAAAACCAACCACAAGATACAATCTACCTGTAAAGGTGATTTCACCCTCTGTAATAAACACCCGCAAACCCTTGATTTCACTGGGTTTGCGGGTGTTTTTTGCGCTGAAAAAGGGCGAAAAACCCACGCTTTGCTTTACTTGGCTAAAACAAGATATGGAAAATTTTATACAAATTGTATTGCCAAAAACACAATATCTTGTGTTTTTGGTGTTGACTTTTATCTGTGCCCTATGGTATACTGACAAGGCGCCCCCTTTTTGGGGTAGAAGGAGCCGATTATGAACGTTCAGGGATACCAAAAGTTAACATTACTGGATTTTCCCGGACGCACCGCCTGCACGGTATTCACCGGCGGCTGTAATCTGCGCTGTCCCTTCTGCCACAATGCGGGGCTGGTACGCACCCCTATGGCAGGACCGAACCTCACCGACGAGGTGTTGGGATATCTGCAAAAGCGCAAGGGTATCTTAGACGGTGTGTGTATCACCGGCGGCGAGCCGCTTCTACAGCCCGATTTGGAGGATTTTTTCCGCAAGGTCAAGGAAATGGGCTACGCCGTCAAGCTGGACACCAACGGCATGCTGCCACAGCGGCTGGCCGGCGTCCTGGCGACTAATTTAGTGGACTATGTGGCGATGGATATCAAGAGCTCCCCCGACGGCTACGCCGCCGCTACGGGGACGGACGCCGACGTGAGCGCTGTGACTGACAGCCTCTCTATTTTGCGTCAAAGCGGTATCCCCTTTGAGTTGCGCACCACCGCGGTGCGTGGCATCCACACCGAGGCGGATTTTGACGCTATCGGTCGGTGGATCGGGGACGTGCCCGCCTATTTCATCCAGCGCTTTGTAGATTCCGGTCAGCTGTTGGGGAGTGGCTGTGACGCCTTTTCCCCCGAGGAGATGGAGCGCCTGCTGACCACCGTACGGAAATACACCCCGTCGGCTCAGCTCCGTGGAGTATAATGAGATAAAATGAAAAAGAAAGGGAGATGTGTATGTATCGCGTAGTGAAACGTGACGGTAAGGTCACCGGTTTTAACATTTCTAAGATTTCCGATGCGATCAAAAAGGCGTTCGACGCCTGCGGCAGACAGTATAACGACAATATTATCGACTTTTTGGCCCTGAAGGTCACCTCCGATTTTGAGCCCAAGATCGCCGACGGCGTGGTGGCGGTGGAGGACATTCAGGACAGCGTGGAGACCGTGCTGGTGCAGGCCGGCTACGCCGACGTGGCCAAGGCCTATATCCTGTATCGCCGTCAGCGCGAGAAGGTGCGTAACCTCAGCTCCACCATGCTGGACTATAAGGGTCTGGTGGACAACTATCTGCAGATCAACGACTGGCGCGTCAAGGAGAATTCCACCGTCACCTACTCGGTGGGCGGTCTGATTCTGTCCAACTCCGGCGCCATCACCGCCAACTACTGGCTGTCTGAGATCTACGACGACGAGATCGCCAATGCTCACCGCAACGGCGACATCCACCTCCACGACCTGTGCATGCTGACCGGTTATTGCGCCGGTTGGTCGCTGAAGCAGCTGATTCAGGAGGGTCTGGGCGGCATCCCCGGCAAGATCACCTCCTCTCCCGCCGGTCACCTCTCCACCCTCTGCAACCAGATGGTCAACTTCCTGGGCATTATGCAGAATGAGTGGGCAGGCGCACAGGCTTTTTCCTCCTTCGACACCTATCTGGCTCCCTTCGTCAAGGTGGACAACCTGACCCAGAAGGAGGTCAAGCAGTGCATCCAGTCCTTCGTCTATGGCGTGAACACCCCCAGCCGTTGGGGTACCCAGGCACCCTTCTCCAACATCACGCTGGACTGGACTGTGCCCAAGGATATGGCGAACCTGCCCGCTATTGTGGGCGGCAAGGAGATGGATTTCACCTACGGCGATTGCGTCGAGGAGATGCGCATGGTCAACAAGGCGTTCATCGAGATCATGATCGAGGGCGATGCCAACGGCCGCGGCTTCCAGTATCCCATCCCCACCTATTCCATCACTCGCGACTTTGACTGGTCCGAGACCGAGAACAATAAGCTTTTGTTCGAGATGACCGCCAAGTACGGCACCCCCTATTTCTCCAACTACATCAACTCCGATATGGAGCCCAACGACGTGCGCTCTATGTGCTGCCGTCTGCGTCTGGACCTGCGCGAGCTGCGCAAGAAATCCGGCGGCTTCTTCGGTAGCGGTGAGTCCACCGGCTCGGTCGGTGTGGTCACCATCAACCTGCCCCGCATCGCCTATTTGGCTGAGGACGAGGCCGACTTCTACAAGCGTCTGGACAAGCTGATGGACATCTCCGCCCGCTCCTTGAAGACCAAGCGCACCGTCATCACTCAGCTGCTGGAGAATGGTCTGTACCCCTACACCAAGCGGTACCTCGGCTCCTTCGACAACCACTTCTCCACCATCGGCCTCATCGGTATGAACGAGGTGGGTCTCAACGCCAAGTGGTTGCGCGCCGACCTGACCAATGAGAAGGTGCAGAAGTTTGCCCGCGAGGTGCTGGATCACATGCGTGAGCGTCTGTCCGACTATCAGGAGCAGTACGGCGACCTGTACAACCTGGAGGCCACCCCCGCCGAATCCACCACCTATCGCTTCGCTAAGCACGACAAGAAGCGCTATCCCGACATCATCACCGCCAACGAGAACGGCACTCCCTACTACACCAACTCCAGCCACCTGCCGGTGGGCTACACCGAGGACATCTTTACCGCCCTGGACGTGCAGGACGAGCTGCAGACCCGCTACACCTCCGGCACCGTGTTCCACGCCTTCCTGGGCGAGAAGCTGCCGGATTGGCAGGCGGCCGCCGCGTTGGTGCGTAAGATTGCGGAGAATTATAAGTTGCCCTACTACACCATGTCTCCCACCTACTCGGTGTGTTCCGAGCACGGCTATCTGCCGGGTGAGAATTATATCTGTCCCCACTGTGGCAAAGAAGCGGAAGTGTACAGCCGCATCACCGGCTACTACCGTCCCGTCAAGAACTGGAACGATGGTAAGAGCCAGGAGTTTAAGGATCGTAAGACCTACGACATTGAGAATTCCGTCTTGACCCACGAGGGCCCCATGGAGGAGACCGCTCCCGCCGCCTGCGATTGCGGTGCCGAGGAGAAGGTTGTGTCCGACGGCATCTATCTGTTCACCACCGCCACCTGCCCCAACTGTAAGATCGCCACCGCCCTGCTGGATAAGGCGGGCGTGGGCTACATCAAGCTGTTGGCGGAGGAGAACGCCGAGCTGGTGGGCGAGTTTGGCATCCGTCAGGCTCCCACGCTGATCGTGGTGTCCGGCGACGCCTACGACAAGTTTGTCGGCGTGTCCGAGATCAAGGGCTACATCCAGTCTAAGTAATTGAGCGCAAGGTGGGTGG
>JAZNED010000051.1:0-3780 GCA_045588425.1 Acutalibacteraceae bacterium
TTTATACCTCGATCATTTCGGGCATCCCGGCCAGCATGGCCTCAACACCCTCGCTGTCCGCCAAACCCTCGCTGCAGGCGGTGGCACTGCCGCAGGCCACGCCCAGCCGCAACGCCTGCGCCATATCGCCATAACGTTGCCAGCCGGCGGCAAAGCCGGCCACCAGACTATCGCCGGCACCCACGGTGCCGATCACCTTACCGTCGGGTGCAGGCTGATACAGCCGTTTGCCCTCGGCACATAACAGGGCGCCGTCTTTGCCCATGCTCACCAGCACGTTCTGTGCGCCCTTTTCCCGCAACCACTGGGCAGCTTCAATGACATCCTCGATGCTGGGCAATTCACGTCCCACCAACGCCGCCAATTCGTCACAGTTCGGCTTCACCAGCCACGGTTTCTCCGCCAGCGCATTGAGCAGCGCCTCTCCCGTGGTATCCACAATCGCACGCACACCCTCTGCCGCTTTCAGCATACGGGCATAGCTGTCCACACTCATTCCGGGCGGCAAACTGCCGCACAGACACAGCAGGTCGTCCTCTTGCAGGCGGCTCAAATCTTTGAGCAGGCCCTCCGTCTGCTGATGGCTTACCACAGGACCGGGAGCGTTGAGCTCGGTCTCCTGCTCACCGTACAGCTTCACGTTAATGCGGGTCTGCCCTTCCGGCAAACGGATAAAGTCGGTATGCACACCCATCTGCTGCAAGGCACTCTCCAGCATCACGCCGTTTCCGCCTGCCACAAAGCCCAACGCCTTATTGCGCTCACCCAGTGCACCCAGCACACGGGATACGTTGACACCCTTACCGCCGGCAATGAGGGTGGCTCCTGCGGTGCGGTTGAGCACACCCACCGTCAGACCATTCAGTTGCACTGCGCAATCCAGCGCAGGATTACACGTTACCGTATAAATCATACTTCACAAATCCTCCCTCCGCCGACCACGTAATCGCCGTCGTACAGCACCACCGCCTGACCGGTGGTTACGGCTCTCTGCGGCTGGTCAAACACCACCTCAGCCTTGCCGTCAGATAGCGCCGTCACGGTAGCCGCCGCCTCTTTGGCGTTATAGCGGGTGCGGGCGGTGACCCGCACAGGCTCCTGCGGCACCACGCCGTCCACCCAGTTGAAGCCATCCGCCACCAAACGAGTGGTGTACAGTTCACTTTCGGGTGTCAACAGCACCGTGTTATCCACCATATTTTTACTGCGCACGTACAGCGGTGCGGGCAACGCCAGACCCAATCCGCGGCGCTGACCGATGGTGTAGTGGATCAGCCCCTTATGCCGACCCAGCACCTTGCCCTCGGCGTTCACAAAGTCACCTACAGGATATTCTTTTCCGGTCCGCTGACGAATAAAATCGGCGTATTTCCCATCGGGGACAAAGCAAATATCCTGACTGTCTGCCTTGTGGGCGGACACAAATCCATATTCCGCCGCAATACCGCGAATCTGCTCTTTGCTCTCCATCTCACCGAGAGGGAAATCGATGTGCGCCAACTGCTCCTGTGTGAGAAAATACAGCACGTAGGTCTGATCCTTGGCGAGATTCACCGCCTTTTTTAAGCGATACTTCTCGCCGTCGTATTCCACACGAGCATAATGCCCCGTCACCAGGGTATCACACCCCTGCTCTGCGGCATAGTCCATCAACGCGCCGAACTTCATATAGCGGTTGCACTCAATACAAGGATTGGGGGTATCCCCCTCCTCATAGGCACTCACAAAGCGGTTCATCACCTGCTGGGAGAACATCTCCCGCAGATCCGCCACCGCAAAGGGGAATCCCAGCGTGTCCGCAATCTTACGGGCATCCTCTGCCTCTTTGGCGGCGCCGCAGTTGTCGCCGTCGTGCAGCCGCATGGTGACGCCGAGACAGTCGTAGCCTGCCTCCACCATCTTGGCCGCCGCCACCGAACTGTCCACACCGCCACTCATGGCAATCAGCGCTTTTTTACTCATTGGGTCTCCCCCTTTCTTGCTCTTTCTCAAATCAGCACCGTAGGGGCGGCAACCTGCCGCCCTCATAGCCTCCCTCTCCGAGGGAGGTGGATTTTCGCCACAGGCGAAAAGACGGAGGGAGTTTTCTCCTGCCGCCTATCGACGGCAACTCCCTCAGTCAAATGCTACGCATTTGCCAGCTCCCTCACAGAGGGAGCCTTTATCCTATCTAACCTCATCCCGTTATTCATTGTTCATTACTCATTGTCCCATAATACCACAAACCCGACGGTTTTTCAACCGTCGGGTTTGCAATTTACACTGTTTTACGGATTTTCCACCACGCCGGTGAAGAGAATGGTATTCTCAGGTCCCGTGATGGCAAACATAAAGGGTCTGTCCACCACAAACTCCAACGTCTCCATCACCGCTCCCATTCCGTCCATCATTTCCACCGTGTAGGCGGCGGCGGTGACGCCCTCTTCATCAATGGCTACACGGGCGGCGTGCTGCACCTTACTCACCCACACAGGCTCGGTCTGTTCGCTGAGAATACCACCGAAATCGCTCTTGGTCATATCAAACACGTCGGTGACACCCAGTGTCTGCAACCCATCCATCAGGTTTTTATCCGACACCACGTCAAACTTCGGGATGCTCATCTCCACCATCAGATGGTGGAACAGCTCGCTGTCTGTCCCCTCCTGCAGCACCTGCAGCATCTGCTTGTCGGTCAGCAAGTCGTTCACCGCCACTCCCT
Source organism: Acutalibacteraceae bacterium (assembly GCA_045588425.1). Lineage (GTDB taxonomy): Bacteria > Bacillota > Clostridia > Oscillospirales > Acutalibacteraceae > UBA5905. Next base: position 2,702 of record JAZNED010000051.1, read on the forward strand.
CGTCGGGCAGGAAGAAATACATAGCGTAGGCACCGTCATCCAATCCCAGCGACACCGCCGTAAACTGCTCACCAAAATAACCGCAACCCATACCGTTTTGATTCATATAGGTGACATTGACATCGCCGTTTGCGGTTTTGAACACACCTTCGGTGTTGTGCTGAGGACTGAACTCGTCGTACCACCGTGCCTTAAAGCAGATGGTGGAGGCCAACGCCAGCACTGTGTTGGGGTCAAACTCCAAGCCGTCTGCCTGCTCGGTCAGCAGGTTGTCGGTCTGCTCGTTAATCCAGTCCTGTAGGGCGTAATTATACGCCGCACTCCCCATCTCGCCTTCAAAGGTGGAGGCGTAATAGTGCTCTGCCAGCGCGTTCACCGTGTCCATATCGTACTGCCAGCGGTCGCCCTCTGCCAACCACAAGGAATTGGCCAGCAGACTGGTCACCGCCCCATCATGAAGGTACACGCCGTTCCACAGACCGTTGCACTTTTCACGCAATGTGGTCAAATCGGACACGCCCAATAGGTTAAGAATCTGCTGTCGGCTGTCACCCTCAGCGGTCTCCGCCAGCATGGCCAGCGCCAAGTATACGTTGAGGGGCGAATACACCCGATTCTCTCCCGCCTCACCGGCGAGAAACTCCACCATCGTTTTTTGATAGTAGTCGGTCATCCCATCGGTATGCCCCTTTGCCTGCTTCCGCTGTGCGGCTATGGCCTCCCGCCACGTATAGTACCCTTGCTCATCCTCAAAATAATCCACCCGCTGTGCCATCTGCGGATATTGCGCCTTCGCCAGTGCAAAGGAAATCGGCAAATCCGGCTGTTCGTGATGGGGTCTTGTGGTCGGCATGGTTGTCGTCCCTCCGTTCATGCTGTGGGTGCTATCCCCCACCGACGGCGCCACACCCTGGGATTTGAGTTGCGGCCACGCCGCTACCATCCCCACCGCCAGACACACGCAGGCGGCCACCGCCACAGCGGAAATCCACCACGGACGGCGTCGCCGATGGCTGACCATCGTTTCTTCTATCATCGATTCGTCCAGACGCCCGATGGCGTCGCTGAGTTGTTCTCGA
>JAZNED010000052.1:0-3682 GCA_045588425.1 Acutalibacteraceae bacterium
GTCATAGACATATTCGTACCGGTGTCACCATCCGGCACGGGGAACACATTTAAGGCGTCAACCGCCTGCTTGACATTGGACAGCGCATGGGAAGCGGAAATCATCGCGTCCCGCAGCATAGATCCTTTAATCAAATGTAAGCACTCCTTTTCAACGCGGCGCAAAAAGGCCGCACGATGATGTGGGACGGATTATTCGGGCTGAATACCATCCACAAAAACGTTGACCTTCTTTACAACCAGGCCGGTGGCTTCCTCAACGGTGTAGCGCACCTTGTTCACAATGCTCTTGGCAATGGCGGAAATGTTCATGCCGAACACCACTTCAATATGAAGATCCACCACCAGACGCTCACCCTCGTTACGCACGCGGATACCGTCCTCGATCAGAGCCTGACGGCTGAGCATCGCACGCAGACCCTTGCGGGTTCCCTTACGCACCATGCGCACCACGCCATAGCAGGAGGACACCGCCTCGCCGATGATGTAGCGGAAATAGGCTTGAGAGATTTCAATGGTTCCGTACCGGTTGTCGACACGAATCATAAAAACACACCTTTCTATTTGAAAACTGACTAATAATTAACGCAATCATTGCCATCCGGCGATCCCGTGATAGGGATTGTAGCCGGTGGGGGTAACCACCGTCAAGCGGCGATCATAGGCGGCCACACCACCCCATCCGCACAAGGGGATGTAGGGCATATCCGCCGCAAAAGCATCCAAAAACGCTTGCAGGGTAAGGTCGCCGGCAAGGTAGCTGTGGTACGCCGCCGTGGCCGGACTGTCCTCGGCAACACCGTAAGAGGTGTCACCACCCAGCAGCAGAGCCCGCAGGCTCATATCCGCACCGGGGCGGAACTCGCCCAGATACAGCTCGTATTCACCGTCGGTCAGCGCCTGACGGTACTCCTCCTCAGACAACGGCATGGGCGTAATCTTGATGCCGCAAGCCTCCGCCTGGGTACGGATGTGCTCTGCTACCACCGCCCGATCCTTACGATTGGAACGATAGATGAGACGCAACTCGGGGACATTTTTACCCTTTAAGGGATAGTTGGCCTCCGCTAACAAGGCTTTGGCCGCCTCCACATCCTGCGCTGTGGCAGGAATGGTGCAAACCGCCATCGGCTGCCAATCGGTCGGGAAAGGAGATGCGGTGGCAAAACCGCTGTCACCATACACCGTCGCCATCACGGCACGATCCAGCATCAAGCTGAGCGCCTGCCGCACGGCGGGAAGTGCCAACTGCTTGTGGGCGCTGTTGATGCCCAGCAGCAACTGGACATTCAGCTCCACCGGCTGACTGGCGCCCATCACGCGGGGGATTTCGCCCTCGCTGGCGTCGTCGAAGTAATAGGCTAACTGACCCGATGCCAGCGCATAATAGCGAGATGCGCTGCTGGGCAAGTGCCGCAATGCCACCTCGGAGAAATGCACCTCAGCGGGGTGATGGGGATTCTTGACCAATTTGAGGCCGTCATCCGCCTGCTGCGGCATATACAAACCACCGCCAACCGGAGCTTTGGTCGCCTTGTCGGTGAGGGTGGATGCTTTCACAATGGGAAAGGTAAGACACGCATCGGCGTGTATATCCGGCAACGCCAACGTAAAGGTGATGTTGCCGGTCTTGCTGTCCGCCTTGGCGGAGATCACATTGGTGAGCAGGGTGGCGTAATGAGGAGAGTGCTGTGCCGCCTGAAAGGATTTGACCACGTCGCTCGCCGTGACAGCGGAGCCGTCGGAGAATACCGCACCCTCCCGCAGAGTCACCACCAAGTGGGTGGGGTCGGGGGTTGCGATCTCTTTTGCCAATGACCACTGGGGGACGTAACCCTCGGTGATGACCGTCAAGCTATCGTACAGCAGCGGTGCCAACCAAAGATTGACCTCGGTGGTGGCGGCAAAAGGATTGAGGGTGTCGTCGTAACTATACGCTAATGCAAAGGTCAGCGGCTCCTCAGGAATCGGGTCCGCGGGCGTCTGCTGGGTCGGGGTGGTGGTGTCCGGCAATTCCGGCTCGCCACTGCAACCGCAGGATAGCAGCAACACGCACAGCGCCAGCAATACGCACCATATACGCCGCGCCATACGGCACACCTCCCTTGCCTACATAAAGGGCACAGTAGTACACACTACACCATAATCGTATGTATTATAGCACTTTTTTAATCAATAATCAAGAATTTTTATTGCAATTGGAAAATTTCCACATCCCTGCAAAAAAATGCAAAAAATAGGTTGTAATTTTTTCTATATATGCTAAAATATATGGGTTAATGTGGCGTAATAGGGTCACAGACAATAAAAAGTGGGGTCCATTCACTCCACAAATTGCGAAGGAGGCTCTCATATGAGCAAACCCAAATTTTATATCACCACCGCCATCGCCTATGCCAGTAGCAAACCCCACATCGGCAACACCTACGACATCGTATTGGCCGATATGATCGCCCGCTACAAGCGGATGATGGGTTTTGACGTGCGTTTCCTCACCGGCTCCGATGAGCACGGTCTCAAAATTGAGCAAAAGGCCGCCGCCGAGGGTATCACGCCGCAGGCTTATGCCAGACGCGCATCGGATGTTATCGAGGATGTATGGCAAACCATGCATGTCACCTATGATCGGTTTATTCACACCACCGACCCCGATCACGTAGCCGTAGTGCAAAAAATCTTCCGCCGTCTGTACGATCAGGGCGATATTTATAAGAGCACTTACGAGGGCAAGTACTGTGTCCCCTGTGAGTCTTTCTTTACCCCCAGCCAGCTGGTGGACGGCAAGTGCCCCGACTGCGGCCGCGACTGCGTGGACGCCAAGGAGGAGGCTTATTTCCTCAAACTGGGCAAATATCAAGATCGATTGATGAAGTATTATGAGGATAACCCTGATTTCTTTGCGCCGGTATCCCGCCGCAACGAGATGATCAACAACTTCTTAAAGCCCGGTCTGAATGATCTGTGCGTATCCCGCTCCACCTTCACTTGGGGCGTTCCTGTAGATTTTGATACCCGCCACGTAATCTACGTGTGGGTCGATGCGCTTATCAACTATATTACGGGCTGTGGCTTTGATTTGGACAACCCCAGCGAGATGTACAAGAAATACTGGCCTGCCGATCTGCACGTCATCGGCAAGGATATCGTCCGCTTCCACACCATCTACTGGCCCATCATCCTGATGGCGTTGGGTGAGCCCTTGCCCAAGCAGGTGTTGGGGCACCCCTGGCTGCTGTCCGGTGAGGACAAGATGAGCAAATCCAAGGGCAACGTGCTGTACGCCGATGAAATGGCTAAGCGGTTTGGTGTAGATGCCGTGCGTTGGTATCTGCTGTCTCAGACCCCCTTTGCTCAGGATGGCGTTGTCACTTACGAGAACGTCATCAACGTGTACAACGCCGATCTGGCCAACACGCTGGGTAACCTGGTCAACCGCTCCATCGCCATGACCAATAAATACTTCGGCGGCTCTGTGAAGAAGCCCGCTGCTTTGGACGCACTGGGTCAGGAATTAGCTGACGCCTGTAACGAGACGGTTAAGAAATTCTATGAGCAGATGGACACCTGGCACAACGCCGATGCCGCCGAGACCATCATGAATCTGGCCAAGCGGTGCAACAAGTACATCGACGAGACCGCACCTTGGGCACTGGCCAAGGACGAGGCCAACCGCGAGCAGTTGG
>JAZNED010000053.1:0-10021 GCA_045588425.1 Acutalibacteraceae bacterium
CTTGTTTTTTGGAAATTTTCGGCTATAATAAAACTGTACCAAAAAATCATTTTTCAGGAGGAATCGTTATGGAACTGAAAGGCACCAAGACTGAGCGCAACCTGATGGAGGCTTTTGCCGGCGAGAGTCAGGCACGCAACAAGTACACCTATTTCGCATCCGTTGCCAAGAAGGAGGGCTATCAGCAGATTGCCGCCATCTTCGAGGAGACCGCCAACAACGAGAAGGAGCACGCCAAGCTGTGGTTCAAGGCTCTGGGCGAGCTGGGCGACACCGCCGCCAACCTGGCTGCTGCCGCCGCGGGTGAGAATTACGAGTGGACCGATATGTACGACCGCTTTGCCAAGGAGGCTGCCGAGGAGGGCTTCACCGCTCTGGCTGCCCAGTTCCGCATGGTGGCCGCCATCGAGAAGACCCACGAGGAGCGCTATCGCAAGCTGCTGGCCAACGTGGAGATGCAGAAGGTGTTTGAGAAGGCCGAAGAGACCATCTGGGAGTGCCGTAACTGCGGTCACCTGGTGATGGGTAAGAAGGCTCCTCTGGCCTGCCCCGTCTGCGCTCATCCCCAGGCCTATTTCGAGGTCCGCAAGGAAAATTATTAATGGTAACTACCAACCAAATTTTAGGCACAATGCTCGCCGGCAGATTTTCCGCCACACAGGTCAAAAATGCTCGGTAATACATATAGTATTACCTGTGCCTTTTGCCTCTGCGTGACAAAAAATCCTCTCGTCGATCATCGCACCACAATTTGGTCGGCAGTTACAGAATCCGTTCTTCACAGCCCCCTCTGACGAGGGGCGGAGGTGCTTTCGCTTTGTACAGACCGCGTATCTCATTGCACCTCCTTGAATATGGCTATCGCCATATTCCCTTATTTCAGCGCACTATTTAGAACAGCCCCCTCTGACGAGGGGGCTGTCATTTTTGCTTGCAAAAATGACTGGGGGAGAGATAACGAAATCAAAAACATACGCGCCTATGCATCTCTCCCTCCGTCTTTTCGCCTGCGGCGAAAATCCACCTCCCTCGTCAGAGGGAGGCAAACCAGTTTCCGCGCAACTTGGGAGAATGGCGACAGCCATTCTCAAGGAGCGGCAAACGCTAACTGCCATCAGCATAATTCATGAGCCACCCCGCCCCTCTTCGGAGGGGGTTGTTTTTTATATCCGCCTCTGCGCCTCGTGCGAAACCTCCGCATAAAAACGTGTATATATACAAAAATAATGCATATTTTCATAAAATTATGCATCAACATACAAAAAAGACTTGACAAAACGCCGCAACAGGCGTATGATTGCAAGTACACCTTATAGATTAGGTAAGAAGGAGTGTATATTTATGAAAAAGATTATTTCTCTGTTGCTGGTTTTGGCTATGCTGGCCACCCTGTGCTGCGCTTGCGGCAAGAAGGAGGAGACCGAGGAGATCATTGTCCAGACCAATGCCTATTTTGCTCCCTTTGAGTATTATGTGGGCACCGAGATTAAGGGCGTTGACGTGGACATCATGAACCGCGTGGGTGAGAATCTGGACAAGGACGTCACCTTCAAGAATGTGGACTTCGGTGTCATCATCGACAACGTGTCCGCCGGCAAGGTGTGCGACGTAGGTGCTGCCGGTCTGACCATCACCGACGAGCGTAAGGAGAAGGTGGATTTCTCCATCCCTTACTACACCTCTGTGCAGTATGTCATCTATGCCGCCGACTATGACATCGCCACCAAGAGCGGCGAGAACGGCGACTACATCGTGTGGGAGGCTCTGGCCGGCAAGACCATCGGCACCCAGACCGATACCACCGGCTGGATCTACACCGATGGCGAGATCAATGCCACTGCCGACAACGACTACGGCTATGACGGCGTGCTGTACGGCACCAACACCGAGCTGAAGAACTTTGACAACGCCCAGCTGGCTGCCGACGCCATCGGCGGCAAGAAGGTGGACGTGGTCATCATCGACGAGCTGCCCGCCCAGTACATCACCGGCAAGAACAAGGATCTGAAGTGCCTGCCTCTGTACTATTCCGGCGAGACCGATGCTGAGGATGCCCCTGTTGAGGAGCAGTACGCCATCTGCGTGACCAAGGGTAACGACGAGCTGCTGGATGCTATCAACGACGTGCTGACTGAGATGCTCAAAGAGGACGAGAGCGGCAAGACCGAGATCGAAAAGCTGGTCATGAAGCACATGGGTATGGAGTAATTCTCTGACCGTATAAACACAATAACCGAGAAAAGAACGATGCTGCGGCGTCGTTCTTTTTTCGGCGTCGTGGGGCGGGGTGCCGTCCCGAGATAGGAAAGACACTATGGAATTTTTAGAAGGCATTTTAGAACTGTTCAAAACAGAATTGTATATGGAGATGATCCTGCAGGGTCTTAAGACCACCTTGATCATCTCGGTAGCGGCGGCGGTGCTGGGTCTGATTCTGGGCACCATCGTGGCGCTGGTGGGTATGGCGCCCAAGTCCCCCTGGATGGCGCTGCCCAAGGCGGTGTGCAAGCTGTATATTACCGTCATTCGCGGCACACCTATGGCGTTGCAGCTGTTCATTATGTGTTACGTCATTTTTGCCATCCGCGGTTTCCCCGAGATTTTGATTGCCATCATCGCTTTTGGTATCAACTCCGGCGCCTATGTGGCGGAGAATATCCGCGCTGGCATCCTATCGGTGGACATCGGTCAGACTGAGGCAGGTCGCGCGCTGGGTCTTACCGGCGGCAAGACCATGATGAAGATTGTCATCCCTCAGGCCATCAAGAATGTGATCCCCTCCATCGGTAACGAGATCATCGCCCTGATCAAGGAGACCTCCATCGTCAGCATGGTGGGTATGTACGATCTGACCAACGCCGCCAAGATTATCGGCGGCGGCTCGTATATGGCCAGTTACATCATCCCCTCCACCGTGGCGGCGTTGTTCTATCTGGCGATCGTGTATCTGCTGACCTTTGCCATCAAGCTCATTGAAAGGAGGCTGCGCGCCGGTGATAAGCGTTAAAAACGTAACCAAAAATTTTGGTAAAGTACAGGTGCTGAACGGCGTGTCCTGCACCATTGAAAAGGGCGAGCGCGTGGTTATCCTCGGTCCCTCCGGCAGCGGCAAGAGCACCCTTCTGCGGTGCATGAATCTGCTGGAAAAACCGGATAGCGGTGAAATCTGGATCGGCGACGATCTGATCACCCATCTGGATCCCGCCCTGCACCCCGATCTTAGCAACAAAGAGCTGAAAGCACAGGAGAAAAAGGTCAAGGTTGACATCAATTTGGCCCGCCGTCGGGTGGGAATGGTGTTCCAGCATTTCAATCTCTTCAACAATCTGACGGTGATGCAGAATATGACCCTCGCCCCCATTCAGTTGGGCCTGAAGACCAAGGAAGAGGCCACCGCAAAGGCGATGGAGTTGCTGGAGCGCATCGACCTGTTGGACAAAAAGGACGAATATCCCTCCAAGCTGTCCGGCGGACAGAAGCAGCGCGTGGCGATTGTTCGTGCGCTGGCTATGGAGCCGGAAGTTATCCTGTTTGATGAGCCTACCTCCGCTCTGGACCCCGAGATGGTGGGTGAGGTGCTGGCAGTTATGAAGGATTTGGCTAATGAGGGTATGACCATGGTGGTGGTCACCCACGAGATCGGCTTTGCCCGCGAGGTGGCTTCCCGCGTGATGTTTATTTCCGATGGCGTGATTGCCGAGGAGGCAACCCCCGAGGAGTTTTTCACCAACCCCAAGCATCCCCGCCTGCAGGAGTTCCTGTCCAAGGTTCTGTAAGAATAAAAAAGAAGGTTTGGCATTTGCCAAACCTTCTTTTTGTTTGAGTAGGAGCAAAATAGCCTCCCTCCGAGAGGGAGGTGCGGAGTGGCTTTCAGGTTGTGCGTATCGTAGCTTTCGTTGCCACTCCTCGAATATGGCGTTCCACCATATTCCCACGGTTGTGCGCGGTGACGGAGGGAGATTTGCGAGCCGATTTGGTAACGCACTCTCCCTCCGTCACGGCTTTGCCGTGACACCTTGCTCGCCGCAAGCGGCCCCCCTTTTTGTCGGCTTCGCCGACATTTTCCCCCGCTATCGGGGGAAATCAGCCCTCTCGGAGGGAGGCTTTTACGGTATTATCGATATATTCACACACGCCACGAAAATTGTTCTGGATGTCTTGATTGGTAAAACGAATGATTTTCAGACCATAGCTTTCCATTTTTTCGGTACGAAAAGCATCTGCGACCAACCCGGTATCAGTGAAATGCTGTGAGCCATCGCTTTCAACCACCAATTTTGCCTTGTGACAGTAAAAATCGGCGATAAAATTACCAATGGCCTTTTGCCGTTGAAAACGGATGGGATAAGAGGACAAAAAATCGTACCACAGTTGTTTTTCTTGTGGCGTAGCATTTTTTCGTAGGTTTTGTGCCGGAGAAACGTTATCTTTGTTATATTCAAGGGACACGGTATCATCTCCGAATAGGATTACTCATACATTTTCGCACTGCGGAAGTCCAGCGGCGACTGATACCGTCCGCCGCCAAAGGGGCGGGCAACGATGTCCTCAGTGCCTTCGGCAAAGCCGTAATAGCGACCGGGGAAGCTGATGGGGACGGCGGGACACGCCTCCCACAACGCCTGCTCCAGCGCGGTCAGCTGGGCTCGTCCGCCTTGTCGGGCGGCGGTGACGGCCTTGTCGATACCGCTATCCTGCAGACGTGAGAAGTTATCCGGTGCCGTGGAGGCAAACATGCTGAGATTCTCCCCGCCGGTGAGTCCCGAGGGGGTGTGGGTGTACAGGGCGGCTTGATAGTTGCCGTTTTTCACCCGCTTGGTCAATTCCTGCTCGCTGACTTGGGTCAGGGTGACGGTGATGCCTAAATTCTTCTGCCACGATTGAACGATATAGCGGGCGATGTCGGTGCTCACCGCATCGTTTGCCGTCAAAACTTCAATGCGGATACGGGCGGCGGTGCTGTCCAAAGCATCCAATCCTGCTTGCAGGTGGGTTTTCGCCGCGGCGGTGTCGGTGGTGGGGGAGAGGGCGTTTTGGTCGGTGCGGTATACCTCCGCACCGCTGACGGTGGCGGCAGGGGGAATAAAGCCGGTGGCGGCTTGCTCGCCGGATTTTTGCAGGAATGCGTTGACGCTGTCCCATTGGATACTGTCCCGCAATGCTTGACGCAGGTTTTGTTCACCGAGGGGACGGTAGGTGGTGTTAAACCACAGCATCCGCACCGTATCGTCCAGACGGGTGGTGGTCAGTCCGTGGGCCTCCTCCGCCTGGGAGGCGGAGAGGGGAGCAGCGGACAGGTCGCCCTCCTTGAGGGCGGTGACGGGGTCATCCACCCCGATGACGAAGCGCACCGCCTCAGGGGCGATGGCCGCCGCGTCGTGGTAGTTGTCGTGTTTATACAGCAATACGCTCTCGTCGTGATTCCATGCTGCCAAACGGAAGGCACCGTTGGACAGCACGTAGTCCTCCTCCAGACCGTATTGCCCCGCCGTATACTCGAAAAAGGCGCGGTGGCAGGGGAAGAAGGGGGAGGTAGCCAAGCGGGCGGGGAAGTCGCTGTCGGGGGCGGAGAGGGTGATGGTGAGGGTGGAGTCGTCCACCGCCTTGACCCCCAATTCCTCCACCGCCATCTCGCCTGCGGTCACCGCCTCGGCGTTTTGGATGCCGTACAGTTCCGCCGCCAAGGGGGATTTGGTGGCAGGGTCTGCCACGCGGTGTATGCCGAATGCGAAGTCATCCGCCGTCACGCGGATGGGCTTGTCCCAGGGGTGTTCTTGCCCCTCCACGGCGTTGACGTTCCAGTAGGATTCCTTGAGTTGGAAGGTGTAGGTCAGCCCATCCTCCGACACCTTCCAGTCGGCGGCGGCGGGAATGGCCTTGCCGTTGTTGTCCAGACGGGTGAGACCTTCAAACAGGGCGCAGAGTACCGTCACGGCGGCGGTGTCCTGGGCCATCTGGGGGTCTAACATGGAGGGCTCGGCGTCGATAGGGAAGCGGAATCCGCCGCCGGTGCCGTCGTTTGCTTGCTTTTTGCGGCAACCGCCGCACAGACAGACGGCGATGAGGCACATCGCCAACAGCACGCACAGTATTTTCTTGCGCATATCCGCTTCCTCCTTTCGGTGTTTTCTTTATTATAGCAAAATCCCCGAAAGGAATGCAACCCTTCGGGGATTTTTTATCGGCTTTATTTTTGATGGGAAAGCGTCCTCTGTGAGGACGCTTTTAAAGAGAGTGAACCCTTTCGGCTTTATCGGCTTTATTTTAGGCTCACTGGAAATGCCGTTCGATCACCCGTTGGCACCCCTCGGGGGAGTAGCGCCAGTGGGTGAGAGGCCCATCGGTGATGAAATATTCCGGCTCGGAGGGTGGTTGGTCGCTGTCCTGGGCGTCGATGAGCGCCAACTTGATCTTCAGCTTTTCCGGTTGGACGCTTTTGATGTACACTGCCGCCTGCTGTCCCACCCGTACTCCGGGGTGAGGCTCCGCCAGGCCGGCTAGGTTGGGGGACAGTTCTACAAATATGCCATAGGGCTCCACCGAGCGGACGATACCCGCCACCGTTTCCCCCACGTGGAAGCGGGCGGCGTTTTCCTCCCACGTTCCCAGCAGCTCCCGATGGGAGAGGCAGATGCGGTCGTTGTCCAGCGAGGACACGACTCCCAAAATCTCCATCCCCACCCGCAAGCGGTCGGAGGGGTGGAGGATACGGCTCACCGAGATGTCCGCGATGGGGAGCAGGGCGGGCAATCCGCACCCGATGTCGCAGAATGCGCCAAAGGTCTCCAGTCGCGTAATGCGGGCGGGAATCACGTCCCCCAGTTGCAGATGGTCGAGGAATTCCTCCCGACACCGCTGTTGGGCGATGCGGCGGGACAGCACAGGGCGACAGCCGGTGTCGGTGTGTTCAAATCCGATAACGGTGAAGCACACCGGCTTGTTCACCCGCGTGATGAGCACGATGTCCTTGGTGATGCCTTCGGCGATGCCGATGGCACCCTCGCGGTGGGGGATGATTCCCTCCCCGCAGGGCAATTTTACGTACAGGTTGTGGTCCACATCACAGCGGACCGCCCGCCCCTCCAGCAGGCGACCCTCACTCTGCGCCTGCATGAGGGCAGTGAGGCTGGATGTGGCGGCTTGGTTTTCGGGGGTGTCGATGAGATCCCCCTCGGGCAGATAGATACGGCGGTTCTCCATAGCAGTAATCTTCCTTTCCTTTGTTTGCTATTGCAGTATATGCGTCCTATGCTCCTATCATACCCCATAGCGGGCACAAAAAAAGGAGATTTCTGCCGATGGCAAAAATCTCCTTTTTGATGCGTCTTAACTTAAAAGAACAGGCCGTCCACAAACAGGGACAGCACGCCCATCAGCACCGCCGCCAGACACACGCCCAGGGCGATGGCGGGGATGGATTTTTTCTTGGGGATGTCCAGCATGGATGCCAACAGAGCGCCGGTCCAAGCACCGGTGCCGGGGAGGGGGATACCCACAAACAGCAGCAGACCCCAGAAATAGCCCTTGTCCAGCTTGTTGCTCTTGCTCATGGCTTTCTTTTCCAGCCTTTCCGCGATGGGGCGGAACAGGCGGGTCTTTTTCATCCAGTTGAAGATGGGGGTGATGAACCACAGGATGAAAGGCACGGGGATGAGGTTGGCGACAATACACAGCGGAAAGGCGATCCACGGGGAAATACCGGACAGGATGGCGTAGGGCAGACCGCCGCGCAATTCAATAACCGGCACCATGGAAATCAGCGCCGCAAACGCCTCTTTCGGCAACCAACCGAACACCTCTTTAAACCAATCTATCATACCTTGTCCTCCTTGGGCGCAATCATTCGCCACCCATTCTACCATACATCGGCAGAAAAATCCACAACTTTTTGTCGTAGGAGGAAAAAAGTAACTTAAATGTAACCTTACTGTAACTGTATAATTTTTAGGTGTTTGGCATGACGGACGATCAATGGTCATCCCTACGAGTAATAGCTAACTCAATCAGCCTTCCCCTTGAGGGTAGCGAAGCGACACGAGCAGCAATGAATGACAGTCCAGTGGACTGTCAGAACTGCGAGTGGACCGAGCCGCAGCGAGACAGGGGGACCGCCGACGGCGGTGGATGAGGTGGCGAGGTTTGCATAAATCTAAATAAAACGCCGACATTCGTCGGCTACACCTCATCAGTCACGGCGATAGCCGTGACAGCTTTTCACTCGCCGTGAAACGGCCCCCCCTTTTGTCGGCTTTGCCGACATTTTCCCCCGCTATCGGGGGAAATCGGCCTCAAGGGGAAGCCTAATCTTGCGGCACCGTGGTTGCGCATCATAGGGGTGGAGTCCATATCCATAATCCTCGCAAAACTCCCCATTTACAAACGGTGGTGGGCGTGGTACAATAGAGGATACATTAGGAGGTGTCGCGTATGCGTATGTATGACATCATTCAGCGTAAAAAAGCGCGGGAAGAACTGACCGAGGAGGAAATCCGCTTTTTGATTGCGGGTTACACCGCGGGTGACATTCCCGATTATCAGATGGCGGCCTTTGCCATGGCGGTGTATTTCAACGGCATGACCCCTGCCGAGACCGCCACCCTCACCGATGCCATGATGCATTCCGGCGATACGGTGGATCTGTCTCGCTTCGGCACCCTGTCGGTGGACAAGCATTCCACCGGCGGCGTGGGGGACAAGACCAGCCTCATCGTCGCCCCCATTGTGTCGGCGCTGGGCGGTAAGCTGGCGAAGATGTCCGGCCGTGGCTTGGGTCACACCGGCGGCACGGTGGATAAGTTAGAGTCCATCCCCGGCTTTCAGACCGAGCTGTCTGCCGAGGCGTTTCTCGCTCAGGTGGAGCAGGTGGGCGTGGCGGTGATCGGTCAGTCCGGCGACCTCGCCCCTGCGGATAAGAAGCTGTACGCCCTGCGTGACGTCACCGCCACGGTGGATAGCGTGCCGCTGATCGCCTCCAGCATCATGAGCAAGAAGCTGGCTGCCGGCTCCCACTCCATCGTGTTGGACGTCAAGGTGGGTAGCGGCGCCTTTATGAAGACCCGTGCCGATGGCGAAGCCTTGGCTCGTCAGATGGTGGATATTGCCGCCGCCTGCGGTCGTCAGGCCGCCGCGCTGGTGACCAATATGGATATTCCCTTGGGCTCTGCCGTGGGCAACGCCATCGAGGTGATGGAGGCGGTGGAGATCCTGCAGGGTGGCGGTGACCGCCGCCTGCGTAGCCTGTGCGAAGCCCTGGCTACCGAGATGCTGTGTCTGTGTCAGGGTTGGAGCCCCGAAGAGGCCGCCGCCCGTGTCACCGAGGCGGTGGACAGCGGTGCCGCCTTTGAGCAGCTGTGCCGCTGGGTGGCAGCGCAGGGTGGTGACGCGGACTACCTGCGTGACCTTTCCCGCTTCCCCGTCGCCCCTGCCTATGAGGTGTGTGCCTCGGCGGACGGCTATATCACCGCCATGGATGCCGAGCGCATCGGCATCGTGGGTGTGGCGCTGGGCGCAGGCCGTGCCACCAAGGAGGAGGCCATCGACTTTGCCGCCGGCATCCGCCTGCTGAAAAAGACCGGCGACGCCGTCACGGCAGGCGAGCCGATTGCGGTGCTGTACACCAACCGCGCCGGTGCCGTGGAGGGGGCAAAAGCCGCCTATCTGGACGCGGTCACCATCTCTGCCGCCGCCCCCGCCGCCCAGGAACTGATTTACACAGTGGTGAGATAAAGAGAAAGAGCAACGGAAATGTTTCCGTTGCTCTTTTTTGCGTAGGATGCTTATTTAGTAATGTAGGGGAGGGGTTCCATCCCCTCCCGTAAAATCTGCACCGATTGGCGGGAGGGCACAGAGGCCCTCCCCTACACAACCATTCGGCGCACCGTCACGTCTTATCTCCACTCTTTCCCACCAATGCGGCAATCAGCCCCAGCGCCACCGCAGTGGTGACCCCTGCCGCGGTGGCGGTTAAGCCTCCGGTGATGGCACCCATAAGCCCTTTTTCCGTTACCGCTTCTTTCACGCC
>JAZNED010000054.1:0-2035 GCA_045588425.1 Acutalibacteraceae bacterium
CCAGTCGATCTTCCTCTTCGTTGCGCTCTTTCAACGCCAACGACAATCGCTTCTGACACTCCTCCAGTTGCGCATCGGCATCCCGCCATCCGGGGACGTATTGAAAACCTTTCACCGCCCGTTGCAGGCTCTCGACGGTACCCGCTTCCATATCTTCCACGCTGTGCCGATACAGGGAGTCTTTCCGCTCCTCCTCCAACGCTTGCACGCGTTGCTTGCACTGTTCTATCCGTTGGGCGGCATCTTTCCAATCCGCGATGGTTTGGAGATAGTGAATCGCCTTGCGCAGCGATGGCGGCGTATCCGCTTGCATATCTGCCATACATTGACGATACAGCGTCTCCTTGCGTTCCTCCTCTGCCTGTCGGTGGATCTCCTCGATCCGCTGTTCGCATTTCAAAAGGTACGCTTCCGCGTCCTTATATCCTTTAATGCGGCCAAACCGCTCGGCGGCCAAACGATATTCCTCATCGGTGGTGGCTTTTTCCACCACGCTCACAGCGTATTGATACGCCGTCTCCTTATTGCGGGCGTCGATGGTATCTAGATACCCCTGCAACTCCGTCCGCAGAGAATCGTCGCCAAAGCGCATGGCCTTTTGGAAGTTGTTGCTCTGCCAAAAGGGAGCCGAACAACTGGCCAACTCCTCCCGCTTATGTACCTGCGCTTCCGCCATCACTTTGCCGAGATACGCCTCGCCGCAGGTGGGGTTCAGGTTAAGCACCTGCTCGCAGAACCCATCTGCCTTACCCCAATCGCCATCCTCCAGGAAGATGAAAGCGCGGGTGAGCAGAGGGGCCACCTGCGGGTTGCCTCCCATCACCACCGTCTCTGTCACCACGGTCTTGTCCGCACCGAGGATTTTCTCGATGCCGCGCAGCAGGTCCTGTATCGCCCCCACTTTGCCCATATCCTGCGCCTGCAGTTTGGCAAACTCCTGGGGCATATCGTAGGCGTCAATTCCCTTGTAGCAAGGAATCAGCGTCTTTTTCTCACCCTTTTCGATGAGTTGCAGGAAGCGACTCCACTCGTTCTTCACCCACACCGCATTAAAATGCTCGTAATCGGTGCCAAAGGCCAACATCACCTTTGCCGAGTGCAACGCCGCAAAGATATACGGCTCATACTCCACGCCCAGCTTGTCCTCCAAGCTGATTCGAGCGAAGAACACCCGATACCCCTTCTCGGTCAAGGCGCCGTACACGTCTTGGGCAACCACACTGTCGATGGTACGCTCCCCTTTGGCATCGGTCTCCTTGTAGCAGATGAAAATATCGTAGGGCTCTTCCTGGGAGGAAACCGCAATAATCCCACGGCGCAATTCCTCAATCTGCGCGGCTTCCTCGCGGTACACGCCGCCGGCCACGGGATCGGCGTAGTTGAGCACCATCTGGAAATTGCCGTCTTGCGTCACGCTGTCAAAGGAGGAACGATGGCAGGTAGGGATTTTCTTTTTCGTCTTGGGGTCGTCCACGTACTCGATACCGTATTTGCACAGCACCAAACCCCAATAGGCCTCCGCCTCCGTGGAAAAGTCCGCCACAATAGCCTCGTATACACCGGCGGCCTTGTCAAACTCGCACCCCAACCGCAGGCGGTTGGCGCGGGCAAACAGCGCCAGCTTTTTCTCGTCATCGGCGGTGGGGACCGTCTGTTTCGTACCGCAATAGTCGCACTCACAGACAGAAATCCCCTCGGCAACATTCAGGTCACCGCCGCACATTTTACATTTTAGGATAGCCATAGCTATCGCTCCTTCTCGTTACTTGCTTAATTACTTAGTTTAGGATATCTATACCATATCACAAAAATTGTTAACGCACAACCTTTTCTGACAAAAATCCACATAAAAAAAGAGAGTGCCTCACGGCACGCTCTTTCCTCATTCTTTCACCAAACACACCGCGTGGCAAATACCGGGAATGGACTCCCCCTGCTGGGACGAAGTGGGACTCATCAGCGCCCCCGTGGGGCAAAACAGAATGCGCCGAAACGCCCCCTTTTCCATCAGCGGCAGCAGATGGGCACACAGCAC
>JAZNED010000055.1:0-3393 GCA_045588425.1 Acutalibacteraceae bacterium
AGGTCGAACTCACCAGATCCGCGTGCAGTTTGCCTCACGGAAGATGCCGCTCTACGGCGACAGCCGCTACGGTGGCGTTAAGGGGGCACATTTGGGACTATGGAGCCATCGGCTCACCCCCCCCCCTCCCCTCTCTAGGCAAAAGCTCACCGCTGTGAGCAACCCCAATTGGAACGTTGCTCCCTGGTGCTATTTCCAACAGATATAAGTAAAAAGCCGTTGCAACCGACCGGTTGCAACGGCTTTTTTACATTTTATTCAACGAGACTAAAATCTACACCGGCAGACAAGTTGTAGGGCAACAAACCCGCATTGATTTTTGCCGCGAACAACGCAGCCGCCTCCCAAGAGGCAAAGTCGGTTACCATACACTCACCATCGGTGATGGGCTGTAACACTTGCAGTGTATCCTCGAACTCCCAATCCATATGAATGTACAGATAATCCTGTGTCTTTGCTAATTCGGTGGTAATGTCTGCCAAGAGATCAGCACCCTCCGCCGTGAAGGTCAGCGCCACCGCATACTTTCCGCTCTGCAACATAACCGCCTCAGCAGAAGAGACGTGGCGATAGTCCAGCACCGTATCCTCCGGAGGCATCGGTACTATGCCATCCTCTGTGTCGCCAACGCAAATCGCAAGTTCACCTTGGCTACCCCAAATATAGGCCCGTTTGTTCAAGTTGCCGGGGTAATAACTGCGAGGTACCTCCAACAGAATCGTCTCGTCTTCGGTAATGCTGATGCGATAGCCGGACATTCCCATCGCCGTCAAGCGTTGCTCCAAAATGTCGCAGCTTTTTTGCAGCTCCTGCAAGGTCGCGTTTTCAGAGGTGCTGTAAGTGATGCGCACCATCGGCTGGGTAGTGGTAGTCGTGGTCGTAGCAGAAGAAGCAGTCGTGGTGCCGCCATCCTCCGATATATCAGGAACGGTGTGGCAGGCGGTAAGGCTAAACAACATCACGACCATCAAGAACAAAGAAAGACATTTTTTCATAGGCTTATCTCCTTCCAACAGTTACGGCCACTCGTACCACAATACTTCATTTTTCGTTTCGGCGGTCAAGGATTCAAATTCTTCTGCCGATACCTTTTTCCCATCCACGTAATAGGTGGAATCATTCCCATCCCTTTCTACGCGCCATAGATCGGTGTCTTTCCACGTTCCGCCACTGAGCTGAATGCGAGAACAACCGTAATCACCGGCACTGCTATTCCAATGGAACGACCCATCCGTATTGATTCGATACATACTACGGAAGCTAAAGAGATCGCCGTAGCAGGTGTCCGCTTCGTTCCAAAGAACGAGGATGAAATTCGGAGTTTTAAATTCCACTGCCAGCTCAAGCTTGCCGTCACCTTCGAAATCCACCACGGCATAACGACCGATCTCGTCATTATATTGGGACAGAAGATCGGACAGCAGGACGGATTTTCCTTGATAGAGGAAAGTCTGCCGATTGCCCACAACAGGCTGTAAAGCCACGGGGACGCGATGGACGTAGTCCATCTTGCCGATGTTGCTCAAGGAATAGTCTTCCTCGGTGCCGATGATCACCCAATCCCAATAGGCGGCACCGATATCGGCCTCGTATTGGCTGAGCCAAACGTATCGCACGTCTACTCGCACGTCTACGTTCGAGGCCGAGGCGACAAAGGTTTGATAATATTTGCCGTCCATCAGGATGATATCCTGCGTTTCCGGCTGCAACGATCCCACGTCCCGATGGCTTTTGGAATCGGAGGAATAGGCGTGTAGCGCTTGCTGATATTTGCGATCCAAAGCAATCGTACTCGCCGAGCCGCCGAACTGCGAAAAAACCAGGTCGCAGTTGTTTTGATACGCCTCACGGGACAGCTCGATGAGTTTCTTATCGTCGCTCAGCTCGGTAATGCGACCTTCTTCCCCTTCCTCGTAAAGGCTGTAGTTATCCGTCCACAAGGGAATCTTCACAAACTCTCCGTTTTCCACGTTATCCAAAGAGAGATAATAATACCGATCCTTACCGCCGCCTACACAGAAATAGATAATGCCGGGGTAATCCGCATCACCGGTGGTCAAAAAGCGGGAGGTACCACTCACAAAATCCTGCGCCACCAACAAGTGGGTAAAGCCGTCTTTCTTCGTGTATACCGACAAGGTGGTTCCCTCTTCCAACACCAACAGGTCAGTCCGCCCATCGGCATTCAGGTCACGAAGGGCATACTCGATCTTTTGATTCGGATATTCTGCCTTCAGCAGGGCGGCATAGCCGGCGTAGTTGCCGTATTGATCTTTCTTTGCCCACTGCATCGCTTCCCACTGCAGGCCATCCAAATCCCACAACGAACCGGGCACATAATACGGTGCCACCTGCGGGTCGGTCTTATCCAGCGCATAGGGCTCGCCACGGACATACAGTATCTTCTCATCACCGTTTTCTCTAACCACCAATTTCACATTGTCGTCATCGCCGGTGGCTTGCTCATTTTGATGAAAATATAGGCTGTGTGTGCGCACAAAATCCTTTTGTTCCTCGTCATAACTCCACATTGAATAGGACACAATCTGGTCGCCCGAACGGCTTGTGCGGATGATCGCGTTCTGCGAATCTACCGCGGGATTTTGCAGGGTCGTCGGCATCATCACCAGTTTTTCCAGTTTCGTATCCCACCGCAAAACCGCAAAGATTTTTCCGTACACATTATCCACGCACACCGCCACGTCCTGAAATCCGTCAAAGGTCATGTCCACGGTATATATGGGCTCATCTTTAAACGAAACCCACTCGATACCCTTCTCGTTGGAGAGGGTGGGATTACTTTGGGGCAAGCCAACAACGACATTCTCCCCCACCTTGACCAGCAACTCCTGCGTTCCGTCACCGTCTGCGTCGTGCAGAGCGTAGTAGGCACTGCTGTTGTTTTGGTACACATTTTGCAACAGCGACAGATACTGCACCATCGCCTGAGAATTCGGCTGTTTAGTGGCGTAGTCGTACCAAATCAGCAGCGCAGGCTTCTTCGCATTCTCAAAATAGGTGGCGGTCTCGGCATCAAAATCTGCCTTGTTCATCCATACGCCGTCAAAGTGATATTTTTCTTCGTCGGTGTCATAACCGGGATCGCCAAACTCAACGGTTCGCGTAGTGCCTATTTCGAAGAATTTGGTATACCGATAATTGTTGCCACCGCCGAGACGCTGTTCCCACAGATAACCGTTGGACAGAATTTTCCTCTCCATTCCGGCAGCTGTTTCATACAGACGGAGCAGTCGTCCCGACTGGTAGGTAAATACACTCATCGAGTAGCCTTCGGTAATCAGCTCCGGCACACCGTCACCGGTGACATCGGCCAATGCGTAGCGCTTGATGCCCTTATCGTTCACCGTAGCATACAAATCCGACACGTAGAAC
>JAZNED010000056.1:0-48967 GCA_045588425.1 Acutalibacteraceae bacterium
CGTCTGCACAGTGCAGACGGCGGTTTTTTGGTATGTGACGAATCGTGTCTTGGTATTGTGACGATGAATATGATATAATACTCTCACAGAAAGGGTGCTGACTATGGAGTTTCACGAAAAATTGCAAGAATTGCGCAAGAGAAGAGGCATCACACAAGAAGAACTGGCACAGGTGTTGTACGTGTCCCGCACGGCTGTGTCCAAATGGGAGTCGGGGAGGGGATACCCTAATATCGACTCGTTAAAAGCCATTGCCGCCTATTTTTCAGTGACGGTGGATGTGTTACTGTCCTCTGATGAGGTGCTCACCATCGCAGAAAATGAGCAAAAGCAAAAGAGAGACCAAATGCGCGATCTGATTTTCGGGTTGCTGAATATCAGCGTGGTGTTGTTCTTTTTTCTGCCGTGGTTTGGTCAGAAGGAACATGGTGTTTTGCAGGAGGTGCCGTTATGGTCTTTAACATCGGTAGCTCCCTATATGCGATTGTTGTATGTGGATATAACAAGCAGCATTGTTGGGTGCGGTGTGTTGCTGTTGGCGCTGCAGAAGTGTCGATGGTCTTTCTGGGCACAACATAAATACGCCTTGTCGCTGACGTTGAACAGTCTCGGATTACTGTTGTTTGTGTTCGGTTCACAACCCTATGCGGCAGGCTTTTTGTTTGCTTTGCTGGTGATTCAAGCGTTGCTTTTACTGAAAAAGTAAGGATACCCATCGTATCCTATAGGTGACAGAGCGTTTCTTGTTTATCACGGCGTACTCCCTTATGCTATCTTTAGCAATATGAGGGAGGAAGAACAATGAAAAAATATGTGATCAAAAGATTTGTTACAGCAGGGAGTTTGCTGTGCGCTTTTACACTGTGGACGGTGATGGTTCGTTGTGTGGACGTGGCAGCTATCGGACCTCGTGGATCTAGGGTTGGTTTTGCTACGCTGAACGAGTGGTTTCACCGGCTGACCGGCGTGCATATGATTATGTATACCATCACCGACTGGCTCGGTCTGGTGCCGGTTGCGTTGGGCCTCGGGTTTGCGATATTGGGTTTGTGTCAATGGATAAAAAGAAGAAACCTTTTGAAAGTCGATGCGGATATATTGGTTCTCGGTGGATTTTATAACATTACGCTACTGAGTTATTTACTGTTTGAAATAGTGGTTGTCAATTATCGCCCTGTGTTGATTGCGGGAAATTTGGAGGCATCGTATCCGTCATCGACAACGCTGCTGGTTCTGTGTATTATGCCTACCGTATGGTTACAATTGCGTGCGCGTATGCGAGTGGGTGTGTTTCGCAGCATAGTGTTGTCTGCGTTTGTTGTTTTTACATTTTTTATGGTAATAGGTCGTTTGATTGCGGGTGTCCATTGGATCACCGATATTGTCGGAGGCGTTTTGCTTAGTGGTGGTTTGGTCAATGCGTATTCTGCCGTTTGCAGTTGTGTAAATGAGTGAGAAAACTCCACTGTTTTCAATGAAAACGGTGGAGTTTTTTGTTAACCTCTTGACAGATTCACCTCTGTCATGTTAACATAACATACGATATATAACAAACGATATATTATGGGGGTCGTGTAATGGCGCCGAAAATAAGAGTATCAAAAGAAGATATTATTCGCACCGCTACGGATATTGTACGAGAGAGTGGGGCGGAGGCTTTAAATGCCCGTACCGTTGCCGCAGTTTTGGGCTGTTCTACCCAGCCAATCTTCTCCAATTTCGCCACGATGGAGGATCTGCGCTTTGCCGTGGTTGAATCGGCGGATGCGCTGTATCAGGAGTATGTTTGCCGCGAGACGGAGAGTGGGGAGTATCCACCTTACAAAGCCGGCGGTATGGCGTATATTCGTTTTGCGAAAGAGGAGAAGGAACTGTTCAAGCTGTTATATATGTGCGATCGAACGGAAGCGGACGTTCCTGCCGAGTCTCAGTCTTTTATCCAAATGACCGATATCGTTCGCCAAAACACAGGTGTGGATGATGATACAGCGAGACTGTTTCATCTGGAGATGTGGGCCTATGTTCACGGCATTGCCACGATGTTTGCAACGGGATTTCTGAATCTCGATTGGGAACTGGTGAGCAGTATGCTGACTGACGCGTATCTGGGTATGCGCAAGCAGTACGGAATGGAGTAATGTATGATGGATGCTATCCAAATTAAGAACTTAACCAAGCGTTATAAAGATGTGACAGCGGTGGATAATCTCACCCTTTCAGTCAGACAAGGAGAACTCTTGTCTCTTTTAGGTGTCAACGGTGCCGGTAAAACCACTACGATTAAGATGCTATGCTGCTTGACGCAACCCACAAGTGGTGATGCGTTTTTGCACGGTCACAGTATCGTTACCGCTTCTGCCAAGGTCAAAGACATCATCGCTGTTTCTCCGCAAGAGACAGCGGTGGCGCCTGGATTGTCCGCAAAGGAAAACCTGCAATTGATATGTGGCATCTACGGCTTCTCAAAAGAAAAACAGGATAGTAAAATCAGCGAGTTGACGGCTTTGCTGGGGTTAGAATCCATCCTTGCAAAAAAAGCAGGTAAACTGTCCGGCGGTTGGCAGCGTCGCTTGAGTATTGCGATGGCCCTGGTGAGTGAACCGCAAATTTTGTTTCTGGACGAACCGACCTTGGGGCTGGACGTGCTGGCGCGTAGCGATTTGTGGGATATGATCCGCGCTCTTAAAGGAAAGGTTACGATTATCCTCACTACCCACTATATGGAGGAAGCGGAGACTTTATCGGATCGTGTGGCGATTATAAAGGGTGGTAAATTGTTACTTTGCGACGCCGTGGATGAGATCAAAAAAACCGCGCAAACCGACAACTTTGAGCAAGCCTTTATCCGCATTGTGAAAGGGGTGGCACAATGAGAATGTTGACCTTTTCAGGGCGTAACGTAAAGGAATTGTTGCGCGATCCGCTGAATTTGGCTTTTAGTCTTGGTTTCCCGTTGGTATTGTTGGCGTTGTTAAGCGCGATTCAGGCGAATGTTCCCGTTCCGTTGTTTGAGATACAGCACCTAGTACCCGGCATCACCGTGTTTGGTCTGGCCTTTTTGACACTTTTCTCCGCTACGTTAATCAGCAAGGACAGAAGCAGTGCGTTTATGCAGCGCTTGTATACCACACCGCTGACTTCTCTGGATTTTATTCTCGGCTACACGCTGCCGATTCTGCCGATTGCCGTGGCACAAAGTTTGATCTGCTACGTTGCCGCTGTGATATTGGGGCTTGACGTGACGGTGAATATTCTATTCGCCGTTCTCGGTGTGATTCCGATTTCGCTACTTTATATTGCTTTGGGACTGCTGTGCGGTAGTGTGCTCAGCGATAAGCAGGTGGGCGGTGTCTGCGGTGCGTTGTTAACCAATGTGTCCGCGTGGCTGTCGGGTATCTGGTTTGATCTCGATTTGGTAGGCGGAGTTTTCAAAAAGATTGCGTATCTTTTGCCGTTTGTTCACGCGGTGGATATGGAACGCGCACTTCTCCTCGGTGATTTTGCGGGCGTCTTCCCGCACCTGTGGTGGGTGTTGGGTTATGCCGTTGTGCTGTTTGTGGTGGCGGTATGGCTGTTCTTGCGCCAAATGAAAAGATAATAAAGAAAACGCGTCTGCCAATGCAGACGCGTTTTTTATCGCTTGTCTTCCCGGATGAAGGGTGCTTTTATCTCTGTATTCAACAATTCTGTGTACAAGTGTGGACGGCGATAGGCGTTGCCGTGGACTTCTGCCGAGCGGTACTGCCGTAGTTGCTCCAAATTCAGTTTAGCTATATAGATACCTTCCGCTTCACCGGCTTGCAGAATGCAGGTGTCTCGACTGCCCTCTAAATGGGGGAGGTAGGCTACGCCGTCAAAGACGGAAGAACCACCGTTGCAATCCGGCACGGTGGCGGGATAGTTACAAGTGGCGACAGCCATCATGTTTTCAAAGGCTCTGCCACGCAATTGGCTTAGGCGGTTAAGTTCCATAGGACAGGCGTTGGGTATCAGCACCACCTCGGCACCTTTGAGCATCAGCACGCGGGCACTCTCGGGAAATTCGCGGTCGTAGCAGATCATAGCGCCGATTTTCACATCACCTTTCGCTGTGTTCAGTGTGGTGACGACAAATTCATCTCCTGGTGTTAGGTCTTTTTCGGCGCCAAAATCGCAGGTGTGTACCTTAGCATACACTAGTTTTCGTTGGCCAAAACGGTCAAACAGCACCATTGTGTTGCGGGGAAGTGGTTCGTACTTTTCTAATAGAGTGATGGCAATGGCCATATCCAAAGATGCCGCTAAAGCTTGAAATTCAGCCAGAAAAGAGCTGTTAAGTTCAATAGCTTTACGGATCCATTCCGCTACAGGAGGCTCGCAAATGTCGTAGCCGCAGCTCCACATCTCAGGGAAAAGGGCGATATCTGCGCCCATCGCTTTCGCCTTGCGGCAGGCGGCGATGCCTTTCTCCAAATTACCCTTTAAACTGCCGGTAGGGGCGATCTGTAAGAGGGCAATATTCAGTGTGTTCATCGAATCACCTCGTAGATATCCGCGATGCTGTCTACCGCCCAGGTGGGTTTTATCTCGCTCTCACCCCACGCCTCGCGGGTGGTCTCACCGCTGAATACCAGCACCGTGTCAATGCCGGCGTTGACGCCGCAGGCTACGTCGGTGTAGATGCGGTCACCGATCATGACGGTTTCTTCGGGGTTAGCACCCCATTTTGCCATTGCCAACTGTGCCATGGCGGGCTCAGGTTTGCCAATGAAGTAGGGGCGTTTTCCGGTAGCACGCCACAGCATTTCGCACACGCTGCCGCAATCCGGCACATAGCCGTACGAGGTGGGGCAGACCCAGTCGGGATTAGTGGCTAGATAAGTGACATCGCGTCCAAGCAGAATGCAGGCATCCTCTAATTTTTGGAAGGTTAGTTCGCTGTCGTTGCCCATGAGTAAACAGTCCACGTCATCCTCCACACGATCGGTGATAGGGAATCCTGCCTCTGCCAACTCCTGACGGAAGGCGGCAGTACCGGAGGCGTAGATTTTCTTGCCGTGATAATGTTCTTTGAGATACACACAGGTAGCCATAGTTGAAGTGAAAAAATCTTCTTTGGTGGCAGGGATCCCCAGTCGTGCCAGTTTCTCAATATATACCTTCACGCTTTTGGAGGAATTGTTGGTGAGAAACAGATACCGACCACCATTTTCCTTGATTGCATTCAAAAATGGAATCGTGCATGTAAACAGATCGTCATCCAGATATAATGTGCCGTCCATATCCAGCAAATATAGTTTTTTATCTTTTAGGCGTTGCATGGCTTTCGCCTCCTTTCCGGACAGTATACCATAGGAAAATGTTTTGCGCAAGGTCACCTTGCTCGATCGTGTGTAATTGTTAGCCAATTGCGTTTTTGCTTACAAAAAGAACTGACGAAAAAGGCACCCCCTGTGGGGTGCCTTTTTTGATCTTACTTTAGATCTTTTCGCCCGAATTTCCACATGCCGTGGCCCAGCAGACAGCCGGTACCAAACAAGGGGGGCAACACATAATACAAAACATCTTCCATATCATATGTGGTTCCAATGCCGATGGTGGCGGAGGAATTGAAAATGTTGATGCGCTGGAAGAAGTCCAAAATGCGGATGGTTTTTTCCGTGTCGGGCTCTAGCGACAACACAAGTATGACACCCTGCAAGATGCCGGCGATCATGGTGAAGCCGAACACCACTGCAATATACAGCACGATAACCATACCGACGTTACGTCTGGTGGCGCACAACCAGCTGACAAAAGCGGCGGTGAAGATGTACACCAACAGCTCAAACAGCAACGATTCCATAAGATACCAGAAATCTTCCATTCCGAAGGGGGTGGATTGGTAGGGAAAGAACGGCAAGCTGATGGCAAGTGTCAGCAGGGCATGTGCAAGAATGATACCAAACAGCATGGTGGAACACACCGTAAACAGGGACAGAAAAATGGATTTGCGGGAATAACCGCTGATAATTTTATTGCGGATGGTTCCGAAACTGAAATCTTTGTACAGAATGATGCCAATAAGTAGCGGGGCAATTAAACCCAAGTTGTTACCAAAGGAAAATCCGCCGAAGAATTGCCCTTTGGCCGACATATAACTCGACAGCATTTCTTCGGTCATGGGGTCGACACCGCCGGCTAAGCTCAGCAGACCGGCATAAAGAAGCGGCGTGGTAACGGCGAAGATAATCGCTAGAATGCAAACGACCAGAAACAGTTTGTCCTTAAAGAACTTTTTGTAGTCCGATTTAATTAGTCCCTTCATACCTGCTTCCCTCCAATCGTTGCTAAATAATAGTCCTCAAAACTAGGCTCTTTACAGTTGATGCCGGTAACGCGGATGCCGGAGGCAACGATTGCCGCCAATACCGTGTTGAGGTCGATCTCGCCGGTGCAACGTACACCATTGACAATGAAGGAAACAGAGCCGGCGGGCAATAGCCCGACCAACAAGTCCGCCAAAGCTTGCGGTTGATCTGTCGTAATATCGGTGGTCTTTGCCATTTCGTCCTTGAGTTGAGCAGAGGTGATTTCTTTGATGATGTGTCCTTTGGAGATAATGCCGTACTTGGTAGCCACCAGTGACAACTCGCTCAAAATATGAGAAGAAATCAAGAAAGTGATGTTGCGCTCGCGATTGAGTTTGAGAATCAGTTCACGAATTTCTACAATACCGGCGGGGTCTAAGCCGTTCATAGGCTCGTCCAGAATCAAAAGCTCCGGATCCCCCAACAGGGCCATAGCAATGCCCAGACGTTGACGCATACCCAACGAGAAATTGCTGACGTGTTTTTTGTCGTCCAGCAGATAGCCTAGACCGACTTCGTTAAGGGTTTGTGGAATCTTTTCTTCAGCGGGTATATTTAGTATGGCACATTGCATCTTGAGGTTGTCGTAAGCCGACATGTTGCGATAGATGGAGGGCGTTTCCACAATGGCGCCTACCTTGCGACGTGCCGCTTGAATCTCTTTGGAATTGTGAGCGGCACCAAACAGCTCAAAACTACCGGAATGAGGAAAAATCAAGCCGGTAATCAGGCGAATGAGGGTGGTTTTACCGGATCCGTTTTCGCCAACAAATCCGTAAATGTCGCCACGGCAGATGGTCATGTTGGCGTTGTTGACGGCAAAGTGGTTTTTGTAACGTTTGTATAATCCAAACGTGCGCAAAACATAATCCATACAAATCCTTCCTTTCTTACTTCATTGAAACACATCATATGGGATTTGTCAATCATTTTAGAGACTCTACAAAGAAAAAGGACGGTCGCTTGACCTTCCTTTTCGAGTTTATACAAAAAACAGTTTTGCCGCCACAGTCATAATGATGAGGAAACCCGCGTTGATGGCGGTAAACATCCAAAAATACTGTTTGCTGTGGCCGGGGTAGAGCACACGGAACTCGCTGAAAGTGATAAGGCTGGCCAGCGAAGCAATAAGAGTGCCGGTGCCACCGATATTAACACCCAGCAGTAACGAGTGATAATCATCGGTGAAACGAGATAGTAAAATAGCGGTGGGGACATTGCTGATGCCCTAGCAGGAAAGTGCCGACACCAACAGGGTATCCTTTGCCAACAGGTCGGATAGCAGATTGTTAATGGCGTCGATACGAGATAGATTACCTGCGAAAATGAAAAAGAAGAAGAAAGTACCCAACAATCCGTAATCCACCATCAGCAGAGCGTCCCGATCTGTCCACAGCAGTACAGCGGTGATAACGATCAGACCGACAAGATAGGGGACAACGCGGAACACGATGAGCAAAGACAAGGCAAACAGCACAAAATACAACGAGGTACGCTTTTTGTTTAGGCGCTCCTGAAAGTTGTCCTGAATTTTTAACGGTTTGGTTTTGACTGGCAGGCAGCACAGCACTAACAAGGTGATGGCCAGCAGAAACGGTGGCAGCATAATGGTGCAAAATTCGCCGGTGGGTATGTTAAAATGAGAGTACAGGTATAGATTCTGAGGATTGCCGAAAGGCGTCAGCATACCACCTAAGTTAGCGGAAATGTTTTGCAAAATAAAGAGATAGGCCATATATCCTTCTTGGCGGGTGACAGATAAAGCAAAGTAGCCAAGAGGGAGGAAAGTAATCAGCGCCATATCGTTGGCGATAAGCATAGACCCGATAAAGGTGATAGTGATGAGTAGTAAAAAGAGGCTGCGTAGATTGCCGGAGATTTTTACTAGCCGTCTAGCGACAATGGTGAAAAATTTAATGTTGCGTAATGCGCATACCACGGCCAAGGTGAGGAATAAACAGATCAGCGTTTTCCAATCCAAATAGCCCAAATACTCCTTGTCCGGTGGTACGAAAAAACAGGTGATAGTTGCTGCCAATGCAGCTACACAAAACACGACATTCTTTTTGCAAAAGCGCAAGATAGCCATGACGATTCCTCCTTTCTCAAAACACCGTTTGCCATCATACACCCATTTTTGATAAAGTGCAAGAGAAATTTTCTGCGAGGCTTGAAAATGGAAAAAGGGCAAGGTATAATGGGTTCATTACAACTGTGAAGGTGATTCGATGACTGAAAAACTCTATGAATTAGATAGCTATATTCGCTCTTTTTCAGCGACGGTAGAGGAATGCCGTTCGTACGAGAATGGTTATGCCGTGAGGTTGTCACGCACCGCCTTTTTCCCTGAGGGAGGTGGTCAGGTGGCAGATCCCGGTGTGTTGGGTGGCTTTGCCGTAAATGACGTACAGATTGTGGAGGGGGAGATTTGGCATTATCTTTCGGCCCCTTTAACGGTTGGTGCAGAAGTGGAGGGCATGCTGGACTGGGAAACGCGCTTTTCACGGATGCGGCATCATACCGCTGAACACATCGTATGCGGTATTGCCCATCGTTGGCACGGATTGGAAAACGTAGGCTTTCACTTGGGTAGTGAAGACGTGACGTTGGATCTGGATGGGGAACTGACCCGTGAGCAGATTGACGCCATTGAGGATGAAGCTAATCGTGTAGTGGCGGCGAATGTATCTGTGACAGCGACCATTCCTACTCCTGAAGAATTGGAGAAGGCGCTTTATCGTAGCAAGAAAGCACTCAATGGCGATGTGCGGCTGGTGACTATTGACGGCGTGGATTGTTGTGCGTGCTGTGCTCCGCATGTGACGAAAACTGGAGAGATCGGCTTGATCAAGCTGTTGGATTTCATTCGCTATAAGGGTGGTGTTCGTATCCATTTGCTGTGTGGTGATGCGGCACTGGCAGATTATCGTCTGCGGTATACGCAGAGTGCGGAAATATCGGCAAAATTGTCTGTCAAACAACACGATATTACGATCGCTGTGGATCGGTTGATAGCGGAACGAGATGGCCTCAAATTGGCTCTGCGCGCAGCTAATCGCCGTATTGCCGATATGCAGGTGGCGATGGTTGAGCCAACGGATCAGCCGATATGTTTGATTGGCGCAGATTGGGATGTGGAAATCTTACGACGCGTCGTAAATGGTTTAACTGAACGTTGTGGAGGCTTATGTATTGCTTGTTCTGGTAACGGTGATGTATATCAATATGTGCTGGGAGGCACCGGCGATATCAAATTGGCTACGTCACAGATGAATAGTGCGCTCAACGGACGCGGTGGCGGCGATCATCGTCAAAGCCAAGGCCGCGTGCAAGCAACTGCAGTGCAGATTGCTGCCTTTTGGCGTGAATTCGCTGCAGATAAATAATGGTTGCAAAATCAATATAGTTGTGCTATACTGTGTGAGATATTTTAATAGATAGGGGAATTCACTCATGTCCGGACATTCTAAATGGAACAATATTAAACGTAAAAAAGAGAAAACCGACGGTCAAAAGGCGAAGATTTTCACCAGAATGGGTCGCGAGATTTCTGTGGCAATTCGGGAAGGTGGCAGTGCCGATCCCAATGTCAACTCCAAACTGAAGGATGCCATCGCTAAGGCTAAGGCTAACAATGTGCCCAACGATAACATCGATCGCATCCTGAAGAAGGCTGCCAGTGAGGGTAGTGGTGAGAACTACGAGGCGCTGCAGTATGAGGGCTATGGCCCCTGTGGTATTGCCGTCATCGTGGAGACTTTGACCGATAACCGTAACCGTACCGCGGCGGATCTGCGTCACTATTTTGACAAGTGCGGCGGTAATTTGGGTCAGACAGGTTGTGTGTCCTTTATGTTTAACAAGAAGGGCAAGCTGATCGTCGAGGCCGAGGGTTTGGACGAGGATAAGGTGATGGAGGATGCTCTGGAGGCCGGTGCTTCCGACTTCGCTGCCGATGAAGATATCTTCGAGATTACCACCGAACCGGAAGATTTCTCTGCTGTGCGTGACGATTTGGAGGCTAAGGGTTATGCTTTCGTTACCGCTGAGGTGCAGATGGTTCCCGACGTGCTGACTGCTATTGAGGATCCCGATGCCATTAAGAACATGGAGAAACTGCTGGATATGCTGGACGACAACGACGACGTGCAGGATGTGTGGCACAACTGGGATCGTCCCGACGAAGACTAAATAAGTTAAAGGAGCAAACACAGTGTTGTGTTTGCTCCTTTGTACATTTAGTGAAGAACAAGCCCTCGGGAGAGATCTCGAGGGTGTTTCTTTTTGTAAAACAGGGCGGATTTTTGTAGTTTTCTCTTGTAATTTGCCACAATATATGGTACATTATATTCATGAAAATATGGGTTAGTCCACAATTTAGGAGATTTTATTATGGAAAACGAACAGAAACGCTATGACGATTATATTGCTGGTCGTAATGCTGTGACTGAGGCACTGAAATCTGGTCGTGCCATCGATAGTGTGTTGGTGGCAAAAGGTGATCGTCAAGGTAGCATCAGCGCTATTGTGGCAAAATGTCGTCAATTGAACATTCCTGTCAAAGAGGTGGATAGCCGTAAGTTGGACTTTATGGCGCAAAACCATCAGGGTGTTATCGCTGTGGCGGCGTGTAAGGAATACGCCGATCTGGAAGATTTGTTTATGTTGGCTGAGGAGAGAGGGGAGAAACCCTTTTTCATCGTCTGTGACGAGTTGGAGGATCCCCACAATTTGGGCGCAATCCTGCGTACTGCAGAGGCGGCGGGTGCCCATGGTGTGATTGTGCCTCGTCGTCGATCGGTAGGTCTCACCTCTACGGTGTATAAGGCCTCTGCCGGTGCGGTGGAGTACGTTCCTGTGGCGCGTGTAGCTAATATCACCGAAACCCTCAAGGATTTGAAAAA
Source organism: Acutalibacteraceae bacterium (assembly GCA_045588425.1). GTDB lineage: Bacteria > Bacillota > Clostridia > Oscillospirales > Acutalibacteraceae > UBA5905. The sequence goes on from JAZNED010000056.1 coordinate 11,234, forward strand.
GCGGGGTGTTTGGGTGTATGGCTTGGATATGGATGGCGAAACTTGGTGCCGTACCGATCTGACCGATGCGATGGCGCTGGTGGTTGGTTCGGAAGGCCGTGGCGTCAGCCGTTTGGTTAAAGAACAGTGTGATTTCATTTTGTCTTTGCCCATGGCGGGACAGATTAACTCGTTGAACGCGTCGGTAGCCTGTGGCATTGTACTGTATGAGGCAGCTCGTCAGCGTCAACATATACCTGCAGTGCAACCTAAGTAACATGATACTTGTATGGAGAGAAGGTGTCTTGTATGTTTGATACCGGTAAGGGCAATGTGAATATCGACGATTTAGTGAACTCCCTTTTGTTGGAGCGCCAAGCTGAAAATAATGGGATCGAACCGATTGCTATCTATGATGCAGAGAAGGCAGCCATGGATCTTTTGGATCCGATTGACGAAAACGCCGAAGATGATGAGCTGGATGCCGAGTTGATACCGTTGATTGATTTCGACGACGTGGATGATGACGAAGCGGATAATAAACCTCAAAAAGTAGTGGCTGTAGCGGAGAAAAAAATGACTCCCAGCGAGACACCACCGACAGAGCTGAAGGTCGCTGAGGTAGTGGCGCCGGCGGCGGTGATCGACCAAGAAGCGCCGAAGAAGCGTAGGAAATGGTTTGGCCGCAACAAGGAAGAAGATGCCGATGCTGTTGATCGCAGTTGGGTAGACTGGGATCTGAAGCCAATCGGACATTATCGTACAAACGAAGCTTTGCAGGTATCAGAGGAAGTTCAAGAGATACAGCACTCCCAGGTGCTCGAGCAATCGCAGCCTGTGGTAACTGAGAAATTAGAGCCGTCCTTGAAGTCTACTCAAGTGGATGAGTTTCCTGCGGTGGTGGCGGCATCGGAGACCATTACCATGCAGGTGGTGCTTCCCTCTGGCATTGCTTTGCCGCGTGGGGAGGAACATACACGTATTGTCCCTAACATCAAAGCGGAACAGCAAGAAATTGTACAGCCAAGTGTTCCTCCTGTAGCCGTGCCTCGAGATGAGCAGCTGCCGGACCAGCTTTCTTTGGAAGAAATGGTACGAGTAGAGGACATCGAACCTACAGATGGTACTGTTGTGATCGAGGAGGATATAGATCCCGAGGAACGATTACAGTTGGCGCGTGAAGAAAAGGTACGAGAGTTTACTTTGAGTGGGGACGAGGAAGAAAGTAATGAGCCGGAGGATGAAGCGATTGACGTCACTGAAGGGGCGGAGATTGAAGATTATACCGGTTATCAGGATACCGAGACGGTATCGGAAGAACTGAAGTATCGTTGTCGTACTTCTCTGGTGTCACTGTTGTTTACCGGATTGATTCAGGTGGTTTTACTGTTCTTTACATCGCTCACCATAAAGTTGGATCAACCCCCGTTGATGTCTCAGAATGCTTATTTGCTGACTCATTTGTTCGGTTTATGTATTATGATGGTGCTGAATTTCTCTACCATCACACGTGGTTTGTCCGGTTTGTTCAGTTTGCGTGCCAATAATGATTCTGCACCGGCTGTGGCTTCGACAGTAGGCTTGGTAGAGGTTATTGTACATCTGTTGAATCCTAATGCACCGTTGCCTTATTGGACACCGTTGGTGGGACTGCTTCTGCTGCTGTCGGCGGTGGGACATTATGCTCACGAATGTTGTGTGCGTCGCAATTTTGCTTTTGTTTCCTATCCGGGTGATAAGTATGCTGCAGCAGTAATCGAAGATGACAATGCCTTGCAGGAGATTGGTCGCCGAGCAGTCAGCGATGGTGAGGCAACAGTAGCTTATTTCCGTCGCACGGGTTTCCTAACTGAGTATTTGGCCAATGCATACGATGACGATTGCGGTGACGATTGGAGCCGTTGGGTTACACCTGCTGCACTTGGTTTGTCGGTGCTGTTGTCTTTGATGGCACTGGTAGGTGAGTCAGTTTCCGGTTTTATGGGCTGGATGTCGGTATTCACCGGCATGGTTTGCTTATCGATGCCGTTGACGATTCTGGCGGTGCAATTGCCTCTCTCGCGTTGCAGTCGACGGATGCTGGCCAACGGTGGATTCTTGACCGGATGGAAAGCGGTGCGTCTGTTTGGGAATTTGGACGCATTGGCAGTTGATATCGCAGATTTGTACCCTGATGAGAGTATGCGTCTGCACGGTATCAAGACGTTCTCCGGTACGCATATCGACGAGGCAATTCTCACGGCTGCTTCTCTTGCGGTACGTTCCGGCGGTCCTTTGGCGATGATTTTCCGTCGCATTATCGAGAATAAGGAAGAACTGCTCTATGACGTGGATAGCCTGGTGTATGAGCAGGGAATGGGTCTGTCTGGTTGGGTGGATGGTCGTCGCGTGTTTGTGGGCAACGGACGGTTGCTCCAGAACCATGGTGTGGATGTGCCGTCTGCGGATTTTGAAGCTCGCTATGCCAAAAACGGCCGTCGCTTGGTGTATATTTCCATTGCCGGCCAGTTATCGGGTATGTTTGTGGTGTCGTATTTGCCTGACCCCGAGATTCAGGCCGCTTTGCAAGAGCTGTGTCGCTCTCGCGTGACCTTGCTGGTGCGGTCCTGCGATCCCAATATCACCACTTCGGATTTGTGTGAGAGTTTCGAATTGGATGAGTATTACGTGGATGTACTGCCGGCTTCTGCAGGGCGGATGTACGTGCAATTGACTGAACAACCGGTGGAGAGCTTGCCGGCGGTGATGGCTTCCAATGGTCATATCTTAGGTACTGCGCGGGTTCTGTCTGCTTGCCGCGGCATGAAGGCAAAGGCGCGTATCGCATTGATTGTGCAGACGCTAATCGCTCTATTGGCGCTTATTCTTTGCTTAATACGTCCGTTGCCGCTGTTTTCGGCCATCCTCTTAGTGTTGGCATCTGTGTTCTTCTCTTGGTTTATTCCGCTGTTTCGAAGAGTGTAAAGAAAAGACGTGTTTCGGGTAATCCGAAACACGTCTTTTTTGCATTGTGGAAAGGATTAGTTTTTAATAAGGACGTTTTTGCCGTCCAAATAGTTCTGTACCTGATCGATGAAGAAGGATACGTCACTCCATAGTGTGGTGATCCATTCGCCTTGCGAGGTCTTGACGGTACATAAAGAGGCGGTGGTTTCGTAATAGTCAGCACCTAAGTACAGATTGCCGTCAGTGTCGTATAGAGAGATGGTCAGTACGACGCTGCCGGTAGGTTCTGCGTCCGGTACACCGCGACGTTCCAAAGCCATCACCAATTCGTACAGTTCGCGGAATTCCTCGGTGGAGTAGACCTTTTTGCCCTCAGTGATTACCAGCTGGTCGTTGGGATTTTCTGCCTCGGGATAGTGGGCTAAATGAAAATCATGTTTTTCGCCGTTATACTCCACAGAAATGCGGTCTATGCTAGTGATGTTTTTGAAAAACAGATATTCGTTGACCGAATTCTGGTAGGTGCGGTCCAGCAGATAGCTGTAGGAATCTTTTTTAATCAAGAAAATGACGTTGATGCCTTCCAACATGGCAATGTAGTTGCCGTTTTCGTCCTTGCTGCCGATGATTAGTTTGTATTCTTTAGAGCCATAGTAGATCTTGGGTTTTGCTTCGTCGCTTTCATTGGAGGTGCCGGTTTCTTCGGTTTCGACTGCCAATGTAGTGTCAATCTGAATCAACGGATTGTTGAACCCCAATTTTTCTTTCTGCTCGTTAGTAGGATGCAAATACAAGGCTTGATCGGCAGACAAAGACTGGATGCTGCTTAAAGCTGAGGACACCGCATCGGAAGTGCATCGCAAAAACGGCGCGGTGATGACGTAGGAGAAGTAGGCCAGTTCTTCGCTGTCTTGGTGGTTAGAACGACGCATAACCAGCGGGGTGGGATGTGCGGTGCCGGAGTACGTGATGTCTTTGAGCAGTGCTTTACCGTTTTTATCGCCCTCTTTGACGGCAGGAGGAGATATCAATGTCATATCCACAAAGGCGGCGGAACGATGACGGAACAAAGAGGCGGATTCCGTATCAAAGATGTACACGCTGTCGTCGCCTTGGATTTGACCATAATAACCGGCCTCAGAAGGTGTTTTGTTACCAATCGACAGACGGGTGGAAGAGCCATCAGCATACGAAATGTCAGCAGTTGCTTGCGGTTTGGCTAAGCCATAAACGGATAAGTCGGAAGCTTCTTTGACCTTATCGACTGCTTGAATGGTTTCGGTATAGTGGCGCAGCGTCAACATCATTTGGACAGACAAAGCAATGTCTTCGTAACCCTGAATCACATAGGTGTCGGACGCTTTGTCGTACAGAATCGTGTACGCATCGTCGGTATTATGAATCGACACCTGCTGGAGATGCGTTTTTTTAGTGGTGTCCGCCTGGCTGGTTTTATCCAGCAAGGGGATTTGCTGCGTGGTTACCGTTGGTTCGGTAGTGTTGGGATCTGTACTTGTAGATCCTCCTACATGGGGAGATGTGTCCTTCCAATTGGTGATAATCAGTACCATCACACCGGCCAATAGAAGGGTGGCGGCAGAGGTGGCGATCAAGGTCAACGAGCGACGACGAAAACGCCGCTTTAACGCTACGATCCACTTGCATTGATGCCGTTTGTTGGGTGTGGCGAGTTTTGACGTGCTCTTGTTCATGGATGCGACGAACGCAAGCATGTCTTTTTCGCGTTCCGGATCGATGGTCTGAGGAGCGTTGTTGGTATTTAGATGTTCTGTACTCATAAGCTTCTTCTCCTCAGGAAAATCACCAGACAAATCAGTAGAACAACGGCAGGAAGTCCTACGGAGAAAACCCAAACGCCAAGCGTGATTTGGGTGCCGGTCTCAAACTGAGTCTTGTCTTTGGCGAGGACCTTGTTGGAGACGATGGCGGTGTCTTGATAGCCGGTGACGGAGTGGATAACACTCAACAGCAATTCTTCGTTTTGCGTGCTGGTGTCTTGCAAATACATGCTGTAAGCCATAGCGCAAGAACCGAAGACGGTCACAGTGGTGGTGGCGGCTTGGTATTCGTTGTTATCGGTCGTCTCACGCACGAAGGAAACGCCAGATACGAGAGGATATTCATCCGCTTTCAATTCCTTGAGGTCGTCATCGCTGCCGAGAGTGCCGACAAGGGCGGTGTTGGGATGGGTGGTCAACTGCAATCCCCAGTCTTCAATACCGTTGCCGGTAGGAGTGTTCGGAAGATCGCACAGTAAGCGACGTGCTTGGGGTGTTTTCACCATAGCGGTGCCGGTGGCATTGGCAGTATATTTGTTGTAAGGAACGTCTGCCTTCACGTAGTCTTTCTTGAGGGAAGTGCCGTTACTAAAGTAACGATCTTGTTCGGTTTCGTAGATGATTTGGTCGGTAACCTCGATGTGATACTCTTTCTTCAGCATCTCATATAGGTTGGGACAATTCGCCATGGGGTCAATGAATACCATTAAATGACGATTGCGCTTGGTGTTGTTTTTAAGCCAAGTGGTAATACGATGAATCTCATCCGGGGTATAGTCGTTGGTGGGAGCAGCGATCAGCAGTACCTCGGCATTGTCGTTGAATGCGGCAGAGCCGGTAATATTCAAATTCTCGAAGGTATAGCCGTTCACTTCGTACAGTGTTTTAAGGCCGGCGATGGTAGCGTCGTTCTCATCGTGGCCGGTCAGTACCTGAATGACACGGTTGCTGTCGCCTTGGAGAGCGGAGATATTGGAAATCAGCACGTGTTCAACTTTGGAGTTGATGGTTTGCGCGTCGACGGGTTCCACCATCGTCAGCAAAGAAGCCTTTTTATAGCGTTCGCCGCTGATGAACAGCAGATCGTATTCGCTGCCTAAGTTGTACTCCGCGTATTTGGCGTACTTTTCGATCTCTTGGTCGGGATCAATGAAAGTATAGGTGATTTTGCCGTTAGAATGCTTTTTGAACTGCTCCAAGGCGGTGTGAACTTCGCGGCCAATACGGCCCAATTCACGAGAGAAGTTTAGCTCGCCCTCGGTGCTGGCCTCCAGAATGTCACCAAAAGCAAGCAGCTTTTCTTCGGGATCGGCCAATACAACGACTTCAACTTCGTTGGCGACGGATTTGGCGAATTTTTGACCATCGTCACTAAGTGTGAAAACCTTGTCGGAGGACATGTCGATGGTGAGGGGGTAGCGATCGGCGACGGCGCCGACAATTATATTCAGAACGATAATGCCCACAATAACAATGATGGTGAGGGCGGTGGCGATGGCACGGAAGCGGCGATGGCGCGGATCGCGGATGGTTATGTTTTTAGTTTTGGCAGAAGTGTCTTTTTTCACGTTCATCATGCACAGCACCTCCTTTAATGCCATCTTCTTTTATCCAAGACACGCACCGTCAGGAACAGGAACAGCGCTTGCAACGATAAGAAGAAGAAAATGTTGTCGTAGTAAATAAGTCCTAGGGTGAAATCAAAATAGCGATCACGAATGGAGATGAACTCGGTGACGGTGGTAATCCACTTGGAGTCGGCGAAGATCGTGTTGACACGGTCCATCAGCAAGAGAATTACCGATAATGCCAATGTGCCGATGGCGGCGACCACTTGGCTTTCGGTAAGTGCGGAAATGAGGACACCGACAGCAATGATAAAGCCGCCGACCAAGGCGATGCCAAGATAGTTGCCGATAATCATAGTCCAGTCCGGGATGGCTTTGCCGATGGCGAGAACCACACCGAATACCAGCGTGATGGAAAGACCTAAGAGGAACAGCAGCAACGTAGCCAAGAATTTACCCAATACGATACCGGTCAAGCTGACGGGGGCGGTGAAGAGAGCTTGATCGCTCTTTTGTTTTTTCTCTTCGCTGAACAGGCGCATCGTCAGGAAGGGGAGGGCGATCAAAACAATGATAAACAACTGCTCAAAGACACCGGTCATGTCGGCGCTGTTAATGCTTAGGTTGTACTGGAAGAAATAGTAGCCGGATAAGCAATACATGGCAGCCAAAACTACGTAACCGATGGGGTTGGTGAAGAACGAACGCAGTTCGCGTCTAAAAACGGCACTCATTACAGTTTCCCTCCATTCTCTTTGATGGTCAGTTTTACGAAGATGTCCTCCAAAGACATAGTGCGAGAGTTGGAAGACAACAAAGGCCAGTTACGCTGGGCCAAACGGGTGAACAGATCGCGGCGAATATCGGCGCCGGTGGCTGTTTCGATGGAGAATTCGTGCACGCCGGTCTCACGGCTGCCTTCGTAGTGCACCTTTTCGACGCCGTTGATGCCGCTAATCAGCGTAGATACCTCTTTGGCGGGGCCTGCAATGGTAACCAACAGGCGATGATCGTTGGTGATGTTAGCGGACAAGTCGGCGGCGGAATCGTTGGCAACAATCTTACCTTCATTGATGATGACGATGCGATCACATACTGCCTCGATTTCGGAAAGAATATGGGAGGACAAAATAACCGTGTGGTGTTTGCCTAGCATCTTGATGAGGGCGCGGATCTCGACAATTTGGTTAGGATCTAGGCCGACGGTGGGTTCGTCCAGAATGAGGACGGGAGGATTGCCGATGAGAGCCTGAGCGAAACCTACGCGCTGCTTGTAACCTTTGGATAGGTTGCGAATTAGGCGTCCGTAGACATCTTCGATCTTCAGCACCTTACAGATTTCTTCAATGTGACGGCGGCGGGGAAGAGCACATTTTTTCAGGTCGAACATAAAGTTCAGATATTCACGTACTGTCATATCCGGGTAAAGGGGTGGATGTTCCGGTAGATAGCCGATGTTGGCCTTGGCCTCGTTAGGCTCCTCTAAGATATCGTGACCGTTAATGGATACGGTACCGTTGGTGGCAGAGAGGTAGCCAGTGAGGATATTCATAGTGGTGGATTTACCGGCACCGTTAGGTCCTAGGAATCCAAGAATTTCTCCTTCGTTCACCTCGAAACTGATGTTGTCTACCGCAATATGAGTTCCATATTTTTTGGTTAGATTTTTCACTTCGATCATAAGTATGTATTCCTCCGTGTAAAGATTATCAAGTGACAGTAATTTTAAAACAAGCAAACCACATGGTCGTTAAACACGCAAATAAACTAGTATGGCACATTAAAATATATCATACCATATATATGGTCTCTTTTCAACAAAAATATTTGCAAAATATAAAAGAAAAGTTACTGAAAACTGTAAAATTAGTACTTGACATCGTGGTAGACATGTGGTATGATAAACCACGCTGTGAAGCACATCTGCGGGTGTAGTTCAGTGGTAGAACCCCAGCCTTCCAAGCTGGTTGTGTGGGTTCGATTCCCATCACCCGCTCCAAATACTCCGCCCGATCGGACAAACAAGCGCCTGTAGCTCAGCTGGATAGAGCACCTGCCTTCTAAGCAGGGGGCCAGGGGTTCGAGTCCCTTCAGGCGCGCCAATATGGTGGGTGTAGCGTAGTTGGCCTAACGCGTCAGTTTGTGGCACTGAAGATCGTGGGTTCGAATCCCATCTCCCACCCCACAAGAAGGCAATCGGCATCGCATTTGCGGTGCCGATTGCTTTTTTATGCGAAGTGTGTTACGAATTGCTCGCGTAGCAGATGGTTGGCTTTCATGGTTGACAATTTATGTGTTTCACACTATACTATACTGTGTTGATCTGTGATAAAGGAGAAAGTGCTATGTCTTTTAAAAGAGTGTTGAGCCTGTTACTGGCTGTAACCATGGTGTTTATGTTTGTGGGATGTGGTAAGGATGACACGAAGAGTCCTACCTCGAGTAGTTCTAAGGATGAGGAAGAAGAAGCTTTGGATGTGGATGCCCTCATTGGTACTTGGCGGGGTAGTGATCACGACGGGGAGAGCGTCGTGCATTATTTGATTTTTGATGAGAATGGTTATTGGAATATTTACATGAATTATTCTACACTACTGCGTGCGATTAAGCAGAAGTCGGATCAGTTAGTGTCTTTTACTGTGTTCTTAAAACTGCAGAACAGCGATCATACCGGTTGTTTCTATGAGTACGTTGAGGACAGTTCCTTTACCAAACAATTCGTTATGGATGAGGATGGTAACCTGATGTTTGCGACAGATGAAGACGTACTGTTTACACAAGTGTCTGCCGAATCCGGTGAACCGAGCGAAGAGGTGGTTGCACAGGCACGCGACTTGTTCGATAAGGCGTTGGTAGAGGCTAATTCCAAATGATCAAAAGAGCATCATCGATTGATGGTGCTCTTTTTTTGTTCTATGCGATGTGTTGCGTGCGTATATTATCACGAAAGGGGAGAGGTGTATGATTGCGCGCATTACGGACATGCATGATAAAGAGGTGATCAACATCTGCGATGGTACTCGTTTGGGATATGTGGACGATCTGGAGGTAGACACATGTACCGCACAAATTACTGCGCTGGTGATTTGCGGACGAAATCGACTGTTTGGTATCCTGGGTAGAGCCCCGGATGTTGTCATTCAATGGAAGGACATTGAAGTAGTTGGAGATGAAACTATTTTGGTGAATTTTAGGTGTGAATCTTGCGAATGTCGCCCTTACACCCGTGGTTCTCACATTTTAGGGGGACTATTTCGATAAAATTGCAAAAAATAACGAAAAAAGTGTGAAAAAACACTTGCAATTTTCAAATGATTATGGTACAATACTCCGGCATTATGCACGTGAGGTAACACATATTCGGTCGGTGCCGCATCCGGATGTACCGGACGGTGGTCGTTTATGCTCACGGAAGAAAAACCAAGGAGGAAAATAGTTATGTCCGTTATTTCCATGAAGCAGCTGCTGGAAGCCGGTGTCCATTTCGGTCACCAGACCCGCCGCTGGAACCCCAAGATGGCTCCCTACATCTTCACCGAGCGCAATGGTATTTATATCATTGACCTGCAGAAGACCGTCCGCAAGCTGGAGGATGCTTATATGTTCGTTCGCGAGCTGTCTGCTTCCGGCAAGGAGGTTCTGTTCGTCGGTACCAAGAAGCAGGCTCAGGAGTCCATTAAGGAAGAGGCCATCCGTGCCGGTGCTCACTATGTGAACGCTCGTTGGCTGGGTGGTATGCTGACCAACTTCCGCACTATCCGTGGCCGTATTGCTCGCTTGAGCCAGCTGAAGGCTATGGAGGCTGATGGTACCTTCGATCTGCTGCCCAAGAAGGAAGTTGTTAAGCTGCATCACGAGATTGAGAAGCTGGAGAAGTTCCTGGGCGGTATCAAGGATATGAAGGGTGTTCCCGGCGCTCTGTTCATCGTGGATCCTCGCAAGGAGAAGATTGCTGTTGCCGAGGCTAAGAAGCTGGGCATCCCCGTGGTGGCTATTGTTGACACCAACTGCGATCCCGACGATGTGGATTATGTCATCCCCGGTAACGACGACGCTATCCGTGCCGTTAAGCTGATTGCCGGCTGCATGGCCGATGCTATCATCGAGGGCCGTCAGGGCGAGCAGAACGCTGCTCCCGCTGAGGAGGCTCCCGCCGAGGCTGCTGAATAATTTACCGATTGTAAAACAGTAATAGGAGGTAATAATCATGGCTTTTACCAGTAAAGACGTTATGGCGCTGCGTGAGAAGACCGGCGTTGGTATGATGGATTGCAAGAAGGCTCTGCAGGAGTCTGACGGCGATTTCGAGAAGGCTATTGACTATCTGCGCGAGAAGGGTCTGGCTAAGCAGGCCAAGAAGGCTTCCCGTGTGGCTGCCGAGGGTATGGCTTACGCTACCGTCGACTATGATAAGAAGGTCGGTGTGGTCGTGGAGATCAACTCCGAGACCGACTTTGCCGCTAAGAGCGACAACTTTGTGAACTTCGTTAAGGAGATCGCCGATGTTATCATCAGCGAGAACCCCGCCGATGTAGATGCACTGCTGGCTTCCAACGTGAACGGCCAGACTGTCGCTGATCTGCTGCGTGACAAGGTTATGGTTATCGGTGAGAACCTGAGCATCCGCCGCTTTGTGCGCTATGAGGGTGACTGCGTGGCTTATGTCCATGGTGGTGGCCGTATCGGCGTTCTGGTTAAGTTCGAGGCTGACGCCGCTGCTTCCGGCAGCGAGGCTCTGATCGAGTGTGGTAAGGACGTGGCTATGCAGATTGCCGCTCTGAATGCTCCCTATCTGAACGAGGCTTCTGTGCCCGCCGATGTGATCGAGCACGAGAAAGAGGTTCAGCTGGCTCTGATCAAGAACGATCCCAAGAACGCCAACAAGCCCGAGGCCGTTATGGAGAAGATGATCATCGGTAAGATGAGAAAGTACTTCGAGGAGAACTGCTTGGTGAATCAGGCCTTTGTTAAGGACGGCAACCTGAATGTGGCTCAGTATGTTGAGCAGCAGGCTAAGGTGGCCGGTGGTTCCATGGAGCTGGTTTCCTTTGTCCGCTTTGAGAAGGGCGAGGGCATCCAGAAGCGTGAGGACGACTTCGCCAGCGAAGTTGCCGCTATGGTGAAATAATCCAATTTTGGATAATGAAACGGTGTGACCGAAAATGGTCGCACCGTTTTCTTTTTGTTGTAAAAAAATTGCAAAATTATTGAACAATATCTTTACAGAATGAAGGTTTTAAAGTATAATAATAACGACGATGATCGTAGAGCGAAATTCTACGGAAAAGAGAAAGGATGGCGAGTTAGATGCAACCCAAGTATAAGCGCATTCTGCTCAAACTCAGCGGTGAGGCTATGGCCGGTGCGGCACATAGCGGATTGGATTTCGATACCGTTTTGCACATTTGCAAATATGTGAAAGAGGCGGCCGAACTCGGCACCGAGATTGCCATTGTGGTTGGCGGCGGTAACTTCTGGCGTGGTCGTTCCAGCGGCCAGATGGATCGCACTCGTGCGGATCATATGGGTATGCTGGCTACCACCATCAACGCTTTGGGCTTGGCTGATGCTTTGGAGCAGTTAGGTTGCGAGGTCCGTGTACAAACAGCTATTGCTATGCATGAGATTGCTGAGCCTTACATCCGTAACCGTGCCGTGCGCCACTTAGAAAAGGGACGTATTGTAATTTTTGGTTGTGGTACCGGTAATCCGTTCTTTTCTACCGATACCGCTGCTGCTCTGCGTGCTGCCGAAATTGAGGCGGAGATCATTTTCAAGGCCAGTATGGTGGATGGTATCTACGATAGCGATCCCCATAAGAATCCCAACGCTGTAAAGTACGATCACTTGACATATATGGATGTGCTGAATAAAGACCTGAAGGTGATGGATTCCACCGCTGCAACACTGTGTAAGGACAATAACATCTCCTTGCTGGTGTTTAATTTGGAGGATCCCGAGAATATTGTGCGCGCCGTTCGTGGTGAAGCCATTGGTACGGTTGTTGACTGACGAATTCGTATAAAGGAGATATAGTTATGAATGAGATTTTTGCTACTGCCGAAACTAAAATGAATAAGAGCCTGAACAACATGGCTTCCGAGTTTGCTTCTATCCGTGCCGGTCGTGCCAACCCCGGTGTGTTGGATAAGTTGTCTGTGGATTATTACGGTAGTCCTACCCCCATCAATCAGGTGGCAGCCGTTTCTGTACCGGATCCTCGGTGCTTGATGATTGCCCCCTGGGACAAGAGTACGTTGGGTCTGATTGAGCGTGCTATTTTGGTGTCCGACATTGGCATCAATCCCCAGAATGATGGTACTTGCATTCGTTTGATGTTCCCTCCCATGACAGAGGAGCGTCGTCGAGATTTGACCAAGGAAATCGGTCGTTTGACTGAAGAGTGCAAGGTGGCCATTCGCTCTATTCGTCGCGATGCGATCGACAAGCTGAAAGATATGAAGAAAAAGTCCGAAATCACCGAGGACGATTTGAAGAACGGTGAAAAGAAAATGCAGGATCTGACCGATCGCTTTACCAAGGAAGCCGACAAGATGGCTGAGGCAAAGCAGAAGGAAATCATGGAGATCTAATCACGTTGCGAACCGAGTCTTCGTCGCTCTTTGCGGAGAGTGGCGAAGGCTTTTCGCGCTATTTTGGGACGGTTGGGAGGTTGCCGCTATGTTCAAGAAAAAGAAACAAGCGGAGGTTGCGCCGCGTAAGATACCGGTAAATTTGGGTATCATTATGGATGGAAACGGTCGTTGGGCGAAGAAACGTGGATTGCCGCGCACGGCAGGTCACGTGACCGGCGCACAGGTGTTTCGCAAAATTACCAAATACTGTGAAAAATGTGGTGTACGTTACCTGACGGTGTATGCTTTTTCCACCGAGAATTGGCGGCGTCCGCAGGATGAAGTGGAATCCATCATGAATTTGCTGCGTCAATATCTTAGAGAGTCGTTGGCGGATTTTCAGCAGGAAAATATTGTGGTACGTTTTATCGGCAATCGAGATGAGTTGGCGGAGGATATTCGCCAACTCATCGAAGAGGCAGAGGATAGTACAGCGCATAAGACCGGCATGACCCTTAACATCGCACTCAACTATGGTGGACAGCAAGAAATCGTTCACGCAACTCAAAAATTGGCTGCTCAGGTTGCTCGGGGAGATTTGGTGCCAGAGGCGATTGATGAGACGATGCTTCAGGAAGCCCTGTATACCGAGAAACAGCCTCCTGTAGATTTGGTGTTGCGTCCTAGCGGAGAGTACCGACTATCTAATTTTCTGATTTGGCAGTCCGCTTATGCCGAATTTGTTTTTATGGATGTGTTGTGGCCGGATTTTAAAGAAAAAGATCTAGACTGGGCGTTTGAAGAATATGCACGTCGTGACCGCCGTTTTGGCGGCGTAAAGTAAGAAGGAAGGGTAAGATAACGATGAAAACACGCATTTTGTCTGCTGTGGTGGGCATTGTGGTTTTGATGGGTGTGTTGTTTTGTCCTTATACATGGATTTTTTCGGCGGTCGCAACCATGTTGGCGATGGTCGCTGTTTGGGAATTGTTACACAATACCGGCTTGTTGTCCCATAAATGTCTCTTGTATGGGAGTATACTGTTTTCCGGGGCAGTGGTATTAGCTTCGGCCTATCTTGAAGTGCTGGCGAAATGGTGTGAGCCTTTTGCGTGGATACTGTTTGTGCTGTTGGTGCTCTACAGTGCATTGGTGGTTGTATCAGCGGCGCTTAAGAAGGGCTCTGCGGCGAAGATGGTTGCCCTGCGGGTGTGGAATCTTACGCTGTATGCTACCGTTGGCTTTTTGGCGTTGGTTCGCTTGCGGCTGATGGAGAATGGACTGGCGTACGTGTTGTTACCTTTGGTAATCTCGTGGATGAGCGACACTGGCGCGTATTTTATTGGATCTTTGCTTGGAAAACACAAGATGGCGCCTATTATCAGTCCCAAAAAAACCTGGGAAGGGTTCTTTGGTGGCTGGGTGATTTCGGTTGGAAGCACAGCTTTGTTCGGATTGCTGTATCAGTGGATTTGCCAGGTGCAGTTAGAGATTACACCATGGCAGATGGCCGCTTTGGCTGTGCCATTGGCACCCTTGTCCGTATGTGGAGATTTGTTGGCATCTAAGATCAAACGACAGTACGGCATTAAAGATTACGGCAATATTATGCCCGGTCACGGTGGTGTAATGGATCGTTTTGATAGTGTGATTTTGATTGCACCGATTTTGTATATATTGCTGTTCGCCGTTCAGTTTCTGTTTGTGTAAAGGAAGAGGATTATGAGCACGAAAAATCTTGTGATATTAGGTTCTACCGGCTCTATTGGTACGCAAGCGTTGGAGGTAGCACAGCAGGCCGGTTATCGTGTGGTGGGCCTGGCGGCAGCGCGACAGGTGGATTTGTTGGAAAAGCAGATTCGTGAGTTTATGCCTGAAGCTGTGGCCGTGTATAACGAGCAAGCTGCTGAAGAACTACGTGGTCGCGTGGTAGATTTGCCTGTGCGCGTGTTGTTCGGCATGGAAGGTCTATGTGAACTGGCGGCTTTGCCGCAAGCGGATATGGTGCTCAACGCGGTGGTAGGTATGGTCGGTTTGCGTCCTACGCTTGCCGCTGTCGAGGCCGGTCACGACGTGGCTTTGGCTAACAAAGAGACCTTGGTGGCTGGCGGTGCGTTTGTGATGGACGCTGTGTGTCGAGCAGGCGTGAAACTGTTGCCGGTGGACAGTGAGCATAGTGCCATATTCCAGTGCTTGCAGGGTTGTCCTCCCGAGCGATGTGTTCAGCGCCTGATTTTGACCGCTTCAGGTGGACCTTTCTTTGGTCGCAGCCGTGAACAACTGGAGAACGTGACGTTGGCAGACGCGCTGGACCATCCCAATTGGAGCATGGGACAGAAGATTACAATTGACTCCGCCACTATGATGAATAAAGGTTTGGAATTGATCGAGGCGGCGTGGCTATTTGCTATGCCGCCTGAGAAGATTGATATCGTGGTGCATCGCGAAAGCATTATTCACTCTTTGGTTGAATACGATGACAATGCGGTGCTGGCGCAGTTGGGTACGCCGGATATGCGGGTGCCGATTCAGTATGCGCTGACCTATCCCGATCGCTTACCTTGTCCGGCAAAGCAACTGCGCTTGGAGGATTGGAAGAATCTGACATTCTATGCACCCGACGACGAGGCGTTCCCTGCCATGAATTTAGCGCGTCGTGCCTTGACGATGGGTGGCTTGTACCCTGCAGCACTCAACGCCGCTAACGAGGTGGCAGTGGGGGCATTTATTGCTGGTGAGATTGGATTCACCGATATCATCCGTTTGGCAGCTCAAGCGTTGGAGCAAGAGTTGCCTGTACCTAGTTCTGTGGAGGACGTGTTTGCTGCTGATGAAATGGTGCGACAGCAGACACACGACGCCATAGCTGCGATGAAATGAGGGTTGACCTATTCTTGATGTTTTGATGACAATTGTCCGTATTTTGCTGGCTTTATTGGTGCTCAATCTGTTGGTGATGATTCATGAGTTAGGCCACTTCCTAGCAGCAAAACTGGTGGGCGTGAAAGTGAATGAATTCGCTATCGGTATGGGTCCAAAGTTACTGAGTTGGGGTAAAGGGGAGACGAAGTATTCGATTCGCGCTCTGCCTATTGGCGGTTTTTGTGCCATGGAAGGTGAGGATGACGGAGCACCCGTGCCCTCTGCATTGGGCGGTAATGCCGATCGCGAGATCGATGAATCTGTGATTGTAGACGATAGCCGTTCTTTTGCTAAGAAAAAAGTGTGGCAAAGGATATTGGTGGTTGTGGCGGGTGCTGCGATGAACCTGTTGCTGGGATTCGTGCTCTTGTTGGTTTACAACGGGGCGTTGCAAGAAAAGCAACCGGATTCAAATCAAGTGCTGTTTGCAACTACCACCATTTTGGAGTTACCGGAGGATAGTTCGGCTTACAAAACCGGTTTGCGCCCTGGCGATACCATCGTCGAGGTTAACGGACGTCGCATTTTGATGTGTGATGATCTGATGATGGAAATGCAAAACGATGCGGATGGCAAGTTTGATATGGTGGTTCGTCGCGAGGTAAAGGGACAAATTAAAAAGACGACACTCAATGACGTCCCGTTGTTTGAGTTCACGAAGGAACATGGGGTAAAATACGACTTCATTTTGCTTGGAGAACCGCGTACTTTTTGGAATACCATTACCTATTCTGCGAAGCAAGAAGTATCTATCGCTACGATTGTTGCACGCACGCTGATTGACTTGGTACAGGGCGATTACGGTATTAACGATTTGTCCGGTCCCGTAGGTACGGTCGATGTGATTGCGGACGTGGTGGAAAGCTCCGTGGCTACATCAAATTGGAGGATTGGCGTAGGGTACTTGGTGATGTTAATGATCCTACTCACAGTCAATTTAGGTGTGTTTAATCTATTGCCGCTACCCGCATTGGATGGCGGTCGCTTGATCTTCTTGATCTGGGAAGGAATAACTCGTAAGCCGGTGTCTCAGAAATATGAGGCAGTGGTGCACTTTGTCGGTATTGTTTTGTTGTTGGTGTTGATGTTATTCATTACGTACAGTGACGTGACAAAACTATTTGGATAAAACGTAAGAAAGGATGTTCAGTATGGATAGACGAGTGAGCAAGAAGGTTATGGTAGGGCAGATTGCCGTTGGTGGCGATGCTCCTATTACAGTGCAGTCTATGCTGAATGTTCCGGCTCATGATGTTGCCGGTAATGTGGCGCAGGCGCTTCGTCTTCAGGCGTGCGGTTGTGATATTATTCGCACTGCCGTACCGGATAAAGAGGCGGTGGCGCTGGTGGCGGCGCTCAAAGAGGCGCTGACTATTCCTGTGGTGGCGGATATTCATTTTGACTATCAGCTGGCGTTAGAATCCGCGGCGGCGGGTGTGGATAAAATCCGCATCAACCCCGGCAATATTGGCGATGAAAGTCGTGTGAAAGCGGTAGCACAGGAGTGCTTGCGTCGTAATATCCCTATTCGCATTGGTGTCAACTCCGGCTCGCTAGAGAAAGAGATCTTGGCTAAATATGGCCATCCCACACCGGAAGCTATGCGTGATAGTGCGCTGTATCATGCCTCCTTGTTGGAAAAATACGATTTTGATAACATTGTGTTGTCGATTAAGTCCTCAGATGTGCCTACTATGATTCGGGCGTATCAGTTGACGGCTGAAGCGTGTGATTATCCTTTGCATTTGGGTGTGACAGAGGCGGGTACCGAGCGTATGGGACTTATTAAGTCTGCTGTAGGTATCGGCAGTTTGCTGACTGCCGGTATCGGTGACACAATTCGCGTGTCCTTGACCGCTGATCCCGAGCGCGAAGTGCTGGCAGGTTTGGATCTGTTGGCGGCAACAGGCTTGCGAAAAGACCGTCCTCGTTTGGTGTCTTGTCCTACCTGCGGCCGTACGGCGGTGGACCTGATTGGGATTGCGGCCGAAGTGGAGAAGCGTCTGCAGACGGTGCATAAGCCTATTACCGTGGCTGTGATGGGCTGTATCGTCAATGGTCCCGGTGAAGCGAAAGAGGCAGATATCGGTTTAGCCGGCGGAAAGGGCAAGGTGGCTCTCTTCCGCAAGGGAGAGGTGCTACGCACCGTGGATGAGACGGTTGCAGTAGAAGAATTAATGAAGGAAATCGAGCAGTTGTGACGACTGCCTTACATAGGTGAAAGAAATGGATAAGCGTTCCTTTGGGGTGTTGTTTGGCCCCTATTTGCCATTCGAGCAGCCTCTGCAAGAGTTGCAAGATGGCATTGTAGAAAGTATGGATATGGATCACTCCACTCGCAGCATGGAGGTTTCGGTGCGGTTTACTGTGCCGGTAAAACTAGCGACAATACAGTGGGCGGAGAATCAATTGGCGCAGGCACTGCGCATTAGTGCGGTAATCCTTCATCCTGTATATGAGCCTGAGACTTTTTCGGTTGAGGTGTGTCCACTGCTGATACCTTATCTCAAAAAGGAGAACGTGGCAGTAAATGGCACGTTTGAAGATGCTCGCTTTGAGTTAGACGGTGACGAGTTGACGGTATATCTTAGTCATGGCGGCCTGAATATTTTGCAGACCACCGGTGCGGAGCGACAGCTGCAACAGCTGATCCGTCGCCAGTACAATCGTACGATTTCCATTCATTTTATCGGCGAGGAAGAAACGACCAAGGATGAGCGCTATCAGAAGATGATGGAACAGGCGGAGCAGGAGGCGGCTCAACGCGCTAAAGAAGCAGCCGAGGCTCGCGCGGCGGCAATGGCTTCACAGCCGAAAGCGGCCACCGAGGATGAGCCTGCAAGACCCGGAAAGCCTGTTGATCCTACACGTCCGCCTGCAGATGGTTTGCCCATCTATTTAGAGACGGCACAACCGGTGGTTGGTGTGCCGATCAAGGATCGTCCCGTACCCATTAAAGGGTTGGAAGCAGATGGCTCTTCTGTGACGGTGTGGGGTCAGATTTTCCGTATGGATTCCCGTGAAAACAGAGATGGCACTAAGTGTCGCTATTCTATCTCCATTACCGATTTGACCGGTTCATTGATTGTAAGTCTGTGGTTGGATAAGAAGCGGGACAAGGAAACCATTACCGCCGTGTCCGGACTGAAGAATGGCGATAATTTAGTGGTCAGCGGCAAGTACGATTACGACGAATTTGCCAAAGGTAATCTCCTGCGTCCTCGTTCTATATCCATTGTTGCTCGCTATCAGCGACAGGATCTGGCGGCAGAAAAGCGTGTGGAGTTACATATGCACACTAAGATGTCCTCTATGGACGCTGTGGCCGATGCTACCGATTTGGTGAAGCGAGCCGCGGCGTGGGGTCATAAGGCAGTAGCCATCACTGATCATGGTGTGGTGCAGGCGTTCCCGGATATTATGAATGCTGCCGCTGATCTGAAGAAGAAGGGGAAACCCATTAAAATCCTTTATGGCATGGAGGCGTATTTCGTCAACGATATGGTACCTGCGGTGGTGGGTGATGCCGATGTGCCGCTGGATAGCGAATATATCGTTTTTGATATCGAAACTACAGGTCTCAGCAACAAGACCGAACGTATCACTGAGATTGGCGCGGTGCGGATGGTCGGGGGAGAGGTAAAGGAAAGTTTCAATACTTTTGCTAATCCCGGCATGCCCATTCCGCCAAAGATTGTGGAGTTGACGGGTATCACCGATGCGATGGTTGCAGATGCTCCCTCAGAGAAAGAGGCTCTGCAGGCTTTCTATGATTTTTGTGGTGACTGTCGCGTGTTGGTGGCACATAATGCCGGATTTGATACCGGATTTATCCGCGCTGCTGCACAGCGGTGTGATATGCCTTATGAATTCACATCGGTGGACACTATTCCGCTGTGTCGATCTCTCTATCAGGGACTGAAGAACTATCGTCTGGATACAGTGGCGACCTATCTCAAGCTGCCTCCCTTTAACCATCATCGTGCTTGTGATGACGCGGCTGTACTGGCAGGCATTTTCACCCACGTGCTTAAGGATATGGGCGACCAGCATATCGAAATGTTACAGCAGGTTAACACCCATGTTACCGGTGTCGATCCCAAGAAAGCGCGTACTCACCACATGATTATGATTGCGCGCAATCTGGTGGGATTAAAAAATCTATATAAGCTGGTTTCGTATTCTAATTTGGAGTGTTATCAGCGTCATCCGCGTATTCCGCGGTCGGTTTTGGAGCAGCATCGCGAGGGTTTGCTCATTGGCAGCGCCTGTGAAGCAGGCGAACTTTACAGAGCAATTTTGGAGAATAAACCTTGGGGTGATCTGTGCAGTATCGCTTCTTTCTATGATTTCTTAGAGATTCAGCCGTTGGGGAACAACAACTTCTTGCTTCGTCCATCCAAGGGTAAAGGTGGCACCATTGAACCTCCGGTTTGCCAGAGTGAAGAGGAACTCAAAGACCATAATCGCACCATCCTTCGTTTGGGCGAAACACTGAATAAGCCGGTTTGTGCTACTTGTGACGTACACTTTATGGAGCCGGAAGATGAGGTGTATCGCCGTATCCTGATGGCCGGTATGGGCTTTGACGATGCCGATAATCAGGCGCCGCTGTTCTTCCGTACCACTGACGAAATGCTGAAAGAATTCGCCTATTTAGGTCAGGAGAAGGCGCATGAGGTCGTTGTCGATAACCCCAATCGTATCGCAGATATGGTGGAGGAGATTCGTCCCATTCCTTATGGTACGTATCCGCCCTACATTGCCGGCGCGGATGAGGAGCTCCAGCAGCTTTGTTGGGATAAGGCTCGTGAGATCTATGGCGATCCCGTTCCCGAGATTGTGACGGCTCGTTTGGAGAAAGAGTTAAACTCCATCATCAAGCACGGTTTTGCTGTGTTGTACATGATTGCGCAGAAACTAGTGAAGAACTCGGTGGATAACGGCTATCTGGTGGGTAGCCGTGGTTCTGTTGGTTCCTCTGTTGTGGCGCACTTGGCAGGTATCTCTGAAGTGAATCCCTTGCAGCCGCACTATGTGTGCCGCAATCCTGAGTGCAAGCACTCTGAATTCTTTATCCATGGCGAGGTAGGCTCCGGTTTTGACCTGCCACCCAAGGCTTGCCCTGAGTGCGGGCAGATGATGGGGCGTGACGGTCAGGAAATTCCTTTTGAGACCTTCCTTGGTTTCGACGGTGATAAATCCCCTGATATTGACCTGAACTTCGCCAGTGAATATCAGAACCGCGCTCATCGTTATACCGAAACGTTGTTCGGCTTGGATCACGTGTTTAAGGCCGGTACGATCGGCACGATTGCTGACAAAACCGCTTTTGGCTATGTGAAAAAGTATGCTGAAGAGCGTGGCTTGGTGTTTAGCCCTGCCGAGTTGGATCGCTTGGCCATCGGCTGTACCGGCGTTAAGCGTACCACCGGTCAGCATCCCGGTGGTATGGTGGTTGTGCCGGACGACTACGAGGTGGAGGATTTCTGTCCCGTTCAGCACCCTGCCGGTAAAGTGGATTCGGGTATCATCACCACTCACTTTGATTTCCATTCGATTCACGACACGATTCTGAAATTGGATAACTTAGGCCACGTTATTCCTACCATCTGTAAGTATTTGGAGGAATATACCGGCGTATCGATTAAGGACGTGGATATGTCCGATCCTGCTGTGTACAGTCTGTTTACTTCGCCCGAGGCGTTGGGCTTGACGGTGGAGCAACTGGGCTGTGAAACGGGTACGCTATCCATCCCTGAAATGGGTACCGGCTTTACCCGCCAGATGCTGTTGGATTGTAAGCCTAAGACCTTTGCCGACTTGATGCAGATTTCCGGTTTGTCCCACGGTACCGATGTGTGGTTGGGTAACGCACAAGACCTGATTAAGGCAGGCACGTGTGATATCTCTACCGTTATCGGTACCCGTGACAGCATTATGGTGTATCTGATGCATAAGGGTCTGCAGCCTAAGATGGCGTTTAAGATTATGGAGATTGTGCGTAAGGGCAAGGCGACTAAGCTGTTGACCGAGGAACATTTGACTGCTATGCGGGAGCATAACGTGCCTGAATGGTATATTGATTCCTGTATGAAGATCAAGTATATGTTCCCCAAGGCTCACGCTGCCGCCTATATCATTGCGGCGTTACGCGTGGCATGGTTTAAGGTGCATTATCCTGCGGAGTACTATGCGGCTTTTCTGACCGGTCGTGGCGGTGACTTTGACGCCGAGACGGTGCAGGGCGGCATCGATAAGGTAAAGTTTGTGATGGACAACATCCGCGAACAGGGTAAAGAAGCGTCCCAGAAGGATCAGGATACGGCGGAACTTTTGCACGTGGTATACGAGGCGATGCTCCGCGGTGTGCAGTTCCTACCTGTTGATCTCTATAAGTCCCATTGGTATCAGTTTAAGATGGAGGACGGCAAGATTCGCCTGCCCTTCAGCGCCATCGCGGGCTTAGGTGAGGCAGCGGCCAAAAGTATGTACGAGAAGGCCGATCCGGCTGATCCGTACATCTCCTGCGACGACCTGCAACAGCGTACCGGTATTACGAAGGCAGTGCTTCAATCGCTCCGCGACTTGGGCGTGACGACAGGTATACCCGAAACCAGTCAGATGACCTTCTTTTAATGTGGAAACGCCTCCGTAGATATTGTCTGCGGAGGCGTTTTTTTGACGAAAAAGGCTCGGACGGGTGTCCGAGCCTTTTTAAGATTATTCGAAGCCTTTGGGGTTACCGGATTGCCAGCGCCAAGTGTCGCGGCACATATCCTCCACATTTTTCTCAGCCGTCCAGCCAAGCAACTCCTTTGCCTTGGCGGGATCGGAGTAGCAGATGGCTACGTCTCCATCGCGACGGGGAGCGATGATGTAGGGGATATCCAGACCATTGGCGGCGTTGAATGCCTTGACGAGATCCAACACACTGTATCCAACGCCGGTGCCGAGGTTGATGGCCTCCACGCCGGTATGCTCTAAAGCATAATCGGTGGCCTTGACGTGGCCGACGGCTAAGTCCACCACGTGGATGTAGTCGCGCACGCCGGTGCCGTCGGGGGTGTCATAATCGTCGCCGAAGACAGAGAGACGGGGGAGTTTGCCAATGGCGACTTGCGAAATGTAGGGCATCAAGTTGTTGGGGATGCCGTTGGGATCCTCACCGATGCGACCGCTGATGTGAGCGCCGATGGGGTTAAAGTAGCGCAGCAGCACCACAGACCACTCAGGGTCGGATACGCACAGGTCGGATAAGATACCCTCGATCATGAACTTGGTGCGACCGTAGGGGTTAGTGACAGCGCCGGTAGGCATGTCTTCCTTGAGCGGAGAGGGATTGCCGGTGCCATAGACGGTGGCAGAGGAGGAGAAGATCATACGCTTACAGCCCATCTCGGCCATAACTTGACACAGCACTACGGTGCCACTTACGTTGTTGTCATAATATGTCAAAGGAATACGCACAGATTCACCCACAGCTTTGAGACCAGCAAAGTGGATGACGGCATCAATCTTATTCTCGGCGAAGATGCGACGCAGACCTTCGGCGTCGCGAATGTCACACTCGTAGAAGGGGAAATCCTTGCCGGAAAGCTCCTTGACACGCTTGAGTGCTTCGGGTTTGGAGTTGTAGTAGTTATCCAGCACCACGATGTCGTATCCTGCTGCCAACATCTCGACGCAGGTGTGGCTGCCGATATAACCGCAGCCACCGGTAATCAAAATTGCCATAGAAAATCCCCCCGTGCACAATTGTTCAAATATATTATAATCGCTTTTCTCTGTAAATACAATAGTTTTTTGTTGCAGTTGCAAGCAAATTTTCTTCATTTTACTTGCCTTTTGCTGTTTTTAATCGTATAATTGGTGGAAAGTACAAGGAGGATGAGGATATGCACAAAGATATAGCAAAGATTCTTCTGTCGGAGAAAGACTTGGATCGGATTATCAGCAATATTGCCGCACAACTGGATCGCGATTATGCCGGTGAGAATAAACGGTTGGTGCTGTTGTGTATCCTCAAGGGTTCCGTAGTCGTGATGGGTGAACTGATGAAGAAAATCACCGTTCCTGTGGAGATTGATTTTATGCGAGTTTCCTCTTATGGCGGTGGAACGGTTTCTACGGGTAATGTGAATATCATCCTCGATTTGATGCGTAAGGATTTGGATCAGTGTGACATCGTGGTTGTGGAGGATATTATTGACAGCGGTCGCACGTTGGCATATTTGAGTGATTACCTCCAACTTAAGGGAGCTCGCAGCGTGCGCACCTGCACCTTGTTGGATAAGCCCTCTCGTCGTGAGGTGGACTTTACCGCCGACTATGTCGGTTGTGAAATCCCCGATGAGTTTGTGGTGGGATTTGGATTGGATTACGACGAGAAATATCGTGCTCTGCCGTATGTGGGCATTTTGAAAGAAGAAGTGTACAGTTAACAAAAATGCACACACCCCGTAGTGGGTGTGTGCATTTTTGTGTTTTAATAACCGAAGAAGGCATGAGCAAACGCTTCGGAACGATCGTTAAGCATGCGCAATAATTCCTCTGTTTCAACAGTGGGGGAGGATGCGGAGGAATATTCCGCCATTAGAACCCCCTGGTTGTGGCAAAGCCGTTTATAGATTGGATAATAATTATCCAATAAAAAGCGAACTAATTTGACCAAGCGATAAGGACCCTGTATGCGTTCGGAATCGCCAGCGGCGTTGACGGCCAATGAGCGTCCATCGCGGATAGCGGCGAGAAGATTTTGTTCGCTCCGGTCAGGTGAGAAGACGAGAGTATAGCCGCCACGGGCGGGACGGTGGGGATTGTTGGCGTCGGTGTAGTGGGAGTCGGTGCACCCCACCACCGGGATGTGATGCCCTTGCGCCTGCATTTCCGCCCACAAAGCGACGGTGGTATCCGCTTCTTGGTCGGTGATGTCCAGCGCGTCATAGATTCCATCTGCTAACAGTTGTTGCGTGATGGCAGAGGCCATAAAATAGGTGTCGAACCAGATCCAATGTGGATGTGCCAAAATGGAAATGCCGCCAAATTCTCGCGCTTTGCGGGCGATCCATACACGCCAAGCGTAGTCGCGGCGATGGATGTGAGCGGGGAGATTCAGTTCGGCTTCGATGGTCAGCATTTCCAGTTCTGCTTGGTCGGGGTGAAGGCGAAAATAAGCGTTGACGCTTTCGCGACCGCCGATGTGAACGGCGTGGATTTGCTCGGTAGGTACGTGACACTCTTCGCCCAACAGCAGAGTCATGTCTACAGGTGCGGTGTCAAAGGTGGATTTGGCCTTTTCAGAGGACATTGTGATGTAATGGTCGGCGATAGCTAAGAAATCATAGCCTGCAGATCGATAATTGCCCACGGTGTGGCACACATCTTGAATACCGTCAGATTCATAGGTATGGCAGTGTACTTCGCCCTTAAAACAACGCATGCCGTAAAGGTCGCTTTTCAGTGAATAGACCTGTAACAGTGCATCGGTGTTTTCGTGTCGCTTGCTACGATTGGTGATATCCTTGTAGGGGGTTGCATCTAAATCGGATTGCGGGCGTTTGAGTGTGATGGTATGCTTTTGTTCGCCGGCAAAGTAATGAGAAATTTCTAAATCGCCATTTCCGTTGGGAGTAACCTGATACACGGAAAACGGTAGATGGGCATAGTCGGAGCAGTAGGTTTCGACACCGCGAATTTCGATGGTATACGTCATGTTGGGCAGAAACGCGGTGTTTTCTCCCAACGCTTGAATACGAATCGTGGTTTCTTCATCGGCTTTAACAATCGAGGGGTAAACGGCGTAGTTGAATATTTGCTTGTTCATAAAAGTCCCCCTGTATCAACGGATACGATAATTGTAACAGATTTTTCTTTGGTTTGCAACTAAAATCATCATATTTGCGGCAAAAGGATAGAGAGGTGAATTGTGTCGAAATTCATCATTTGTCCATTGACAGGCATGTTTATATGGAGTAGAATATATCAAAATATCACATTCAAAGAAAGAGGATTTCCATGCATATCTCATTAAAGCAACCAAAACACTATCATAAGACATCATTGCGTCCTTACCTGTACATAGCAGTACTTCCTTTTACTATTGTATACTATGAATGTGTATTCAATCTCTTCACAAGCAAACGCTTGTTAACATGGGATGCGCTGTTGATGATGCAGTTCTCCATTGCCTATGGTTTGATAGCCTGTTTGTTGATTTCCTTTGTGAGAAAGCCCAAGGCAAACCGTATTGTCACCGCGGTGTTGATGGCTTTGTTAACGATACCGTATTTTGTGCAATATTTTGTGTACTGCGGATTCAAGGTTTTTTATGACATCATTACCACGACCAGCGGCGCCAAAGATATGGCCACAGGTTATACCAAAGAAGCGATGCAGGTTGTGTTCAGTTGGAATGGATTGTTCTTTTTCCTTCTGTTGACTTTGCCGTTAGCCTTGTTCCTCATTTTTGGGCGGCGGCTGCATATGGATCAATCTTTCTCGTGGCGGTTGTGGTCGCGTTGCATAATGGCAGGCGCGGCGGTGCTGTGTTATTGTACCAATTTGATTGTCATTCACTGTTGGCCGGTGGCTTTAGATACGTACAAAACATCGTATAGTTATCAGCTGGCTGTGCAGAAGTATGGACTGCTGACCGGAATGGGCCTGGATATTCGATATATGCTGAGCGATCAAGAGAATACCGCCTTTGAAAATGCAGGTGCTGACATTGACGTGTCTACCATGAATCCGGCTCCGTCTTATCCGTCCTTGCCTGCCAATCCCTCGAACCCATCTGAGTCTCCTGAAGTGGATACACCGATTGAGTATGGTTATAACCAGTTGGAACTGAATCTGTCCGGTGGTAAGGGCGATATTCAACAATTGAATCAGTACGTGAATTCTTTGACGGCATCTAAGCAGAATCCTTTTACCGGGATGTTTAAGGGAAAGAATCTGATTATGTTTACGGCGGAAGCATTTTCTGCTGAGGTGATTGATCCGGAATTGACTCCCACGTTGTATCGTCTAGCTACCAAGGGCATTCAATTTAAGGATTATTATCAGCCTGCCAGTGCGGGTACTACCGGTGGCGAATATCAAAACATTTTTGGTATGATGCCCACCGCTAGCGGCGCTTCTTTCAAGAATACGGCTGATCACTACAATTATATGACTATGGGCAGTCAGCTGGATCGTTTGGGATATTACGGTAAAGCATACCATAACAATTCCTATACTTATTATTCGCGTGATAAGACTCATAGCAATTTGGGCTATTCCGATGGTTTTATGGGCTACGGCAACGGTATGGAAAAGTATGTGAAAAACTTGTGGCCTCAGAGTGATTTGGAGATGGTACAAGGCACGCTGCCGACCTATATCGACAAGGAAAAGTTTAACGTCTATTATATGACGGTCAGTGGTCATAATGGTTATACCACATCGGGCAATAGTATGACTGCCCGCAATTGGGATTTGGTGAAGGATCTGCCTTATTCCGATGAGCTAAAAGGGTATTTTGCTGCGAATTTGGAATTGGAAAAGGCGCTTACCTTTTTAGTGGATGAGTTGGAGAAAAAGGGTATAGCCGACGATACGGTGATTTGTCTAACTTCCGATCACTTTCCGTATGGGCTAAGTGACCAAGCTTTGGAAGAACTTTATGGGAAAAAGGTGACTAACGATTTCGTGAAATTCCACTCCTCTTGGCTTTTGTGGAGCGGTTCGTTGGAGGATATGGAACCCATTGTGGTAGAAGCGCCTACCTTTAGTTTAGACATTCTGCCTACTTTGTCTAATCTTTTTGGAACGGAGTTTGATTCGCGTTTGTTCCCCGGACGTGATGCTCTTTCCGACGCAGAGGCCATTGTGTTCACCACCGGTTATGATTGGAAAACGCAGTATGGTACGTATTTCGCATCCAGCGGTAAGTTTGTGCCGACAGATGGCGTGCAGACGCCGGACGGATATGTGGATCGAATGAAAGCGATTGTGCGCAATAAGATGAAGTATTGTGAGTTGGCGCTGGATACCGACTATTTCCGCTACCTATTCGATGAATAAACAGAAAACGGCGGCAGTTCGATTGAACTCCCACCGTTTCACTATACATAAAAAATATGCGAAAAAACAAGGACTCAGCCAAATGACTGAGTCCTTGCTTTGGTGCGGATAAGAGGACTTGAACCTCCACCGAGTTGCCCCGACTAGAACCTGAATCTAGCGCGTCTGCCAATTCCGCCATATCCGCATATAGCACGTTGCCTCAAGCAACGAAATGCATTATACAGCAGCCGGAACGGTTTGTCAAGGGGTTTTTCAAACTTTTTTGAAAAAGTTTTAATCGATTTTTTGGGGGAGGTATCCTTCGAAAATGATGGTATCAAAATGCCGTTTGGCGATTTGTGCCTCGCTCTCGGATTGAACGGTCCAAGCGATGGTCAAGGGTCGGAATAAACGGCACAACCAAAAGAAGGGTTGTGCGTAATCGGTGTGCCGATAGGCAATGAAATCCGGTCGGCAAAGACAGTTGGTAAACAGAGATGCTAGCGGAAAACGCATAGCACGGGGTACTTCACCACCTTTAAACTTTTGAGAAAGAATACCGCGTATGTATTGAGGCGCGTGCTTTTGAAACCATCGGACCATAATCGGGTTAAAGGATTCGATGCAAACTGCCCCCTTGTAAGTGTCCAGTATAGGAAGTGTGGCAGCACACAAGGTGGTATCGGTGTAGGAGCGCATTGACTTAAACTCGCAAAGCAGGGTGGCACCATCTAACACATCCAGCACGTCGCTGAGCAGTGGTATATATTGATTGCTGTCTAATAGATGCAATTCACGGAGCTCAGCATAGGTGAGCTCATCAACGCGCTTATCGATGCCACACATTCTCTTTAGATCGTTGTCGTGGAAGACGACGATCTGCTTATCTGCTGTGAATTGCACATCCAATTCCACACCGTATCCGGCCTCAACAGCGGCAGCAAAAGCGGCTAGTGAATTCTCGGGTATACCGTTTTCATTGTCGTGCAAACCACGGTGAGCGTATATCGTGTGATTAAAAGGAGATGTGTCTCTTTTGAAGCGGGGCAGAATAGAGAAGATGGTGAGTAGTACAAATACAGTTACAAAAAGAAAGATAACCCACATGTTAATTAGTCCTCAACATCAAAATTTTCCAATAGAGTTTTCTTCTTATACGTGACAACGTCACCGTGTTTCACGAAGAGCATGGTGATAAAAGAGGCCACCACAAAGAGAGTGGAATACAAGAAGAGTACGTTGTAGCTTACATGCTCAATCAGGGCACCGGCAGCAATGGGGGTAACAATTTGCGCGGCCATGGAGAAAGTATAGTAGTAGCCGGTGAATTTGCCCACGTCCGACAGGTGACACATCTCCACCACCATGGGCAGGGAATTCACGTTGATAGCTGCCCACGCAAAACCAATCAGCACAAAAACAGCGTACAAAATGGGGGAGAAGCTGTCCGCAAGCAGCGAATATGCAAAAGCGGCTCCAAAGCAGGTGGCCAACACGGCACAGCCGATTAAGATGGTTCTCTTGCGGCCAATTTTGCCGGATATGAGCCCGATGGGGATGTAGGAGACGATAGCACCGGCGGTGGCGATGGTTAGGCACATATTGGCGTCGCCCAATACCATACCCCACTGTGCTTCGGCAAACACGGTAAACCAGGTGGTGATGCCGTTGTAGCCGATATACCACAGAGCAACCGAACAGAGAATAAAAATCAAACTGCGTTGCACGGCAGGAGAGAGCTGTGTGGATACTGGTTGTGGGGTAGCAGCAGACATATCCGTTTCGGCGTTGTCGTAATGTGCTGCTTCTTTAGTCAACTTGTTTTCACGGATGGTCAGGAACAGAACCAAGACAGAAACCAGCATGATGCCGGCAACGATGGCGAACAGCGTAAAGTAGTTGACGTGTGCTAAGTGTCCGATACGTTTGTTGGAATAAAGTACACTGGAGATGAGCAAATAGAGAATGCCACCGGCGGCACCCATTAGATTGATGACGGCATTGCCTTGGCTACGCAGAGGTTTTGGGGTTACATCCGGCATAAGAGCCACCGCAGGCGAGCGGTAGATACCCATAGCAATCAGCAATAATCCGAGAAGGGCGATGAAAAAGATCAGTTTCCAATTCGCGGCGGTGGCTGCGTAGCTGTTATCAATCAGAGGGAGTATCAGCATCAACACGACCGCGGCAAGGGTACCACCCACGATGAACGGCATACGTCGGCCAATACGGGAGTGGCAACGATCGGAAAGTGTACCGAAGAGAGGCAGCAGGAACAGTGCTAATACATTATCCATGGCCATAATTGTGCCGGATAGCGTTTCGCTGATATCAAATGTACCGGTTAGAATTTTGGGGATGACACCGTCGTACATTTGCCAGAAAGCTTGGATGGAGAGGAATGCAAGACCGACCAAAAAGGTGCGGCGATAATTGAGCTTCATATCATTAACTCCTCGTTTTTTTGCCATTGTACCATATATTTCCGTGGATGGCAAGAAAATGTGTTCGACAGATTGAAAATCACATAATGCAGTGATACAATTGCGAAGAAGGAGGGAGAAATATGCCGATTCTGTATTTGCTGTTTGATTTGGATGGTACCCTGACCGATCCGGTGGTGGGTATCACCAACTGTGTTCAATATGCTTTGGAAAAATTCGGCATTTATCCGGCTTCCCGCGAGGAACTGTATCCGTATATTGGCCCGCCGTTGATATATTCCTTTATGAATTTTCACGGTCTTTCTCGAGACCAAGCCGATTGCGCGGTAGTGTATTATCGAGAACGGTTTTCAGTCAAAGGGTGGGCGGAAAATACGATATTTGAAGGTATACCGGAGTTGTTGCAAGAATTGCAGGGTAGGGGAGTTCAACTGATGGTGGCTACCTCCAAACCAGAGCAGTTTACCAATCGCATTCTAGAACATTTCGACTTGGCAAAGTACTTCACTTTCGTTGCAGGTTGCACATTGAATGGTCTGCGCCCGGAAAAGGCGGATGTAATTGCGTATATTCGTGAAAAATATCCCGAAGTCACTGCGGATAATACACTGATGATCGGTGACCGCAAATTTGACATCGAGGGTGCGCACAAATGCGGTTTATCGGCCGTAGGTGTCCTGTATGGTTATGGTGATCGCGCGGAAATGGAGCAGGCAAACGCCGACTATATCGTCGAGGATATAACATCCTTACGCGATTTGCTTTTGCAAAAGGTTGATGACGGAAAAATCTGCAAAGATTGACGAAAATTTCACAAATTTTCTTCTTTTTCCTCTTTACAATAAAGTAAGAATGTGATATTATACAAGATGGTGAGTTTTGCGGAGGGCAGAGGTGTGCCTGTGTGTTCCGCTGAGACGAAGTCCAATATTATTCTATCCAAATGAAGGAGGACATAACTATGGCAAGAAAGTTTAAGACCATGGACGGTAACAACGCTGCTGCTCACGTATCGTATGCGTTTACCGAGGTTGCGGGTATTTATCCTATTACCCCCTCCAGCCCCATGGCCGACTACGTTGACCAGTGGGCTGCTGCTGGTCTGAAGAACATCTTCGGTACTACCGTCAAGGTGTCGGAAATGGAGTCTGAGGCGGGTGCCGCCGGTACTGTGCACGGCTCTCTGAACGCCGGTGCTCTGACCACCACCTACACTGCTTCTCAGGGTCTGCTGCTGATGATCCCCAACATGTACAAGATCGCCGGTGAGCTGTTGCCCTGCGTGTTCCACGTGTCTGCTCGTACCGTGGCTTCTCACGCTCTGAACATCTTCGGTGACCACTCCGACGTTCTGGCCTGCCGCCAGACCGGTTTTGCTATGCTGGCCGAGACCAACACTCAGGAGGTTATGGATCTGGGTGCTGTTGCTCACCTGGCTACCATTAAGGGTCGTGTTCCCTTCATCAACTTCTTTGATGGTTTCCGTACCTCTCACGAGATCCAGAAGATCCAGGTTTGGGATTACGAGGATCTGAAGGAGATGTGCGATATGGACGCCGTGGCCGCTTTCCGTAAGCGTGCTCTGAACCCCGAGCGTCCCGTGATGCGCGGTTCTCACGAGAACGGCGACATCTTCTTCCAGCACCGTGAGGCTTGCAACCAGTACTATGATGCCATCCCCGGTATCGTTGAGGAGTACATGGGCAAGGTTAACGAGAAGCTGGGCACCAACTATCAGCTGTTCAACTACTATGGTGCTCCCGATGCCGAGCGCGTCATCGTGGCTATGGGCTCCATCTGCGACGTGATCGAAGAGGTTATCGATTACATGATCGCTAAGGGTGAGAAGGTCGGTCTGGTTAAGTGCCGTCTGTATCGTCCCTTCTGTGCGGATAAGCTGTCTGCCGCTATCCCCGCTACCGTTAAGAAGATCGCTGTTCTGGATCGTACCAAGGAGCCCGGTGCTCTGGGCGAGCCCATGTATTTGGACGTTGTCACCGCTCTGGCTACCCAGGGTCGCGGCGACATCCGCATCATCGGCGGTCGTTATGGTCTGGGTTCCAAGGACACTCCTCCCTCCAGCGTGTTCGCTGTGTACGACGAGCTGGCTAAGGATGCTCCCAAGGCTCAGTTCACCCTGGGTATCGTGGATGATGTGACCGGTCTGTCTCTGGAGGAGAAGGCTGCTCCCAACACCGCTGCCGAGGGCACCATCGAGTGCAAGTTCTGGGGTCTGGGTGGCGACGGTACCGTTGGCGCTAACAAGAACTCCATCAAGATCATCGGTGACCACACTGATAAGTACGTGCAGGCCTACTTCCAGTACGACTCTAAGAAGACCGGCGGTATCACCATCAGCCACCTGCGCTTTGGTGATCAGCCCATCAAGAGCCCCTACTACATCAACAAGGCCGACTTTGTGGCTTGCCACAACCCCTCTTATGTCCTGAAGGGCTATAAGATGGTCAACGACGTGAAGCCCGGCGGTATCTTCATGATCAACTGCCAGTGGAGCGCCGAGGAGCTGGATAAGAACATGCCCGCCGAGGCTAAGCGTTACATCGCTCAGAACAACATCCAGCTGTACACCATCAACGCTATCGATCTGGCTATCGAGATCGGTATGGGTAAGCGTACCAACACCATCCTGCAGTCTGCTTTCTTCACCCTGGCCGGCGTTATGCCCCAGGCTGAGGCTATCCAGTACATGAAGGATGCCGCCACCAAGTCCTACTCCAAGAAGGGTATGGACATCGTGGAGATGAACCACAAGGCCATCGATGCCGGCGCTACCGCTTTCGTGAAGATCGACGTTCCCGCCGATTGGGCTAACGCTGAGGACAACAGCGTTGCTGTTGCTGAGCAGGGTCCCGCTAAGCTGGTTAAGATGGTTGACAACATCATGAAGCCCGTTGGCAAGATGGATGGTGACAGCCTGCCTGTTTCCGCCTTCATCGACCACGCTGACGGTACCTTCGAGCAGGGTGCTTCCGCTTACGAGAAGCGCGGCGTTGCTGTGCTGGTTCCCGAGTGGGATCCCACCACTTGTGCCAAGTGTAACAAGTGCTCCTTCGTTTGCCCCCACGCCACCATCCGTCCCTTCGCTCTGAATGCGGATGAGGTTGCTGCTGCTCCTGCTCAGATGAAGAAGCATGAGAAGCCCATCATCAAGACTGACTACACCTACACTCTGGCTGTGTCTCCTCTGGATTGCATGGGTTGCGGCGTGTGCGTCGGCGTATGTCCCACCAACTCCCTGCAGATGGTTGCTCAGGAGAGCCAGGCTGCCGAGCAGGAGATCTTCAACTACTGCGTGGCCAACGTCTCCGAGAAGCCTGAGGTGTGTGGCAAGACCGTCATCTCCAGCCAGTACAAGAAGCCTCTGCTGGAGTTCTCCGGCTCCTGCGCCGGCTGTGCCGAGACCGCTTACGCCCGTCTGATCACTCAGCTGTTCGGCGATCGTATGTATATTTCCAACGCCACCGGTTGTTCTTCCATCTGGGGTGGCCCTGCCGCTACCTCTCCCTATACCACCGATGCTAACGGTCACGGTCCCGCCTGGGCTAACTCCCTGTTCGAGGACAACGCCGAGCATGGCTTCGGTATGTATCTGGGTCAGAAGGCTCTCCGCGAGAACCTGATTGCTAAGGTTGCTGAGATCGCTGAGTCTGCTTGCGCTTCCGAGTCCGTTAAGGCTGCTTGCGCCGAGTATCTGAACACCGTCAACGACGGTGAGAAGAATACCCCCGCTACCAACGCTCTGGTGGCTGAGCTGGAAGCTCTGAACTGTGATTGCGAGGCTTGCAAGTACGTCCTGGAGAATAAGGAGTACCTGTCCAAGAAGTCCGTGTGGATCATGGGCGGCGACGGCTGGGCTTACGATATCGGCTTCGGCGGTCTGGATCACGTGCTGGCTTCCGGTGAAGACGTCAACGTGATGGTCTTTGATACCGAGGTGTACTCCAACACCGGTGGTCAGGCCTCCAAGGCTTCCAACATCGGTCAGGTTGCTCAGTTTGCTGCTGCCGGTAAGGCCATCAACAAGAAGAGCCTGGCTGAGATCGCTATGAGCTACGGCTATGTGTACGTCGCTCAGATCGCTATGGGCGCCGATATGAACCAGACCATCAAGGCTATCGCTGAGGCTGAGGCTTATCCCGGTCCCTCTCTGATCATCGGCTACTCTCCCTGCGAGATGCACTCCATCAAGGGCGGCATGGTCAACTGCCAGGCCGAGATGAAGAAGGCTGTGGATTGCGGCTACTGGAATATGTTCCGCTTCAACCCTGCTGCTAAGGCTGAGGGCAAGAATCCCTTCACCATGGATAGCAAGGCTCCCACCACCAGCTATCGCGACTTCATCCTGAATGAGGCCCGCTACGCCTCTCTGACTCGCTCCTTCCCCGAGCGTGCTGACGAGCTGTTCGCTAAGGCTGAGGCTACCGCCATGGCTCGTTATGAGCACCTGGTGCGCCTGGGTGATCTGTACGCTCAGAACGTGCAGTAATCCCTAATAGGATAGAATAATCCAATAGGAAAGGCCCCTGCTTCGGCAGGGGCCTTTTTGCGTGGTGTGGTGTTTATTATCGCAATAAATTGTCGATGGTGGTGCTGAAAAAGTCAGCAATTATCGGGAGTAATTCTATATCGGGGTAGTTTTTGCCACGCTCCCATTTGCTAATGGCTTGAGCGGAAGTGCCTATAGCATTTGCCATCTCCTCTTGAGTGATATCCTTTTGTCTGCGTAGAGTGGCTATTTTTGTACCTATGCTGTAATTCATTATGTATGGATAACCTCGTAACGCCAATTAACGGTGGAAAAGCCCATATCCATAGAAGTAAAAAAGCCGTGTGTCTGGGCATATTCGCCGTGTTGCAGATCGTCATAGGGGAGAACGTTTTTGCTCAAAACATCGTTCACTACATAGGCGAAGATGTTACGGTACAAGTTATCGTCAGCCTTACCCTCTGCAAAACGAATGTTGCAGCAGTTGTTGAGACGGAAGCCGTGTACGTCCTCAATATATCCTCCGGCGACGGCAGTCAACTCCTCGTTTTCAAATACGCCATACTCCAATACAGCGGGATCATTGTAGTGCTGTTCGTTGAGCAGGTGTTGAATGTAGGCGTCCTTTTTGCCGTTCGCCCATTTGAGGATGGCATCCTTGTCCGAATAAGTTAGTTGACGTATCTGAATGTTTGTAGGAAGATGGCAGGGGAGAGGTGCGCCGAAATAAAAAGATTGTGGTGTGGCTTGAACTGCATATTCGATTTGATTGCTTTTCAGTGCCTGTTCTACAGCGTCGGGAGAGAAGGTAGAGTAGAAAGTGGTTTCGACACGGAAACGCTTTAGCCACGCACAAATCAAATCGAGGTCATCGCTGACCAGTTCCAACCACATGCCTCCTTGACGGTCGTCACCAATGCCGATCAACCCTTTTGTGTAATCGCCGTTAGGGGCAACAATGGCGAGACCATATCCTTTGACAGAGGTACAGAAATAGCCGTATTGCTTGCTGTCCTTTTCTAAAAGATAATCGATGACCTCATTGGTATCTACCATCTCAAAATCGGGATATTCATGCAGAAAGCGATGGACGCAAGCGGAATCGGTCAACTCACCCCAGGACAAAACACGGTTTTTGTTCTTCTTACGATAATCGCTGGGAGTTACACTGTAATGCTTTTTAAAGGCTTTGATGAATCCCTCGTGAGAATCATAGCCGACCTCTAAGGCAATCTCTAATACGGTTTTATCTGTATTACGCAATAATGCCACTGCTTTTTTAACTCGCATGTAGTTGACATAGGCCATCACTGTGAAACCAGTGTGGGCGAGAAAAATGCGGTTAAAATAGTCCATCGAAAAACCTGCGTGGTCTGCCACCATTTCTACTGACATAGAAGTGTCACTGTAATGGTCCTTTGCATAGCAAATGGCTTTACAAATCAATTCGGTGTTTTCCATAATGCTTTCTCCTTTTGAGGGAATTAGTAAAAAGCGCTTTTTACAAAGCCATTGTACGCAGAAAAACGGGAAAAATCTTGAACAAAACCGACAATCTTACAGAATATAGTCGGTGATGCAATCGTACCAGTGGACGTAGGTTTCGCCATTGATAGCTAAAGTTTCGTTAGCAGGCAATTGCTCGCTCCACGGTTTTTTGTAACGGTCGATGGCCCAATCGTCGCGGTTGAACCGACGCCAAAGCACGGTGCGACCGTTAGCGTCAACGTATTGCTCACAGCAAACGTAATTGCCGTAATAGGAATCCAGACTCAAAACTCTTACGGTGTCGTATTCTTTGCCGTTGATGGTGATGGTGTATCTGCCAACAATATCACATAATTGATCCGTGTTTTCTGCGGTGATCTGTCTGTCGGTTTCAACGATTTTACTTTTGGCAGAAAGGTCGGTTTCTTTGCCACAGTTATTTTCTCCGTAACCCCATTCAGCCAAAAAGTCATCGCCGTCCAGAAATGTCAGATATTTTCGGACACCGTCTTTGACGTAGTTTTCGGCAAGAATGCGGCAATGAGTATCGGTCAATTGAGCGACGTAGTAATGATCGGCCTCATCCTTTCCATCGCCCCAATGGTTGTGGCGATATTCTTCGATTTCGACACCCTCAACATCATGTACTACGGCCTTTCCGATTACTTCCATTTCGCCCCATTCAGAGCATTCCTTTGTGTCGGTTTCGTAAATTCCCCAGTCAAGCGTTTCGCCTATCTTGGGGATAATGAATAGTCCCCACAGTTCTTCCCATTTGACCGAGAAGGGAGCCTCATCCGTTTTTACAATGCTGTAGTGGGGTAGGGTATTGGGCAGTTTATTCATAGTGATTTCTCCTTTCGTCGTTTCGGTATGATACGGATACTGGGTTTTGAAGTTCTGCTTCGCCGTGTGCAGTCTGCTTTTGACCGTTCCCATCGGGATGTCCAGTAGTTTGGCGATCTCTGCTTGGGGGAGTTCTTTCCAATAGTACAGATACAGGATCTGCTTGTCTTTTTCTCCCAACAGATCCAGCGTTTCTCTTACGGTGTCTACGACGGAAATGCCGTAACGGCTGTAGCCAAGCGTCTTTTCCGTCAGTTCGTCAATTGGAATCTCGTTTTGATGAGCCTTTTTGCGAAAATAGTCGTTACATTTGTTACGGGCAATACTGATCAGCCACGGTTTAAAAGCAGCTCTTTTCTGCAATTGAGGGAATTTCTGAAACGCAGTCAGAAAGACTTCTTGCAGCACGTCGTCTGAGTCCGCTTTTGAGTTTATTCGAAATCGCACAAAACGTTCTACGGAAGTTTTGACAGATTCCAGTAAGTTCTCGAATGTATCCATATCTAAACCTCCTTTGTGTTTGGATTAGAAACCGGTTTCACTCATATAGACGAGTTTCGATGTCGAAAGGTTCATTTAAAGTGAAACCGGCAGGGGAAACCCTGCCGGTTT
>JAZNED010000057.1:0-7273 GCA_045588425.1 Acutalibacteraceae bacterium
AAACTTGATACAGAAAGTTTAGCACATACTCGATGGAATTGCAAATATCATATTGTTTTTGCCCCAAAATATCGCCGTCAGGTGATATACGGAAAAATCAAAGCAGACATAGGGATTATGTTGCGAAAATTGTGTGAATACAAGAAAATAGAAATACTGGAAGCAGAGGCGTGCAAAGATCACATACATATGCTTGTGTCGATACCGCCGAAGTACAGCGTGTCGCAAATAATGGGATATCTGAAAGGCAAAAGCAGTTTGATGATATTTGAAAAGTATGCCAATATGAAATACAAGTACGGAAATCGTTACGGGTCAGCCAGTAAAAGAAGGCTAAAACAAAGCCCCTTTTGGGGCAGCCGGTGAAAGAGTTGCGGTTGGCCAACCTTTCGGCTGGCCTATAGGCCCAGCCGGCATTATGCCCTAAGGGGGCTGTGCAAACCACCGGCACGGCCGGTGGTTATGATTGCGGCGCTCGGTACGAGAACCCCTGCTTGGAGGTCGAAGCAGAGAGTGGAGTGGGACGTTTTCCGCTTTCGCTCTTGCTTTTTTCTCGCAAATATGATACAATGCAAGAACTGTTTTAGAAAAGGAGGCGATACGCCGTGACAATTGCATACGCTGTGACCGCGGCCATAGCCCTCCTGTTGCTGGTGGGGTATCTTGTCGTTGTCCGCCCCAAAAACCGCTGGATGTTGTTGCTGTTTGTCTGCGTCGCCGTGGCAGACGTGGGCTATTTGCTGCTGTCTATTGCAGAATCGGTGGGCAACCTGCCTTTTGCTGCCGCCGCCAATACTATGGTGTATCTCGGCTCGGTGTTTCTCACCCCTTGCCTGTATATGACCGTCCGCCGCCTGTGCGGAGAGAAAAATCGCCTGTGGCTGAAATGGGGCGTGGTTGGATTAGCCCTATTGGTGTTTTCCGCCATTGCCACCACGCCGTGGACGGGATGGTATTACCGAAGCGTTTTCTTTGAAAACGGCCGGTTTGAAAAAGAGTACGGTCCGCTCCATCCGTTCTATAAAGTGTATCTCTTAGCCTACTTTGCAGCGATAATCGTGACGGTGATTCGTTCTCTCCTCCGTCACCGCTTCCCTGCCCAAAAGCAGGCGGTGCTCATCACCACCATTGTGTTTGGCAATATTGCTTTTTGGTTGGCGGAGCAGATGATCCCCGGACCTTTCGAGTTTATGTCCGTCTTTTATTTGTTCGGCGAGTTGTTGTTGCTGGGTCTGCACTGGCTGATGCTGGACGCAGTCGCGCCTTCCGCTCCCGTCACCCCTATGGAGATTCTGCTGGCCCGGTTGCCCAAGGGAGTGACCCTTCACCCCCGTGAGCGTGAGATCCTGGAGCTGGTTCTGGTGGATACCCCGCGCAAGGAGATTGCGGACAAGCTCACCCTGTCCGAGAACACGGTCAAGACCTATACCCGCAGCCTGTACCGCAAGCTGGAGGTTGCCTCTCGCGAGGAATTATTTACCCTGCTACCCTAACAATCATCTTTCCCAAGGCGACTGTCCGTTGACAGTCGCCTTTTTTCATTTTATGCGTTGCAGGAGGGAAAAAGACCCAATCACCCCTTTTTCACCCCGGTTTTTGCGTTTTTCACCCCTGCGGGATATTGTCATAACTCACAATAAGTATCTATAATAGAATTAGTAACTTTATTCGTTTTGACAAAGAAAAGGAGGATGATTCCATGAAACGCAAATCCTTTACACGTGCACTGGGCGTTGTGCTCTCTCTGCTTTTGCTGATGGGAGCCATACCGCTGGCCGCCCTGCCGGTGGCTGCCCAAAACATCACCGGTCTGATGTACGCCAGCACCGTCATCGCTGACCGGGGCGTTGTCCTGATGGGCGACACGCACCTGTATATGGACATCGACCTGTCGGTGCCCTATATCGAAGGTGACTACAACCTGACCATTGATGGCAGCGGCAGGCTGACGGTCAACGGCAGCGACAACGGCATTGACGTAAAGAGCCTGCACTGTACCAGCGACCTGTTTGTTCAGCCCGGCTGGCACGCTATTGAGGTGTCCGAAACGGTATATATCCATAACACCGAAAGTTTTATTGTCGGCGGTATTTATGCCGGCGGCCATATTGACATCCAGAGCAACAACGCCACCATCGGCGGCAATGGCAACGCCATTTTCAGCTCGCTGGGCAACATCACCCTGAGCGGCAACACCTTCGATATCGGCGCCAACGGGATTGCGGTAGCGGCCGAAACCGGTGGCATCTATATGACGGGTAACTTCACAGTAAATTCCAACGACGATCGCACCATCAACGCCGCAAAGGGCGAGTTGGTCATCGAAGGCTCCTTGAAGAGCACCAGTGGCGCCCGGTTTGACCCCGACGTTCATTTCATTAACAGAGATAATATGAGTATCGGTGCGAGGGGGGGGTTCTTCTTCTACGGAACCACTTTGGAGGTAGAGGGCCTGGGAGGTATCGTTGCGGGAAACTATAATGGCAACACAGATATTTCCATCACTGCCGACTCTGTATCCATCATCACAGAGCGCTATTACGCTTTGAACGGCGGAAATATCTACGTGGACAGTGACAGTCTGTGGATAGAGAACCGGGGCAGCGAGGAAAACGAAAACGTCCCCTACACCTTTCATACGATCTATGCGGATTATGACGCAACCCTATCCTCAGAAAACGGCGGCATCGTGGGCGAGAACTGCTTCTTTGTCAGAGGAAATCTTACCCTAAACGGCAACTTCGTCGTTGGTGCAGACCATGACAAGGGGTATGCTCTGCAAGTCTACGGCAGGACGGAAGTGAACGGTAATCTGCGTGTGATCGCAGAGGACATCTTGTGCGTATATGCGGAAAAGGGCTTCTCCTTCAATGGTTTTGCGCTGGAGTTAGAGGGTTATCATGGCATTATGGTTAAAAACGGTGGCGTAAACATTGTTGCCGACAGCACCGAGATCGTGGTAAGCGATGACTGTGCCATCCAAGACGCGACAGAGAATGATTCTGTCTGCAACGTCTATATTAACAGCGATTATCTGTGGCTGCAAGGTGGTAAAGACGAAGTACACAATTCCGGTTGCGTAGATGTCAGAGGAAGCGTCACGATCTATTCCGACGAAGCGACCATTATGGGCAACTACGGCATTGACGCAGTCGGCGATGTTTTCCTCGACGGCAACTTTGTGGTACTGGGTTATCTCCAAGAGGCGATTCATTCGGAGAGCCGCGTTGAGGCGAGAGGCAAACTCTCTCTGGCGACCGAGGGCGAATACCATTGCTTAACGGCGGAAGAATTTATGTTTGACGGCTCCACCCTCGTTGCCGACGGCTATGCCGGCATTTGGGGCAGGGTCACAGAGATCAATGCCGACAGTGTGGCGATTACGAGCAAGGTTGGCGCGGCCCTGGATGGCGATGAAGTCTACGTGATCGCCAACTATCTGTGGGCGGAGAATAAGGCCACCAAGGCGGGGGACGGCACTCGGTACGGCATCACCGCCAACAGCAAATTGGCACTGACCGTAAAAGGCGGCACCGTCATCGGCTATGACGATGCTCTCCACGTTTACGATGAAAACGACCAATTCGAGTTCCATTACATCTATGTCGACGGCCACCTCACCGCCGTCAGCCAGACCGGAGTGGGTATGTACGCTCCCCAGGGTACCGTCGAACTGTACGGTGGTCCCATCGTTTCTGTTGGCGAGAGCCACGGCATTCATGCTAAGGACGTCATCTTTGAAGGCGGTAGCTTGCGGGTAGAGGGCGACACCGGCATTTACGCCATCAGCAGCGTGAAGCTGACCGGCGACGATATCAACATCACCGCCTTTAACGAGCGCAGAAGCGGCATCTGGGTCGAAAACGGCTACGTGGATTTGAAGGGCAAGGTGGTCATTAAGACCAACGGTTGGTATGGTATCAACGCCGACACCCACGTTTCCTTTGAAGAGGGTTACTATCAGATTATCGGCCCCAAGAATGACGCGCAGGCGGTCAAGGCCGGCGGTTTCCTGTATCTGGACGGCACGCTGGAGATTATTCAGCCCGACGGCGGCCACGTCAACGGCAACGAGATTTACGGCGCCGGCGACTCTCCCGCTTTGGAGCTGGAGATGTACTCCGCCATCCGCGACGTGTCCCTCTTGATTGACGGCCCCAGAGACGGCAAACTCCCCGACCGAAATGCCTCCGACGTCTATTTCCTGGATCCCCGTTGCACCGTGGAGAGTATCGTTTGGTACGAGGACGGCGAGGAGATGGTGTCTCAGGACGCGTTGTTCCGCGCCGGTCACCGCTACACCGTGAAGATCACCATCTCCGCCGACGACCCCTATCGCTTCGTTAGCGGTGTGATGGGCAAGGTCAACGGCAAGTCTGTTACCACCGGCATCTTGGATAGCGATAAAAAGGGAATGATCCTCACCGCCGATCTGGGCGAGTGCGCCTATGCCATCAGCGCGGTGGACTTGGAGATTACCGCCCCCGTGGAGGGTAAGTCGCCCTCCACCTCCGTCACCGACTACGGCGCTGCCTACGGCGTATACAGCCGTGACGTGCGCTGGGGCGTTTCCACCGATGGCATCAATTTCACCATGATGGCTGCCGGCGAAAAGTTCGTGGGCGGCAAGTACTACCGCGTGTTTATGGACGTGAATCTGCTGGATGGTCTGAATGGCAACGGATACAAGTTTGCCATCAACACCACCGGCGACACCATACAGCCCGACGTGGTTGCCACCGTCAACGGCAGCCCCGCCGTCGTCGAAAAAGCCTATGACCAAGACCCCGAGGAGGTCATCACCGTTTATTTCGATTTCGGCAAGTGTAATGATTACATCATCGAGGAGATTACCATTGTGGATGTGGTGGCCCCTGTGGCGGGGCAGCACCCCACCTACACCGTCAATATGTTCGGCACCGGCTATCACGTGGATACCACCAAGAATTCCTATGAGGACATTTATTGGAAGAATCCTCCCGAAAAGTGGTACTACGTCAAGAACGGCGTTTCCTGGTGGGACGTCACCGATGGCGGTTACGATTACGTCTACGAAAATGACGTATTCCTGCCCGGTCACCAGTATCAGTGTGAGATCCACGTCGCCACCGACGACGGCTACGAGTTCGTCAACGATAACTACGCTGACGTTTGGCCCGCCGCCACCGTCAACGGGAATCCGGCCACTATCATAGAGTACGGATCCGGGTTGATGTGGGAGCAGGAGGTCTCCTACACCTTCACCTGTGCGGAGAACGTGGTGGACCGCATTGTGGTGGACGGCATCACCGCCCCCCAGAAGGGGCAGGCACCCGACTATTCCCCCATTTTGGGCAACACCGCCCTGTACGCGGTGGATACCGACTACGGCCTGAACGGCAGCGGTATCTACTGGTACGATTGCGAGGGCAGACAGCTGGAGGCCGGCGAGGTCTTCGGCGACGCAGGCCCCTATCGTATGGCTATCAAGTTTGTCCCCGTCTATGAGGGCTACGCTCCCTTGTGCACCTTCGCCAATGAGGTGGACGTGCTGATCAACGGCAAGTACGTCACTCCTTACGGCAATTGGGATGATATCGTGGTGGGCAGCGGCTTCGCGCAGGCGTTCTACACCTTCCGCAACGGCACCTCTGCCCCCGAAGGTGAGCAGACCTACACCCTCAGCGGCAACATCAGCGTCAGCGGTGCCACCGTCACGCTGCTGCGGGACGGCAACGTGGTGAGCACCCTCACCGCCGATACCACCTACAGCATCGACAATCTGGCGGTGGGCGTCTATACCCTGCAGGTGTCCAAAGACGGCTATGAGCCCGTGGAATACAGCATCGTCATCGCCACCGATACGGTGCGGGATGTGGAGTTGGTTGCTTCTGCTCCCGCTGCCATCCCCGGCGATGCCAATGGCGACGGCCGCGTCAACAACCGCGATTTGGGTATGCTGCAACAGTATCTCAATGGATGGGAAACCCTCATTGATACCGATGCGATGGACGTTAACGATGACGGCAAGGTCAACAATCGTGACTTAGGCTTTCTCCAGCAACATCTTAACGGTTGGGACATTGTTTTGAAATAACATTAAGGATGCCTTTGTCCTGATTGGCGAAGAGAGCGCCATCGCAGACGCTTGAGGCGACTAATTACTGTACGCAATCTTTGCGGAAACCCTCCCCGATGATGGGGAGGGTTTCTTTTTGCGTACATTTTCCATTTGACAGATAGAATATTTACTGGTATACTACACTTGATGTAGTATTATTATGTTTAATCGTATAACGTTAAGGAGTTTACCCCCCATGAAAAAGTATATTGCCTTATTGTTGGCGGTGTTGCTGCTGATAGGCCTGACTGCCTGTGGCAATGACACCAAGCCGAACAAGGAGACACCCTCCACCACGGTGACCACCAAGCCTACGGTTGCCGCACCCACCGGCTCGGCTGTTGCCCCGTCCGGTACGACTACGGCTCCCACCGATACCACCACCCCGACGGAGGGTTCCGGTACGGTGCAGACCACTGTCTCTGCCACCCGTCCCACGGATGGGACCTCCGGCACCACCTCCACCACCATCCCGTTGCCTACCGGTGCCACCGTGCCCATCGGCACTAAGCCGACCACCACCGTCACGACGACGCCTGCTACCGGCACCACCCCGGCGCCTTCTGTCAGCGGATCCACCACGGCAACCACCACCCCGACCACTACGACCCCCACCACCGCGAAGCCCACCGAGCCTCCGGTGCAGGGACCCTATATCGTCCTGCCGGCTGTTGGCAGTGATATCGACCTCGTCAAGCAGAAGAATCGTATCCGTATTAGCAATGTGGCCGCTTGGTTTAATGAGGATGGCACCATCGGCGTGCAGTTGACCGTTATGAATTACAGCAGCAACTGGATTACCGAAGAGACCGATTACATCGAGTACACTTGCTACGACAAAGAGGGCAACGTGCTGCAGAAAAACGTGCGGATTTCACTGGGTTGCATTGACACCAAGAAGAATAAAGAAAAATCTTACACCTTTGACGTGCCTGCTAACACGGCAGAGGTCAAGCTCACCCGCAGCAAGATTACGTATT
The DNA here is from genome assembly GCA_045588425.1 of Acutalibacteraceae bacterium. Classification (GTDB taxonomy): domain Bacteria; phylum Bacillota; class Clostridia; order Oscillospirales; family Acutalibacteraceae; genus UBA5905. The sequence continues at coordinate 7,081 of JAZNED010000057.1, forward strand.
GGACTGAATGGGCATAAGGATTGCTCAATTATTATAAACAAAACCGAGAGGAGAAAATAATTATGCGTACTTTTAAGCGAGTTTTAGCGTTTCTGATGGTAATGGCTCTGCTGGCCAGCGTGCCGATAGCCAACGTTTCTGCTACTGAGATGGATGCGTCCGAGGTGATCGAGGAGACGGTGCTGCACAGCAT
>JAZNED010000058.1:0-12232 GCA_045588425.1 Acutalibacteraceae bacterium
TCTCGGTGTAACGGGTTCGGGCAAGACTTTTACAATGGCGAATATTATAGCAAAAGTGAACCGCCCCACGATAGTTCTCGCTCACAACAAAACGCTTGCCGCACAGCTATGCTCCGAGTTTCGGGAATTTTTCCCCGAAAACGCGGTGGAATATTTTGTATCCTACTACGACTACTATCAGCCGGAGGCGTACATCCCCTCCACCGACACCTATATCGAAAAAGACTCCGCCATCAACGACGAGATCGACCGTCTGCGCCACTCCGCTACCTCCGCCCTCTCCGAGCGGCGGGACGTGATCATCGTAGCCAGCGTGTCCTGCATCTACACCCTGGGTGACCCCATCGACTACCGCAGTATGGTGATCAGCCTGCGACAGGGCATGCAAAAGGAGCGGGACGAACTCTTACACAAGCTGGTGGAACTGCAGTATGAGCGCAACGACATCAGCCTCACCCGCAATAAATTCCGCGTCCGCGGCGACGTGGTGGAGGTATACCCCGCCTATTCGGAGAACACCCTATTCCGCATCGAATTCTTCGGGGACGAGATCGACCGCATCAGCGAAATCCACGCCCTCACCGGCGAGGTGAAGGCGGTGATCAGCCACGTGGCCTTCTTCCCCGCCAGCCACTACATCATTCCGCAGGAGAAGATGGCGGCAGCTCTCGAACGCATCCGCGAGGAGATGGAGGAGGTACACGCCAAGTTCACCGCCGAGGGGAAACTGCTGGAGGCACAGCGCATCCTCCAGCGCACCACCTACGATATGGAGATGCTGCAGGAGATCGGCTTCTGCAAGGGCATCGAGAACTATTCCCGCGTGCTGTCGGGACGGGAGCCGGGCAGTACCCCCTGCACATTGCTGGACTATTTCCCCGACGATTTTCTGCTGTTTGTGGACGAGAGCCACGTGACCCTGCCCCAGGTGCGGGGTATGTACGGCGGCGACTATGCCCGCAAAAAGAGCCTGGTGGACTACGGCTTCCGTCTGCCCAGCGCCTACGACAACCGTCCCCTGAACTTTGACGAATTCTACGGTCACATCAATCAGGCCGTGTTTGTATCCGCCACCCCCGGCGAACTGGAAAAGAGCAAGAGTGCGCAAATCGTGGAGCAGGTCATCCGTCCCACGGGCTTGCTCGACCCGCTGGTGTCGGTGCGTCCCGTAGAGGGGCAGATCGACGACCTGATGGAGGAGATCCGCCTGCGTGCCGCCCGCGAGGAGCGGGTGCTGGTCACCACCCTGACCAAGAAGATGGCGGAGGATCTCACCACCTATCTGGACACCCACGGTGTGCGGGTGCGGTATATGCACCACGACATCGACACCATGGAGCGTATGCAGATCATCCGTGACCTGCGCTTGGGCGAGTTTGACGTGCTGGTGGGTATCAACCTACTGCGTGAAGGCCTCGACATCCCCGAGGTGTCGCTGGTAGCCATCCTCGACGCGGACAAAGAGGGATTCCTGCGTAGCGAGACCTCCCTCATCCAGACCATCGGCCGTGCAGCACGTAACGCCGAGGGTCAGGTGATTATGTACGCCGACAGCGTGACCCCCTCCATGGAGGCGGCACTGCGAGAGACCGACCGCCGCCGCCAGATTCAGGCGGCCTATAACCAAGCACACGGCATCACCCCCCAGACCATCCGCAAGGACGTGCGGGACGTGATGGAAATCTCCGCCGGAGCAGGCAAGAATAGCAAGAACGCCAAGGGTATGCGCCTGACCCGCGCCGAGCGAGAAGAACTGATTCGCCAGCTGACCCGTGAGATGAAGAACGCTTCCCGTCTGCTGGAATTCGAACACGCGGCGATACTGCGTGACAGAATCAAAGAACTGCAACAGATGAAATAAAGATAGCCTCCCTCTTGAGGGAAGTGGCTGTGGCGCAAGCCACAGACGGAGGGAGTGTAAGAAAAAACTCCCTCAGTCAGCCTTACGGCTGACAGCTCCCTCGGGGAGGGAGCCATGATCCTATCCCACCTCGTTTGGAAAGGAACCGACTATGGCTAACGACAAGCTCATCATCAAGGGCGCACGCGCCCACAACCTAAAAAATATCAGCGTGGAATTGCCCCGCGACAAGCTCATCGTGTTTACGGGTTTATCGGGATCGGGCAAATCCAGTTTGGCCTTCGACACCATCTACGCCGAGGGTCAGCGTCGCTATGTGGAGAGCCTGTCCAGCTATGCACGCCAGTTCCTCGGTCAGATGGACAAGCCGGACGTGGACCTCATCGAGGGTCTCTCCCCCGCCATCTCCATCGACCAAAAAACCACCTCCAAAAACCCCCGTTCCACCGTGGGTACGGTGACCGAAATATTCGACTATCTCCGTCTGCTGTACGCCCGCATCGGTATCCCCCACTGCCCCATCTGCGGCAGAGAGATCCGCCAGCAGACGGTGGACGAGATTGTGGATCGCATCCTCGCCCTGCCCGAGGGCAGCCGCATCCAGCTGATGGCTCCCATCGTGCGTGGGCGTAAAGGTCAGTACGTCAAGGAGCTGGAAGGTGCGCGGAAATCCGGCTATGCCCGTGCTCGCGTAGACGGCAGTCTGTACGACCTGAGCGAGAAAATCGATCTGGATAAGAACAAAAAGCACACCATCGAGATCGTGGTAGACCGCCTGGTGGTAAAAGAGGACATTCGCAGCCGTTTGGCGGACTCGGTGGAGACCGCCACCAATTTGGCGGAGGGACTTCTCACCGTCGACGTAGTCGGCGGTGAAGAGTTAACCTTCTCCCGCAACTATGCCTGTCCCGATCACGGGGTCAGCGTGGAGGAATTGTCCCCCCGCATGTTCTCCTTCAACAACCCCTTCGGCGCCTGCCAAAAGTGCGGCGGCTTGGGCGTGTTTATGTCTATGGATCCCGAGCGCATCGTACCCGACCCCTCCCTCTCCGTCCGCCAGGGATGCTTCCCCGGCAGCGGCTGGAACTACAAGGACGGCGGCACCATCGCCAAGATGTATTTTGACGGTCTGGCGGCCCACTACGGCTTCTCGCTGGACACCCCCTTTCAGGATTTGCCGAAAGCAGCGCAGGACGTGCTGCTGTACGGCACCAAGGGCGAAAAACTGAAAATGGACTACACCCGCGAATACGGCAGTGGCACCCACTACGTCGCCTTTGAGGGTGTGCTGAACAATATGCAACGCCGCTACAACGAAACCGCCAGCGAATGGGCGCGGGAAGAGTTGGAGCAGTATATGAGCCAAGTGGATTGCCCCGACTGCCACGGACGACGGCTGAAACCCGAAAGTCTGGCAGTGACGGTAGGCGGTCTGAACATTATGGAACTGTGCGACAAGCCGGTGGAGGAACTGCTCAGCTTTATTGACGCCCTGCAACTCACCGAGCGAGAGCAGTTTATCGGCGCACGGATTCTCAAGGAAATCAAGGAGCGACTGGGCTTCCTCAACAGCGTGGGTCTGGGGTATCTGACCCTGGGCCGCGGTGCCGCCACCCTATCGGGTGGCGAGAGCCAGCGCATTCGCCTCGCTACTCAGATTGGCTCCTGCCTGATGGGTGTGCTGTACGTGCTGGACGAGCCCAGTATCGGCCTGCATCAGCGGGACAACGACCGCCTGCTGGCGACCCTCAAGCACCTGCGGGACATCGGCAACACCCTCATCGTGGTGGAGCACGACGAGGACACCATGCGTGCCGCCGACTGGATCGTGGACGTGGGTCCCGGTGCGGGTATTCACGGCGGCGAAATCATTTACTCCGGCGATGCCGCCGGCATTCTCAACTGCGAGAAGTCTTTGACAGGACTGTATCTCAGCGGCAAGCGGCAAATTCCCGTGCCGCAAAAGCGCAGAGAGGGCAACGGCAACACCCTGACCCTGCGTGGTGCGGTGGAGAATAACCTAAAAAATATCGCCGTGGACTTTAAGTTGGGTTGCTTCAACTGCGTGACCGGTGTCAGCGGATCGGGCAAATCCAGTCTGGTCAACGCCATCCTGTATAAGCGGCTGGCGCGGGATCTCAACCGCGCCCACACCCGCCCCGGCAAGCACGCGGCGCTGGAGGGCTTGGAGCACCTGGACAAGGTCATCGACATTGACCAATCCCCTATTGGACGTACCCCTCGCTCCAACCCCGCCACCTACACGGGTGTGTTTAACGACATCCGCGATCTTTACGCCGCCACGGCAGACGCCAAGATGCGCGGCTATGCCCCCGGTCGCTTCTCCTTCAACGTCAAGGGCGGTCGGTGCGAGGCCTGTCAGGGCGATGGTATCATCAAAATCGAAATGAGCTTCCTGCCCGACGTATTCGTGCCCTGCGAGGTCTGCGGCGGCAAGCGGTACAACCGCGAAACGCTGGAGGTCAAGTATAAAGGCAAATCCATCGCCGAGGTGCTGGATATGACGGTGGACGAGGGACTGGAATTCTTCTCCGCCATCCCCAAGATTGCAAAAAAACTGCAGACCCTCGTGGACGTGGGACTGGGCTATGTGAAGATCGGTCAGCCCGCCACCACCCTGTCCGGCGGTGAGGCACAGCGTGTGAAACTGGCCACCGAGCTGTCCAAGCGTGCCACCGGTCGCACCGTGTATATTCTGGATGAACCCACCACCGGCCTGCACGCGGCAGACGTGAGCCGTCTCTTAGAGGTGCTGAATCGACTGGTGGACGGTGGCAACACCATCATCGTCATTGAGCATAATCTGGACGTGATCAAAACCGCCGACCACATCATCGACTTAGGTCCCGAGGGCGGCGACAAGGGCGGCACGCTGGTGGCCTGCGGCACACCCGAGGAGATTGCCGCCTGCGACGAGAGTTACACAGGCCAGTATTTGAAGAAAGTATTGGAACCGTAATGTTTACAATTATTTCACATTGTCCCATCACAAATAGAGTATGATAGCGATAATTGCAGAAAGGACGTGCAAGGATGTTTGGATACGTGCGGGTGTTTAAGCCCACGCTGACCATGGGCGAATATGATCAATACAAGGGCATCTACTGCACCCTGTGCAAGCGGCTGGGCAAGCGGTACGGCGTGCTGTCCCGCTTTACACTCAGCTACGATATGACATTTTTGGCGCTGTTACAGATGGCGCTGTCCGAGGAGGCGGCCGACTTTTGCCCCTCGCGGTGCAGTTTTAACCCCACCAAGCGGTGCCTGAAGGCGTGTAACACCACCGCCATCGACCGTGCGGCGGACATCGGCACGGTGCTGGCCTACTACAAATTGCGGGACACCCTCGCCGACGAGGGATTTCTCAAACGGGTGGGTGCGTGGTGTGCACTCCCCTTTGCCAAGCGAGCCCACAAAAAGGCGAAAAAGAACCTTCCCCACATCGATCACGCGGTGGAAGCGATGATGATCGCCCAAGCCCGTCTGGAAGCAGAGGCATGCGCCTCTATCGACCGCGCGGCAGAACCCTTTGCCCTGCTGCTCCAAACCTTAGCGGCAGAGGTTGCCGCCAACGACCCCCAACGGCGGGTGTTGGAGCGATTCGGCTATTGTTTGGGCAGATGGGTCTATCTGATGGATGCGGTGGACGATCTGGCCGACGACCTGGAGGAAGAACGATACAACCCCTATATCCTTGCCCGCGGCCTCAAAGAGGACGACGAGCAAGGGATCAAGGAAACCCGCAACTATTCCTTGTTCACGCTGAACGCTTGCCTGGCGGAATGCAAAGCCGCCTACGATCTATTGGAAATTCGCCGCTTTGACGGCATCTTACACAATATACTGGAAGAGGGGATGGCTCACGCCCAAAAGCGGGTCATCGCCGGAGAGGAACAAGAAAAATGAGAGATCCCTATGAAGTGTTGGGCATAAAGCCCTCCGCCACCGACGACGAGGTGAAAGCCGCCTACCGTTCGCTGGCACGCAAATATCACCCCGACAACTACGCTGACAATCCCCTGTCCGATCTGGCACAGGAGAAGATGCAGGAGATCAACGAAGCCTACGACACCATCGTGCGGACCCGCAAAGAGGGTGGCAGCGGCAACCACCAAAACGGTGGCTATCGTGCGCCGGGCGGCAACCCCTCCCGCTACGGCGACATCCGCAACATGATTATGCAGAACCGCATCATGGACGCCGAGATGTTGCTGGACGGCATTCCTGCCGCCTCCCGCGATGCGGAGTGGTTCTTCCTCAAGGGCAGCGTCCTGCACAAAAAGGGCTGGCTGGAGGAGGCCTACAACCACTTTGCCACCGCCTGCCGTATGGACCCCAACAACTTTGAATACCGTCAGGCGCTGAACCGTGCCGAAGCCGGCCGACAGACCGGCAGCTATCACGGCGGTAACACCTCCGGTGCCGGCTGCAACGGCTGTGACGTATGCCAGACTCTCATCTGTATGGACTGCTGCTGCGAATGTATGGGTGGCGACCTGATCGCTTGCTGTTAAGGTAACGCGTATGAGTACGAAACAAACCGGACGTATCGCGCTGGTGGGTGTTTTATCTGCACTGGCACTGGCACTACTACTGTCCACCTATCTCTTCCCTACCGCCTCCATCGCCCTGGCGGGTGTGGCGGCTCTGTGCGGTATCCCCGTGGTGATCGAGATGGGACGCAAGGCGGGACTGCTCCACTTTGCGGCAGTGGCACTGCTCTCCGCCATCACGGCTTTTGCCGCCGAGGGCACTATGGCGTACATCGCCTTTTTCGGTTGGTACACCGTGTTCAAAGCCTTCATCGAGGGCAAAAACCTTCCCCATACCATCGAGTGGATGGTAAAAATCGGGGTGTTTGCGGCGGCAGTCGCCGCCTATGGCGCGGTGTGGATTTTCCTGCTGGACATGCCCATCCCCAAAGAATTCGCCCTATGGATGCTCCCGATCGCCGCCGTGTTGTTGTGCGCTGTCTTTGTCGTGTACGACATCGGCTTGACGCGGGTGATCGGCACCTATTTCTCGCGCATGCAACCCAAAATTCGCGGATGGTTCCGCTTTTGAAAAATAAAAATGCAGGATGCGGTTTGCATCTTGCATTTTTTGCTTATATAAGGTATAATGAGTTTATCATTTTGCGGCTTTAACCAAGAGGAGGTCATTTTTATGACAAACACCACGTTGATGGGGTTGATGGAAGCCCACTCCCCCAAATTCTCTAAAGGACAACGGCGTATTGCCGATTTTATCACCCGTCACTATGACGAGGCGGCCTTTATGACCGCCGCCAAACTGGGCGAGGAGGTAGGCGTCAGCGAGTCCACGGTGGTGCGCTTTGCCACCGAGTTGGGCTTTGCCGGCTATCCCCAATTTCAGAAGGCATTGCAAGAGCTGATTCGCAGCAAACTGACCATCGTGCAGCGTCTGGACGTCACCCGCGCCCGCATGCGGGACGACGAGGTGCTGAGGCAGGTGGCGCAAAGCGACATCAATAATATCCGCCGCACCATTGAAGATCTGGACGACCGAGTGTTTTACGATACGGTGGATCGCATTGTCAACGCCCGTCAGGTATACGTGTTCGGCGCCGGTAGCTGCAAGCATTTGGCCGGTTTCCTCACCCACTATCTGCAGCTGCTGGTGGGCAAGGCTCGCCGTGTGACGGTAGCCAGCCCCAGCCAGATCTGCGAGCAGATGCTCGATCTCAACGAGAAGGACGTGGTCATCGGCATCAGCTTCCCCCGCTATTCCAAGATTTCGGTGCAGGCGATGCACTATGCCGCCCGCAAGGGTGCCACCGTGGTGGCACTGACCGACAGTGCCCTCTCCCCCATTGCCCCCTACGCCACCAACCTGCTCACCGCCCACAGCGATATGGCCTCGGTGGTGGACAGCTTGGTAGCTCCCCTGAGCGTCATCAACGCCCTCATCGTCGCTCTTTCTCTGCGGACGATGGAGCAGACCCGTTCCAAGCTGGAAGAACTGGAAAAGCTGTGGAACAACTATGAAGTCTATCAATCGGTGGACGGCACGGAGAGCAAGACATGAACGTAATCGTCATCGGTGGCGGTGCCGCCGGCTGTATGGCGGCAGGTGCCGCCGCACGGCAGGGATATAACGTCACCGTCGTAGAACGCAACCCCCGTCCCGCCCGCAAGGTGATGATCACCGGCAAGGGACGGTGCAACGTTACCAACAACTGCGATATCGACACCTTTATCCGTCACGTGCCGGAGAATGGGCGTTTTCTGTACTCCGCCCTCAACGCCTTTACGCCGCAGGATACGATGGCTCTGTTTGAGGGAATGGGCGTGCCGCTCAAGACCGAGCGCGGCAACCGCGTATTCCCCATATCCGACAAGGCGGTGGATATCGTGGACGGATTGGTGAAATACGCCAAGACCGGCGGTGCCAAATTCCTGCAGGGTCGTGTCACCGCGTTAGTGATTGCCGACGGTGTGTGCCACGGCGTGCAATTACAGGATGGTGCGGTGCTGGATGCCGATCGGGTGATTGTCGCCACAGGCGGCAGATCCTATCCCGTCACCGGCTCCACCGGCGACGGCTACGCCCTCGCCGAGCAAGCAGGCCACACCGTTACCCCCACCCGCCCCAGTCTGGTGGCGCTGAATTCCCCCGACCTATTCTGCCTGGATATGCAGGGGCTGAGCCTAAAAAACTGCGGATTGCAGGTCAAGGATAATCAAACAAACAAGATTATTTTCACCGATCTGGGCGAGATGCTGTTCACCCACTTCGGTGTCAGCGGCCCCATGGTGCTGTCCGCCAGCGCCCACATGCGCCAGATGGCGGCCGGGCGCTACACCCTCATCATCGACTGGAAACCGGGACTGACCGCCGAACAGCTGGATGCCCGCATCCTCCGCGATTTTGCCGAGCGGTGCAATATGGATATTTCCAACGCCCTGGGCAAGCTGCTGCCCCGTCTGCTCATCCCCGTGATGCTGGATATGGTGCAGATTAAGCCGATGAAAAAGTGCAACGCCATTACCCGCGAGGAACGGATGCGGCTGGTGCAGGGCATCAAGGCGATGCCGGTGGAGGTCAGCGGCTTTCGCCCCATCGAGGAGGCTATCGTCACCTCCGGCGGTGTCAGCGTGAAAGAAATCAACGCCAAGACGATGGAATCCAAACTGGTGAGCGGTCTTTTCTTTGCCGGCGAGGTGCTGGACGTAGACGCCTACACCGGCGGATTTAATTTACAGATTGCATTTTCTACGGGTATGGCCGCGGGAAATGCGGAATGATAGGAGTTATGAGTATGAACTACGCCATTGCGATTGACGGTCCCGCCGGTGCGGGCAAAAGCACCATCGCCAAAATCTTGGCGAAAGAACTGGAACTGATCTACGTGGATACCGGTGCACTGTACCGCACCATCGGCTACTACGTCACCTCCAAAGGCATCGACACCGCCGACACCGAGGCGGTGGTGGCCGCATTGCCCTCTCTCACGGTGGAACTGAAATACGTGGACGGTGTCCAGCGCGTTTTCGCCAACGGCGAGGACGTCAGCGACCTCATCCGCACCCCCGCCATCTCCATGGCGGCCTCTGCCGTGTCCGCCATCCCTGCGGTACGCGCCTATCTGCTGGACACCCAGCGGAATATCGCCGCCACCCATTCGGTGATTATGGACGGTCGTGACATCGGCACCGTCATCCTGCCGGATGCTAAGGTGAAGATTTTCCTCTCTGCCAGCCCCGAGTCCCGCGCCAAGCGCCGCTACGATGAACTGCAGGCGAAGGGTGATCCCGCCACCTACGAAGAGGTGCTGGCGGATATGATCAAGCGTGACTACGACGACAGCCACCGCGCCATCGCTCCCCTCAAGCAGGCGGAGGATGCCATCCCCGTGGACACCAGCGGCGAAACGCTGGAGCAGTCTGTGGCGCGGATGAAAGAGATTGTTTACAAGAAATTAGCCGAGTAAGGAGTTTGCCCTATGCCTGTCCGTCTTGCCGAAAGTGCCGGATTCTGCTTCGGCGTCAATAACGCGGTCAACCAGGTCTACCGTCTGCTGGACGAAGGGAAGAAGGTGTGCACCCTCGGCCCCATCATCCACAACCCCCAGGTGGTGGACAAGCTGGCGGCCAGAGGCGTCACCATCGTGAAGGATCCCTCTCGGACACCTGCCGACAGCGTGCTGGTCATTCGCTCCCACGGCGTACCCCAGAGCACCTATCGCCAGATAGAGGCGTTAGGGGTGCACTATTGCGACGCCACCTGCCCCTTTGTATCCAAGATTCACAAAATCGTGGATGAACACTCGCGTCAAGGTGCCGTGGTGCTGATTGCCGGCAACCCCGAACACCCCGAGGTGCTGGGCATTCGCGGTCACTGCCATGGAGAGGAATACTGTTTTCACGACGAGGCAGAATTGGAAAATCTGTTAATGTCCCACCCTGAGTGGGACAAAACGCCCTGCATTATGGTTGCGCAGACCACTTTTAACAAAACTATTTGGAAAAAGTGCGAAGAAATCGCAAAAAAAGTCTGTACAAACGTAAAAATTTTTGATACAATATGCAGAGCTACTGCTAAAAGGCAGGAGGAGGCTATCTCCCTTGCCCAGCAATGCGATCAAATGGTTATTGTCGGTGGACGAGAGAGTTCCAATACCGCCAAATTGCGCGACGTGTGCGCCGCCTACTGTCCCACCCTCTGGGTCGAGACCGCAGACGAGCTGCCTCGTGACCGCTTTTTGCCCGGTATGACGGTCGGCCTGACCGCCGGTGCATCTACGCCTTCCGATATTATAAAGGAGGTACACACCATCATGAACAACGAAGTCTTAGAAAAAAACTATGAGGAGATGAGCTCTGAAGAGTACGCCGCCGCTATTGACGCGACTCTGCAGAATCCGACTGACGATAAAGTCCGCGGTCTGGTCGTTAGCATTGCGCCTAACGAGGTACAGGTCGAAGTCATCGGCCGTAAGCAGACCGGTTATATTCCGATCGATGAGCTGTCCAACGATCCCTCTGCCGATCCCCACGATCTGGTGAAGGTTGGCGACGAGCTGCTGCTGCTCATCATGCGCACCAACGATCAGGAAGGCACCATCATGCTGTCCAAGAAGCGCGTCGACGCTCTGAAGGGCTGGCAGATCATTGTGGATGCCGAGGCTGAGGGCGCCATCCTGGATGGTACCGTCACCGAGATCATCAAGGGCGGCGTGCTGGTGGTCACCAACGGTGTCCGCGTGTTCGTTCCCGCTTCCCACGCCTCTGTGGGTCGTATGGAGGACCTGAGCCCCCTGAAGGGTCAGGCTGTCCAGCTGAAGATTCTGGAGGTCAACCAGAACCGCCGTCACGCTGTCGGCTCCATCCGTCTGGTGGCTCAGGCCGCCCGCAAGGAGCAGGAGGCTGCTTTCTGGGCTCAGGCCGAGGTCGGTCAGGAGTACACCGGCGCTGTTAAGTCTCTGACCTCTTACGGTGCTTTCGTGGACTTGGGCGGTGTGGACGGTATGGTTCACATCTCCGAGATGTCCTGGAGCCGCATTAAGCATCCCTCCGAGGTGATGAACGTGGGCGACACCGTCACCGTCTTCATCAAGGCTCTGGATGCCGACAAGCGCAAGATTTCTCTGGGCTATCGCAAGACCGAGGACAACCCCTGGGAGATCTTCAAGGCTCAGTATCCCATCGATTCTGTTGTCACCGCTAAGGTTGTGGGCATGACCACCTTCGGCGTGTTCGCTCAGATCATCCCCGGCATCGACGGTCTGGTGCACATCAGCCAGATTGCCAACCATCGCGTGGAGAAGCCCCAGGATGAGCTGCAGGTCGGTCAGGAGATCACCGCGAAGATCACTGCCATCGACTACGACCGCAAGCGCATCAGCCTGTCCATCCGCGCTCTGCTGGAGCCCGAAGCTCCCGCCGAGGCTCCCGCCGAGGAGGCCGCTGAGGTTGAGGCTCCCGTCGAGGAGTAATTCCTTAATAGGTATTTGAAAACCGACCCTGAAAATCAGGGTCGGTTTTTTGTTGCCAATTTCCCAATTAGCAATCAATGTCCTTTTTATGTCCCATTGCCTATGGTAAACTGTATACAAATCAAGAAATCGTGCTTGCGACAAAACGAACAAAAATCGAACGTTTTTTCGTTTTTTCGTAAAAAAGGCTTGATTTTTACGAAAAGGGTGCTATAATAAAATCAGAACACTTGTTCGGAACGCTTGTTCGATTTCGAACTTTACTATAGGAGGTATGGTTATGTTTACGTTGTTTATTGATTTGGCATTGGCTCTGGTGGCGGCACTGATGCTGCTCCGCGGTCACTACAACATCACCCGCCAGATGGCGGCTGTGCCGCTGGTGGTATCTC
>JAZNED010000059.1:0-13294 GCA_045588425.1 Acutalibacteraceae bacterium
CTGCCACGGCTTCCAGCTCTGCGAGTGTGCGGAAAAAGCGGATGTTCTGATGGAACTTCAGGTGCTTTTTCCGGAACTTATGAAAGGCCAGATGGGTCTTTCGCCAATCGTAGGGCTTCACCTTTTTGGGGAAGTTTCGCAGATCCTGCTGAATGCAGCGCAGCTTCATCTTCAGAACGGTGAAAGAATCATCCTGAATGTAGCCGTTTTCTCCGATGTAGGCAAGGATATTGCATTCGCAACCCATTTTTTGAATGTGGCGCTGAAGCGCCAGGGCCTGCAGACAAGCGCCGTAATTATCCAAAAAACAAGTGATCAAGCCGACTTTTTTCACAGGAAGAACCTCCGTTTCTGTTTTTTCAGCAACTAACAGAACAATAATAACATAATCCGCGGTGCGTGTCAAACCCGGGAGTTTTACAGTGTGAGCTCGCAGTAAATATCATGCCTGGCTTATTGTAGCATAAACGAAAGGAAAAGTAAAATTAAATGTAGGGGACGGGTTTCCCGTCCCACGGGCGCGGAAACCGCGCCCCTACGGATCCGATCCAAAGTTGTTATTACATTGTAGGGGCGGATGCTCACATCCGCCCGAAAAGCGGGCGAACACAGTTCGCCCCTACGGATTCTATCCGAGATCGGTGGGGGGATACAAAGTCTGCACTCACCGAAAAAGGCCGTGGCCGTAAGGCCACGGCCTTTTATGGTGTTTAACTGCGGAAGATGTAAGAACCCTCGCTGGGATTGTTGTAGCAGGCAAAGGAGTACTTCTCGCCGTCCTTAGTGCAGGTGTTACCCTCTACAAAGAGGGATTGTCCACCGCCGATATTCCACTTACAGGAGTGGATATCGTTAAAATCCACCTGACCGGCGGGGATACTGTCGGCACAGTCGCGGGTAACACCCAATGCGCCGGAGAACATCTCCACGGCAAACAGCGGTTTCATATAGTTGCGGCTCATACAGTTTCCTCCTCTCTCAGCCAGGAACGCACGTCCCTAAACAGGGTACGCAGATAATTGCGGAACGCCTCCACCGTGGGATCGATGGGGGCCACGGGACCGATCTCGGGGTTGGTGTCGGTGGTGTTTTGCATCAGGCGGCGGCTAAAGCTGGTCATCACCTGCACCGCCTCGGCGGAGGACAACTCCAGGATGCCGCCGTGAGCCACGGGACCGTTGAGGTTGGTGGCACGGATCTTGGTTACCGACAGCACCGAGTTGTTATCGGCACCGTTTTGGATGACGATGTAGCCATTCACGGGGGTGACCTGATAGTACAGGTCGATGGAGTGGGACAGGGCGATGGCCACCGGGTCGGCGGTGGTGATACCGCTGACGTTGGCGATGGTGGCGTTGCCGTCCAAGCTCTTCAGACCCACGAAGTAGGTGTTGTGGGGATCCACCTTCAGCACGATGGCCTGACCGGAGGTGAGGTACACCTCGTTCTTGGGACCGTAGTCCTCGAAGGTGCCGATCTCGTAGGTGGGCACACCCACGCCGGGGGTATCGCTGCCGGTACCCTGCCACTCGCGGATCCAGTCGATGAACACCGCACCGGCAGTGCCGTCGGTGCTATCCTCCATATCCACGTTAAAGTCGCCGTAGTCCAGCAGGATGTCCCGCACCTCGGTGAAGGAGGCGTTGACCTCCTTCTCATAGGCGCCGCTGATCACCGCGTCCTCCTCAACCTCGGGGGCGAGGGGCTTGTAGATGCGGATGCCGTCGATGTGGTACTCCTTGCGGGTGCCGTCGTCGCCGATCCAGTTGCCGTTGTCGTCCTTGAGGGCGGTGGTGGCTTCGGTGGCGACCAATTCCACCTTATACTTGCCGTGGGGCAGGTTCATAAAGGAGATGGTGGGGATGTGGTAATAGTCACCGGACACCGCCAGGTTATCCATGATCTTACCGTCGTAGAAGGTCCACTCGTCGATGTAGTTACCGTCCTTGTCATAGTAGTTGGTACGGGACAGGGTGGCGACCACCACGCCGGAATTGTTATTGGTGCGGGTGTAGACGTCCACACCGGTACCGATAAAGGTGAATTCGGCGGCAGCACCGACGGTGTCGGTGAAGTGGGCGGAGCCGTCGGCAAACTTGCCCTCGCTGACCATGGCGTCGATCCAGCCGTGGACGTCGCCATAGGGGGGCTGCTCCAGATGCTCGGGAATCTCACCGTTGTTGTCGGCGTCGCTGCCGTCAAAGACGGTGGTCCAGCCGCCGGAGAAGGTGAAGCCCTCAAAGCCGTTAAGACCGCCCTCACCCTCGGTGGTGAGGAAGGAATCCTCGTAGTACACGCTGTTGGCGGGGATGACCTGCACCTTAGTCCACAGGTTGCCGTTTTCGTTGGCATCCTGCGCCAGCACCGTCTTACGCCAGGTGTCGCCAAAGACGTAGAATTCGTCCGCACCGTCCCAGTTGGTGGTGGTGGGGGTGTAGGTGACCACGCCGTCCTTCGTGGTGACGTTGCCGTATTTGGTGTTGCCGTAATAGCCATCCACCTGATTGGTCAGGTTGGGATTCTGCGGATCAAACCAGTTCATGCCGTTTTGGATGGCGGCGTCAATGTGAACGGGGTTGGCCACCTTATCCGGGTCGGTGGCGTCGTCGTCAAAGTACCAATCCTCCAAGGTGAAGGGCTTGGCGTAATCCAGCACGTAGGCACGCTCCACAAAGATGGTGGTGGGCTGGTCGAAGGGCAACAGCAGCTCGCGCTCGCCCTGGGCGTTGATGGGCAGCCACAGACCGGAGGTGGCGTAGTTGGTGGTGGTGCTGCGACCCCACTCCACGTTGTCCATGGCCTCGATGCGGGTGATCTCCACCACCATCATATAGCCGTCGGGGTGATCCTCGTCGATGTACCAGTTGGAGAAGTCATAGCCGGTGACGTCCACGGTATGGGGGTGGTAGTTCGCACCCAAGGGATCGGTGGGGTTGGCGGAGCCGTAGTTGTACACCTGAATGTAGGGAATCTGCTTTTCGGTGCCGTCGGCCTGGGTGACCCACGCCAGCTCGTCCGATACCAGCTTGCCGCTGCTCATATCCACCGATGCCACGTACTCCAGCAGATAGTTGCCCTCGGTGTCACGGGCCCAGTCGATGTTGCCGGTGAGATAGTTAAAGTCGCCGGGCACACGGTAGGCGGTGATGATGGTGCCGGGGGTGAGGATCAGACCTTGACCCATGATATCGCGCAGGATGGTGTCCTCGTGGAGGATGATGTCGATCTGCACCTTGGTGGTGATGTTCTCCACCACGTTGGCGAAGTACTGCTTGAGCTGGTCGGCGTTGTCCGCCAGGGTGTAATAGCTGTCGCTGGCGGCGGGGTGATAGTCGGCGCCGTAGCGACGGTAGATGGTATAACCGTTCACCTGGTTGTCCACGATGGTGGGGGGCGTGTTGGTGGTGACGCTGTGGATGTCGATGCGGTTGCCGTAAGCGTCGTTAAAGCCCCAGGTGTAGTTGTACTGACGGTTGGCGTACACCATCTTCTTGGAGATCTGGCGATAGGTGCCGTTGTCGTTGACAAAGTAGGGGCCGCCGTTGTCCAGCGTATAGCCGGACTGGGTGGGACGGTACTCCACCGTCTGCCACACGTCGTCCATGGTCAGGGCGTCGGGGTAGTTGGAGGACAGACCGTTCATGAAGTAGTCCTGATCGCTCTCGGGGGCGACGGTGTCGTTGCCGTACAGACCGATGGTATAGATGTGAGCGCCGTGGGTGTGGGTGGTTTCGTAGGCGGCGGTCAGGGCGGCGTTGGACTCGTTCTCGTCAAAGTGACTGCTATCGCCGGGCTTACCGTCGGTAAACACAACCACGATGCGCAGACGGCCCTCGGCGTCGCTCACGGGGTTGGCGGCCAGAATGCTGTTGGCCATCTTCATGCCGTAGCTGACGTAGGTACGACCGTTGGCGCCGATGCTGTCGGTGGCGGTCAGCAGACCGGGGGTGACGTTACCGGCACCGTTCTGACCGGTGGTCACCGGCACCAGAGCGTCGGTGTAGATGCTATGGTCGGGGTCATCCACCTTGGTCTCGGTACGGGTATAGACGTTGTCGTGACCGTCCACGGGGGTGTAGTTGCCCTCGGTGCCGTAGGCGTGGATCTCGCGGCGGTCGGTGCCGTTGCGGTGGGTCCACACGTCGGCGTGACGGGTGAAGAACTCCTCCTCGGAGTACAGCTGTCGGTCGCCGTACAGCCACAGACCGCTGCTGTTGCGGGACAGCGCCACATAGTCGCCCTCGCCCTGCTCGTTATAGATGTAGCCGTACACCGTCTGACCCTGCAGCAGGGCGGCACGGGCCTCTGCCTCGGTGATCAGGTGGTTGTACATTTCGTGGTAGGTCAGCAGCAGATAGTCGTCGCCGCTGAGGGTGTAGTAGATACCGGTTTTGCTGATGCTGCCGGTATAGGGGGTGTAGTCAAAGCCGGTGATGGGATAGTTGTGGAAGATACCGTGGCTGTCGAACACACCGGTGTTACACCACACGCCGGTGTTGCCGTTGGCGGTGGGATAGCCGCTGCCAAAGCCGGCGATGGAGCCGTCACAGCCGTAGCCGACCATGGCGATGCGGTGGTCCACCTTGTTCTCGCGACCGTGGTCGGCGATCAGGGTGATGAAGTTGCCCACAGCGTCCTTCAGCTTAGGCAGGGAGCCGCCGTTGAGCATATTATACATCGAAGCGGACTGGTCCAGCACCAGCACGATATCCAAGGGGGTGTTCTGCTGGATCAGGGTGGTGACGGGGTTGTCGGTGGTAAAGGTCTCCATCCAGACGGTGTAGGTACCGTTATCCTCCAGGATGGCGTCCTTGTCCAGGTGCAGGTTGCTCTCCACCTGCTCGGTATAGCCGTCGGAGCCATCCGGCAGATAGTAGAGGATCATGGTGTTCTGCTGGTTGTTATTGGTGATGGTCAGCACCTGAGGATCGGCGGAGTCGCAGACGTAGCCGGGGATCTCCACGCCCTCTGCCTCGTCGGCGGCATACACGGTGCCGCCCACGGCGACACCCTGCACCATCTTGGAGCCGCGGAGCACCTTGTTGGTGTTCTTCTCCAGATAGCGGACGATATAGGCGGTGCCCTCCACCTTTTCCCACTGGGCGGTCAGGGTCACGTTCTCCATCAGACCGGTGGCCACGGTGATCTCGCCGTTGTTGTGGATCAGCACGCCCTCGTTGTCGGATTGCCAGCCCTTGAAGATGTAGCCCTCGCGGAAAGGATAGGCGATGAATTCTTCGCCATAGCTCCAGGTGTGGCGGTGGGCGTAATAGTCGCCGTTGGGGCCGGCGGTGATCAGATGCTCCATACCGGGCACGATGTCGGAGGAGGTAAAGCCCAAGTCAAAGACGACCTCGTACTGCTTGGGTACCAGCGTCACCGTGGTGGTGCCGCTCTGCTGACCCAGCGTGTGGTTGTACCAAGCGGAGGCGCCGTAGTGGATGGTATAGGGCAGGTCGTTGGAGTAGGCGGTGCCCTCTCGCTCGTACACGCCGGGCACGTGACCGTACAGCTTGCTCAGCTCTGCCTGATACTCGTACAGGGCACCGTTGGTGTGCCAGTTCCACACCGCATAGCCGTTGGCGCCGATGCCGTTTTTCTCCAGCGTCACGTTGACACCGTAGGGGGCTTGGGTGTGCTGGATGATGATGTTCCAGTCGCCATAGGTGCCCAAGTCGCGACCGTGATACTCCACCAGAGCGCCGGTGGGGCGGTAGTTTTGGCTGATCTGGGTGGCGTCCACCGTCACCGTTTGGATATAGCTCTCCGGCTTAAAGGCCAGATAGACGTCCATCACCGCGGTGCCGTCGTTGGGCAGGACGATGTACTCGTTAGAAGCAAAGGCGTCGTCACCGTTATTGTCGTAGGTACTGGTGTAGTTCAGCTCCAGCACCTCGATGCGATAGGTGGCGTTCTCGTCAGAGATGGTAAATTCATAGTTGGCAGAGCCCAGGTCGCCGTAGTTGCTGGGGAAGGTGACCGTCTGGAAACCCACCACATTGAAGGCACCGGCGGTCTCCTTGAGCAGCACCACCACCGCCTCGGTGGCGCGGTCCTGCTCGTTGATGGACACCTTTTCGCCGTCCTGCATATAGAAGCCCTCCACCGTGACGGTACCGGACAGGGTCAGGGGGTCACGCCACTTAGCGTAGTAGGTCACGTCGCCGGTGAGATAGCTGCCGTATTGATTCTCGGCGGGGATGGTGTATTCCGCGTCCAAATACCAGCCGTCAAAGATCTTGCCCTCGCGGGTGGGCAGATAGCGGTTCAGGTCGGGATAGGCAAACTGGTTGTTAAGGGTGATGAGGCTCTCGCCGTTCACGTTGCCCTCCGCGGCGTCAAAGGTGACGGTGAAGGGGGTCACGTCGAGGACCACCTTCAGCGCGCCCTGCTGCTGGGTGCCGTCGTAGTAGGCGCCGTCCATATCGGCGGTGTGGCCGATGTCGCAGGACACGTTGCCGCCGCCCACCACCTCCAGGGTGGCGGTATAAAGGCCGCTGCCGTGGGGGGTAAAGACGATGAGGTCATCGCTGTCCGCCTTCACCACGGTGCCGTCGGGCAGCACAAAAGAGGAGACCACCACACGGTAGGTGTAGGGGTGGGCGTGGTCGGCCCACTCCTTCCATACGGTGTAGAAGCCGTGGCCCACGCCGTTTTCATCCAGTAGGATGGTGGCGGGAGGAGTGCCGTCGCCGTGGGCGGCGATGGTGTGCCAGCCCAGATTGCCCTCCTCGTCGTAGCTCCAATACACCACGCGGATGTTCACCGCGGTGGGACGCAGTTCGGCGGGAGCACCCTTGACCGTCTCCACGGTAAAGTGCAGGTCAAAGTCGTCGGGGGCATAGGCATAGACGATGTGGATAACGCCGTTCTCGTCCACGGTGATCGTTTCCTCATAGCCGGACTTGAAAGAGGAAACGGTATACTCCCCCTGAGGCAGACCGCTGAAGGAGTAGGAGTAGGTGGTCACGTTGGCATCCTCGTCAAAGTGTTCGGTGCTGTTGAGGATGACGGGGTCGCCCACCGGCACGTCAAAGCCGTTGACGCGCTGCAGCAGTTGGAGCTGCACCGTGTGCTTACCCACGTTATTGTTGGCGCCGCCGTCCGGGGCGGTGTGGTGGATGGCGATCTCCATCTGCACGTCCACCAGCTTTTCCCAGGTGGCGATGAGGCGGATGGGGGCGGTGATGGCGGGGGTCAGCAGGCTGCCGCCGGCCACGGGGTTGCCCGCCTCGTCCACCCAGCCGCGGAAGGCGTAGCCGGCTCGCACCGGAATCTCCTCGGTGGCATAGACGGCGCTGTTGCCGTGAAAAATCTCCTGACGGGTGTCGGTGTTGCCCTCAGCAGGCTGACCGGCATAGCCCTTGTCGTAGGTGAGGGTAAAGTTCTGCAGGATGGTTTCGCCGTCCTGATTGTAGATAACCACCTGATGGCCGTGGGCGGACTCATACTCTCCGTCGTGACCGAAGTATACCTGATAGTCGCCGTTCTCGGTGACGGTGGTGGTGTACACACCCGTCTCGGTCTTGGTCAGGGGCAGATAGTGGATCCCGTCACGGCTGACGTAGACGTCGCCGTCGTGGTTGTGGGGGATGTCGTGAGGTTGACCGTCCACGTTGCAGCGGACGGTGATGGTGTATTTGGGTTGCAGATACCATTTGGCATACAGGGTGATGTCTGCGTTGCCCACGGTCAGCTGACCGCCGGGCATATAGTCCACGCCGGTGCCGTCGGGGGTGGTGTTCCAGCAGTGGAACAGGTAGGTGTCCTCACCCACTACCTTCTTCAGGTCTACGATGGGGGCGGCGACGGTGTAGGTGTCGCCGGTATACAGATCGCCCTTGTCACCCGGCAGGGTACCCTCGGTGTAGCCGTTACCGTCGTAGTGGACGGTGTGGGTGGGGTCGGGTAGATAGGTCTTTTTATACAGATACAGGTTGGCGTTGCTGGTGCTGGTGGCTGCGCTCCAGCTGTTGCGGTAGTAGCGCACGTAGCGGTTGGACCAGCTCACAGTGGCATAGATGCGGTAGTAGCCGGCGGTATAGCGGCGCACGCTCACGTTTTGGCTGCCGGTGGCATAAGAGATGGAGCCGGTGCTGATATTCAGGTAGCGGTCACCGCGTGCCACCGTCATGGTGGTGGCGGAGGTGCCGTTGGTGTCCTCAGAGAACACAAAGGAGCCGTTGGTATCCCCATCGAAGGAGTCGATGGTGTTGCCATCCTTAACCACCACCGCTTGGGCGGCGACGTTATTGCCGTTGCGTATTAGGGCGGTGGAGTTGGCGGCGGTGCCATTGACGATGAGGTACTCCTCGCCCGCCTCCACGCCGTCGGTGTCCAGCACCCAGGCGTACAGCTCGCCCAGCAGCTCAGGGTTGTCCCCCTCGGCGGCGTCTGCGATAGGGATGGTGCCCGACAGGCACACGGGGATACAGACGGCCAGCACACAGACCGCCAGCATCAGTGCCAATACTTTCTTCATAGTCATTTTCATAGTTTGGTATCCTCCTTGGAACAGAAAAAAGCGCATACAGCCGTATGAGCGGCAAAAAACATCAGTGTATTTGGGGTAAAAGTACCCTAGTATGTATATATATATATCTATGTACATTGGAACATATTTTTAATAGCTTGTCAATAGCTTGACAATAAAAAATGCAAGTTTTTTCGCAAAAACTTGCAAAAAACGCAGAATGTCCCCCTTTTTCGGATAGGGTATCCCCCACAATTCTGCACTGAACCCGGTGTGGGATTATGCCCCCCTTGCCTAAAGGTCGATTTCCCCCGATAGCGGGGGAAAATGTCGGCGCAGCCGACAAAAGGGGGGCCGTCTCGCGGCGAGCGAAGGATGTCGCCGTCAGGCGACAGGGGGGATTTGATGCCGCTTTGCGGCATATCGTCCTGCGGACGATTATCCCTCCGCTTTTTTGACGGATAAACCGTCGAAAAAACCACCTCCCTTTAGGCAAGGGAGGCTTGGTGTTTTGCACTCACCTCGGGTAGAACCCGTAGGGATGGGCATTGCCCATCCGTAACGGACGACCAATGGTCGTCCCTACAATCCCACACCAACCCAAATTGGTGCCGTAGGGGAGGGGTTCCAACCCCTCCCGCGATGGCGGCGGGAGCAAGACACCACCCTACCCCCGCTTCGTAAACTCGCGGTTATCCCCCGCAAAATCACCCTTTTCCGTGAATTTGTGAAAAAAATATCAAAAAACCCGCGAAAATTGCAAAAAAAGACTGGCATTATAGAAAATAATGTGATATAGTTATCTTAGTGCAGTCTGCACAGCTTTATTTCCTGCGCCCAAAAACGGAAAATCACCCCTGTTGATGACCGTGGCGGACGCAAAACCAACACAAGGAGGAAAAAGTCCTATGAAGAAGAAAATCAGCCCCCTTCCCTTCAACGGCACTCCTGAGCAGGAGGCTCAGCTGATGCAAATCATCGCTGAGAACAAGCACGATCCCAGCATGTTGATGGGTGTCATGCAGAAGGCTCAGGACATCTACGGTTATCTGCCCATCGAGGTGCAGAAGATCATCGCCGATGGTATGGGCGTTCCGCTGGAGAAGGTCTATGGCGTTGCCACCTTCTACGCACAGTTCGCTCTGTCCCCCAAGGGTAAGTACAACATCTCCGTCTGTCTGGGTACCGCCTGCTACGTTAAGGGTGCCGGCGATATCTTTGATAAGCTGAGCGAGCGTCTGGGCATCGGTGCCGACGAGTGCACCGCCGACGGCAAGTACAGCCTGACTGCCTGCCGTTGTATCGGCGCCTGCGGTCTGGCCCCCGTGCTGACCGTCAACGAGGACGTGTACGGCCGTCTGACCGTGGACGACGTGGACGGCATCTTGGCTAAGTATCAGTAATCACTGATTCCATCTTGGTTACGGCTCTCGACGGTTGTTTTTTCGCCGACATCGCCAAAAAGCCTCGGTAATACATCCAGTATTACCTGCGTTTTTTGCCTTCCTCGTCTGAAAAACACCTCGCCGATAACCGCAACCCGATTTCATCAGCGATTACGAAAATTGATAATTAAAAAAGGGAGAAATTTATATGAAAATTTCTACCATTCGTGAGCTGCTGGGCGCAGAGGTTCTCTGCGGCGAGGAGCATTTGGGCGCACACGTCTATTCTGCCTGCGGCAGCGATATGATGAGCGACGTGCTGGCCTTCGTCAAGGATCAGGCGGTGCTGCTCACCGGCCTGATGAACACCCAAGTGGTGCGCACTGCCGAGATGATGGATATGCGTTGCGTCGTGTTTGTGCGAGATAAGAAACCCACCGCCGAGATCATCGAGCTGGCGCAGGAGAGCGGCATTGTGCTGCTGGCCTCCCCCAAGCGGATGTACGAGGCCTGCGGTATTCTGTATGCCAACGGTCTGGTGGGCAACAAGGTGAAGGAGGGCTGAGCGTGAGCGAAACGTTGTCATTCCGCTTTGATGTGGATGGGGACGATTTCACCTCTGCCGGCCAGGCTTCGGTGCAGGTGAAAAAGGACCTGCGGCGTTTGGGTATCGACCCCGAGACCATTCGGCGGGTATCCATCGCCATGTACGAGGGCGAGATCAATATGGTTATCCACGCCGGCGGCGGTGTTGCCGAGGTGCGGGTGACCGAGGAGGCTGTCGAGATCATCTTGGCGGATCAGGGTCCCGGTATCGCGGATATCAATCTGGCTATGCAGGATGGATATTCCACCGCCACCGAGACGGTACGTTCGCTGGGCTTCGGCGCCGGTATGGGTCTGCCCAATATGAAGCGCTATACCGACTATATGGACATTCAGTCCACCGTGGGGGTAGGCACCACCATTACGATGCGTGTGAATTTGCCCCAAGAGGAAGAGTAAGTAGGAAGTGAAAAAGGCTCCCTCCCTGAGGGAGCT
Organism: Acutalibacteraceae bacterium; assembly: GCA_045588425.1. Taxonomy (GTDB): domain Bacteria; phylum Bacillota; class Clostridia; order Oscillospirales; family Acutalibacteraceae; genus UBA5905. The sequence continues at coordinate 10,900 of JAZNED010000059.1, forward strand.
GTCAGCCGACAGGCTGACTGAGGGAGTTGCCGCCGTTAGGCGGCGAGAGAAAAAACTCCCTCCGACCTCGCTATCGCTCGGCCACCTCCCTCGAAAGGGAGGCTTGTAGAGCCACTGCTCCCACATACCCAACATAGGCTCCCTCCTGAGGGAGCTGTCAGTCGACAGGCTGACTGAGGGAGTCTTTTCGTATAGATCTTGTGCGAGAGAAACTCCCTCCGTCTTTCGCCTGCGGCGAAATCCACCTCCCTCGGAGAGGGAGGCTACAAGGAAGGTTCGCTATGCATACATACGAGCATTCTGTGTTACTATCAGCGGACAAGTGCATCGGCTGTACCACCTGCGTGCGCCACTGCCCCACCGAGGCCATCCGTATCCGTGACGGACGGGCGGTCATCAATGAGGCGCGGTGTATCGACTGTGGCGAGTGCATCCGCACCTGTCCCCAAAAAGCGAAAAAGGCTGTGTGCAACAAGCTGGAGGCGATGGACGGCTTCAAATGGAAGATCGCCCTGCCTGCCCCCGCGCTGTATGGCCAGTTCGAAAATCTGGACGACGTGGACTACGTGCTCAACGGTCTGTTGACCCTGGGGTTTGACGACGTGTACGAGGTGTCCCAAGCGGCAGAGTTGATCTCCGCCTACACCCGCACCTACCTCGCCACCGATGGAGTCAAAAAGCCGGTGATCTCCACCGCCTGCCCGGCGGTAGCCCGTCTGATCTCGTTGCGTTTCCCCTCACTGGAGGATAACGTGCTGCGCCTGCTCCCCCCTGTTGAGGTGGCGGCCAAGCTGGCGCGTAAGCGCGCGCTGGGGCAGCACCCGGATCTGATACCCGCCGACATCGGCGTGTGCTTCATCTCCCCCTGCCCTGCCAAGGCCAGCTACGTTAAGAACGGCTTTGGCGACTATCAAAGTCAGGTGGACGTGGTGGTGCCCATCAGCGACGTCTATTTCCAGCTGATCAACGCCATGGATCGCAGTGAGGATCTGATGGATCTCTCCGCTTCGGGACGTATCGGCGTGGGCTGGGCCACCAGCGGCGGCGAGTCCTCGGCGCTGATGAACGACAGCTATCTGGCGGCGGACGGCATTGAAAACGTCATTCGTGTGCTGGATCAGATTGAGAACGGCAACATCGGCCAGTTGGAGTTTGTGGAGCTGAATGCTTGCCCCGGCGGTTGCGTCGGCGGCGTGCTGACGGTGCAAAACCCCTTCATCGCCCGTGCGCGGCTGCATATCCTGCGCCGCCTGATGCCGGTGAGCCGCAATCACGTGTCCTCCGATGAGAATTACATCCCCGCGGATTTCTTCTTTGAGGAGATGCCGGAGTATCGGCCGATTTCGCGTCTTTCCAATAATATCGCCAAGTCCATGCGGATGATGGCGGATATCCAGTCCCTGCGGGCTACCCTGCCCGGTCTGGACTGCGGTGCTTGCGGTGCCCCCACCTGCCGCGCCTTTGCGGAGGATGTGGTGCGCGGTACCGCCACCTTAGACGATTGCTTGGTCAGCCGCGTATTGCCAAAAGTAACCACTGAGTAAATCTTTGTCACGATTCTCGGCGGCTATTTTCCAGCCGAAAAGGCCAAAAATACTCGGCAATACATCCGGTATTACCTGCGTTTTTTGTCTCTTCTCGACAGAAAACTATCTCGCCGATAATCGCAACACGATTTATCAGCGGTTACAGGAGGACTCCAATGACAGTCAAACAACTGATTGATTCCTGCGGCTTTACCGCCGCCGCCCTGCCCGATCCCGACCGTGAGGTGTCCGGTGTGTACATCGGCGACCTGCTCAGTTGGGTGATGGGACGTGCCGGCGCCGACGAGGCGTGGATCACCATCATGTCCAACCGCAATATCGTGGCGGTGGCGACGCTGGCGGATACCGCCTGCATCCTCCTGGCGGAGGGGGTTTCCCCTGACGATGGGGTGGCGGATTTGGCTACCGAAAAGGGTGTCAACATCCTGCGGAGCGATCTGTCCGCTTATGACATCGCCCTGCGTCTGCGTGATGCGCTATGAGCCGCTATTACTACGATCTGCACGTCCACTCCTGCCTGTCCCCCTGTGGGGATAACGACAATACCCCCAATAATCTGGTGGGTATGGCGGTGCTGAACGGTTTGCAGATTATGGCTCTCACCGACCACAACACCTGCCGCAACTGCCCCGCCTTTTTTCAAGCGGCTAAGACCCACGGCATTATTCCTATCCCGGGTATGGAACTGACCACCGCGGAGGATATCCACATGGTGTGCCTGTTCCCGGATTTGGAGAGTGCGCTGGCCTTTGACGCGGAGATTGCCACCCGCCGCATCCCCATCCCCAACCGTCCCGACATCTTCGGCGACCAGTTGGTGATGAACGGCGAGGACGAGGTGATCGGGA
>JAZNED010000060.1:0-53508 GCA_045588425.1 Acutalibacteraceae bacterium
TTCACCTTGTTGGACATACACATCGCCACATTCAGCTTCACCTTATACTCAGGCTTGTCCTCACGGTCACGACCCACACGCTCGGTGGACCAAGACTGGATCGAGGTCAGCGCCTTTTCATCGGCAAACTCTTTCACATAATCGGCGATGCCGTTTTCATATACGTAATCGGTAGAATTGAAGCTTCTCCCCTCTTGATTGCGGAACTGAAACAAAATACCAGGGTTAACAATCGCCTGACGACGTAACACGTCGTCAAAATACTCCACGGGAGCAGCAATCTCGGTAAACACCTGAATGTCAGGTTTAAACTTAATCTTCGTACCGGTATCTTTCTTGGCGTAAGGCTCTTTCTTCAAGCCGCCTACGTTCTCACCATGCTCGAAATGAAGAGTATACAGAAAGCCGTCGCGCTTAACCTCGACGTCCATATACTCGGAGGCATACTGGGTAGCACAAGCACCAAGACCATTCAAACCGAGGGTGTAATCATCCGTATCGTATTTACCGCCGGCATACAACTCGCAGAAGATCAATTCCCAATTGTAACGATCTTCCTTTTGGTTGTAGTCCACAGGGACACCACGACCAAAGTCCTGAATTTCGATAGAACTATCCTCGTAACGAGTAATAAGAATTTTACTACCATAACCGGCACGAGCCTCATCTACTGAGTTGGACAAGATCTCAAAGATGGCATGCTGACAGCCCTCTAGGCCATCCGAGCCAAACATAACACCGGGGCGCTTACGCACACGGTCAGCGCCTTTCAGTGCGGTGATGCTCTCATTGTTATACACAGGTTTCTTGGTTGCCATGAGAAAGCATCCTCCTTTCAACAATATACTGTATTCCAACTATGCATTTTAACCCATATCTTGGGTTTCTGTCAAGAGGTTTATGAAAGGCATTTTTTGATATAAAGGGCGAAAAGAGGAAGAAAGCATTGACAGAACAGGTAGAAAAAGGTATTATAAACGTAAATATAAAGAAAGAAGGGATTTTGTCCTCATGGACCCTGCCAGTATTATCATTACTCTATTATTTATACTATTGACCTTTGTATTTCAATGGGGTGACGAGGCTTTTACCCAGTTGGGTGAAGCACGCATCCGCGAGATGGAAGAGGAAGGCAATCGCAAAGCACATTCCATCCGTCGTATGACCGAAAACGCGCAACGATTCGCTATACGCATACGCATCAGCACCATGTTCTGTGGCGCAGGTATGGCCTATTGCTTAAATCGCCTCCTCGGCAACCCGATATACCAACTATTACTCGGCACCATTAGAGATACCATTGGTGGCACGCTCACTATCTTGTTGGTTTATTTGGTACTTGCCGTTCTGGTAACATTTGTTTTCGGTTTTCTATGTTGCCTACTCCCCCGCCGCCTAGTTTCCCGCAACCCCGAAAAAGCGGCCACAGCCATCGTTCCGCTGTTTTCCGTTCTTTATCATCTGTCTTACCCGCTGTATGGCCTATGCGCCTTGTTTGCTTACCCTTTCATCCGTTTAGCCGGCGTCAAGCTGCATGATGAGAGCGAGGCTGTCACCGAAGAGGATATCCGAGAGATGATGGACGTTGGCGAAGAAATCGGCGCCATCGAGGGCATCCAAAAAGACATGGTAAACAACATTTTCGAGTTTGACGACACCTCTGCAGCAGAAATTATGACGCCACGCACAGACGTTGCGGCAGTCGATGTCGAAGACACTCTCCACGACGTGCTGAAAGTGGCCGTAGAAAACGGCTACTCGCGATTACCTGTCTATCAAGAAGATATCGACCACATCATCGGTATTTTGTATATCAAAGACCTTCTTCCCTATGTGGGTCGCAATTTACCCAAGAACGTTACTGTGCGCAGTCTGCTCCGTGATACACTTTTTGTCCCCGATACCAAAAAGTGCGATGAACTGTTTGAAGAGATGAATGCCAAACACTTACAGATGGCCATCGTGGTGGACGAATACGGTGGTGTCGCCGGCATCGTCACCATCGAGGATCTGCTGGAGTCTATCGTAGGTAATATGCAGGACGAATTCGACCACGAAGAGGAAGAAATCACCCAATTAGATGAAGATTCCTTCGAAGTGGACGGCACCCTAAACATCAGCGAACTGGAAGAACTGCTAGATACTGAGTTGCCCGAGGGCGACTACGATACAGTTGCCGGCTTTGTTCTGGATCAGTTAGGGCACATCCCCGAGGAAGGCGAGGAAGCAGCTGTACAATTCGAAAATCTTACCTTTACCGTAAAAGAAATGGACGATCTGCGTATTGACAATATACTTGTCAAACGCAACCCCGAAGAAGAGGTCGAAAGCGAAGAAAATTGATGTTGTGCGCCGTCGGAAATCCTCCGACGGCGTTTACATAGGAAGGAGGTGTAACATGGGTGAAAACTACCAATTAAAATTGGATAAAATACTTGAGTATATTTCTACGGAAGAACATCGCCCACGCTTACTTCTCCACGTTTGCTGTGCACCTTGCTCCAGTTACGTACTAGAATATTTAAATCAACACTTTGACATCACGGCATGCTTCTACAATCCTAACATCTCGCCACAAAGTGAGTATCTCTATCGTGCACAAGAATTGATGCGTTTAGCTCAAGCAATGCCTCTTTCCCGTCCGATTGATTGTCGTATCGAAAACTATGACCCTACCCCATTCATACAAATAGCCAAAGGATTAGAAAACGAACCGGAGGGTGGTGAGCGATGTACCGCGTGTTACCGCTTGCGCCTAACCCAAACCGCCAAAATCGCCGCATTAGAGGGGTACGACTACTTCACTACCACTCTATCTATCAGCCCGTTAAAAGACGCCGTACGCCTCAACACCATCGGCGGAGAATTAGCAGAAAAATATGGTGTTCCTTACCTCTACTCCGATTTCAAAAAACGAGAGGGTTACAAACGTTCTATTAAGTTGTCCGCCGAATATGATTTGTATCGTCAAGATTATTGCGGGTGCGCCTTTTCCAAAGCAGAAGCAGAAAAAAGAAAACAAAACAAAAATTAGGTTGCAAAATCGGCGGATGTGTGCTATACTCATCCACGATACGCAGGCGTGGTGGAATGGCAGACACGTCGGTCTTAGGAGCCGATGCTTACGCGTGCGGGTTCAAGTCCCGCCGCCTGCACCATCTAAAGACACCATTGAAATCTGAACCTCATGTTCGGACTCAATGGTGTTTTTATTATAAAATCCAGTATTTATGCGGCTTTTCGAGGTCGCATTTTCTTTTTGTCAGTCGGACTAAAAACAGAAAATCGCAAATTTTACAATCCGAAGATTTAAAAGCAAACCTTTTCGAACCCCTTACGCCTACAATATTGCAGACGCACCTCGAAAAAGCAAGTAATTTGTATTTCACCTTCACATTACTTGTTATGCTCCTGGAAATGGAGTATAATAATATATGCATTTATTTTGATAGAATTTTGATATTTATGGTTTATGATTATATGATTGAACAGGAGGTATTCAGTTATGCCTAAAATTTTGATAGTTGACGATGAGCGAGATGTTGTAGAGCTTCTTCGCGATTATTTTGAGCTTAGTGGTTACGACGTGTTGTTTGCATACGATGGTGAAAAGGCGCTTGAAAAAATGAGTCAGAAACCCGATGTAATACTTCTCGACGTTAATATGCCAAAATTGAATGGACTTGAAGTGTGTAAAAAGATTCGGGAATTTGTTTCCTGCCCAATCTTGTTTTTAACAGCTAACGTTGATGATGTCGATAAAATAAACGGGTTTTCTGCAGGCGGGGATGATTATATCACGAAGCCCTTCTCGCTTGATGAATTGGGCGCCCGTGTCTCGGCTCACTTACGTCGTGATATGAGATTGCAGAAAAAATCCGATTTGAAATTTAGTGACGATCTGGTTATAGACTATTCCTCAAAAGCAGTCTATTTCAAGGATACACCAATTTCATTTTCCAAAACGGAATTTGACATTATTGAACTGCTTTCCACAAATGCGGGTATCGTTTTTGATAAAGAGCGTATATATGATCGCTTATGGGGATTTGACAGCGAAGGCTACTCTATGACGGTGGTTGAACACATCCGAAAGATACGGGCAAAATTTACAGAAGCAGGCTGTAAATCATACATAACAACAGTATGGGGGTGTGGGTATAAATGGGAAAATTAAGAAAAGCTATTGCAAGAATACCGCTAATGCCCTCACTGATAATCGTTATGTCATTTTTTATCATATTAGCGGTAATCCTTTCAAAAACAACAATGAGCTTCGCAAGCGAAAAAATACAACTCATTGAGGCAAAATATATTTCAGTTGAACAGGAAATCGAAGAAGTTGGCGAAGAGGAATATACTGTCACGCATTATATAGGTCGTCTTCCGTTTTCTGAGGAAGATAAACAAGCATATAAGTTCTACACATTGATCTATGAGTATTCCTCTTTTTTCTGGTGTGTTATCAGTATTACGATCGGTGCAGTTATCTTTTATTTCGGTAAACTGCAAAAGCCGATAAAACTTCTAATAAATGCTTCGGAAAACATTTCCGATGATAATCTCGACTTCGTTATAGATTACAGCGGCAAAGACGAGCTTGGACAGCTATGTTCTTCATTTGAAAAAATGAGGTTATCGCTAATGGATAATAACCGAACTATGTGGCGAATGGTCGAAGAGAAACGAAAACTCAACAAGGCGTTTTCCCACGAACTCAGAACACCGCTTACCGTTATGAGGGGAAATGTCGAGCTTCTTGAAAAGGTCTATATGAGGTCGGACGTTTCGGAGGATAAAAAAGCAGCACTATTAAAAACAGTATCAAAGAACATAGAACGCATTGAAAGCTATGTTTATAGTATGGGTACGATGAGCAAATTGGAAGATCAACCGATACGACCAATGCAGACCTGTTCAAATAAACTATCTGCCCAACTAAAAAAATCATTGGAAATACTCTGTCAAGGGAACGGACTTGTATCAACCTTTGAAGCAGAAACTGAATCCAGGGATATAAATGTCGATACGAATGTAGTTATGCAGGTGTTTGAAAATATCGTTTCAAATGCTGTTCGTTACGCCGTAAAGACAATAGATGTATCTTGTCACATATCCGCAGATCACGTAGTTATATCTGTATCGGACGATGGGGCAGGTTTTTCGGAAGAAGAACTGAAAACAGCGACTGCACCTTACTATACGGGAAACACAAATGATAGTGAACATCATTTTGGACTTGGTTTGTACCTATGTAAAATACTATGCGAAAAGCATAACGGCGCATTGAAACTTACAAACAATTCCACTACCGGAGCGTGTGTAATTGCCTCATTTTTCTGCAAATAGTTTTTGATTTATGATATTTTCTTGATATTTGAATGTTAAAATGACCTTGCTACTAACGATAGCAGGGTCATTTTTTCTAATTCAAGGAGTGATGATTATGGATAGGATACTGACTGTAAAAAACATATCCAAAAGCTACAAAATCGGAAACGCACAAGTTCACGCTCTTAAAAGTACGACTTTAGAAATCAAGAAGGGCGAAATTGTCGTTGTTATCGGAAAAAGCGGTTCGGGCAAAAGCACCCTTTTGAATGTTCTCGGCGGTCTTATTGTTCCGGATTCGGGTGAGGTGCTGTTAGACGGCAAAAATCTTTATGCGCTGAGCGAAAAGGAACGGGCAAGAATCCGAAATCAAAAGTGTGGTTTTATTTATCAGAATTTTAATCTGATCAACGAATTGTCCGTCATAAATAATATTAGACTGCCTTTTGATATTGCAGGCAAACCGTACAACACCAAAAGAGAAAAGGAACTGCTTGACATTTTGGATTTGGGTAAAAGACGCAATTTTTACCCTACACAGTTATCCGGTGGTGAAAGACAACGCACCGCCGTTGCACGTGCCTTGCTCATGGAACCTTCCATTATTCTTGCAGACGAGCCAACCGGCAATCTTGATCTTGAATCAGGAAACAAGCTGATGGCATTTGTGAAGCGTACCAATAGAGAACAAGGGCAAACCTATGTTATTGTAACCCACGATCTTGAATGGCTGAAAATTGCTCATACGGTTTACAGAATGAGTGACGGAAGGTTAGAGCGTGAGGTGCAGAAATGAAACATACATTAGGTTTGATTAAAATATCTGCAAAAAGTTTGCTCAGAAAAAACAGCGGAAACAAGCTATTGCTCATAGCAATATGTATTCTGACGCTTGTTCCTATGTTTCTGTATAACACAACAAACAGTATTATTGCGACCGTCAAAGAGCAAAGATGTGCCGTTTACGGAATCTTTGATGAAATTTATTATCGGGAGCAAGTGTCGGAATTATCAACATTCACCGACGAAACATTTGAGGGACTACTGCCCAATTACAGATACGAAAGTTATGGTGTATTCTATACGGCTAAAACCTTACCTTTGGAGGGAAACAAAAGTCTAAACTTAGGCTTTGCAGACTCCGAAGCAATACGGATCGGTTGTATAAGCATAAAAGAAGGTCGCCTGCCGGAAACCGACAATGAAATTGCGTTGACTGAAGGTATCGCACAAGAATTAGGCGATTATAGTGTCGGGCAGGAAATTACCATTGAAAATCAAACGTATTCTCTGTGCGGAATCGTAAATGACTTCGGAAGATTATGGCCCCGTGGTGAATTGCAGATAAAGGACAACATTACGCCTGTCAATGCATTTATCACCAAAAACCGTCTTGAACAAGTTTTTGAAGAAACCCACAGCATCACACAACAAATTATTATCATTAAAGAAGCGGGAATCGTTAATTCCAACGATGATACAACAAGGCTATTTTCAAGCAACAAATTTTTTGATGTAAGTGAGAATTTCTCCATCCCTCAGAGTTTTATGGTCTTGATGTATGTAATATCGTTATTGATCGTGACAACGATTCTGATTATGAACAAGACGAAGCTTCTTGCAAGAATCCGCAACTACCTCTTGCTCGGTATGAATAAAGGCAGTATTTTCTTTATTCTTATGTTCGAAATGATTTGCATTCTGATCATTGGCGCTGCGGTGGGAAGTGTGTTGAGTTTCTTTGCATCGAAGGCTTGTTTGCACTTTCTTCTGAATAACGAATACAGTTATCCGGTGTTTGATTTCGATATGCAGTTGAACACGGCACTGATACTTTCCCTTTGCGTAGGGTTCATTATCACTTTTACAATCTATGCAGCATACATCGTAAAGCAGACTGCACTTGACAGTGAGATAAGCGGAAAACATTATAAAAACACGAAGGCAAGAATCAGTATATTCAAATTGGATATGTTCAAAAATCGCAAAGCCATCATAGCGATTGTACTGCTGATTTCATTATCGTGTACGTTATTGTCCTACGGAATCGCATATAAAAATTATTTCACCGAGGATGTAACAGAAACTAATTCAAACTATGTGGAAAATGATTATCACTTTCAGTTTGCCTCAAAGCTAATCAATGCACCACCTCTTACAGATAAAGTCACGGGAGAACAATTAACCCCCTTGCTTTTTACAAACAATTACGAAAAGAACGGGGCTGATCAAGACTTTATTGATTCCATTGCCGCCATTCCGGGAGTGTCGAAGATTTTATCATACAGAGAGAATCAAAAAATGAATCTCCTTGTAAAAGCCGGCAGCATTGACACGTATTTTGATGTTTCCGACTCGATGCCCGATGGCAGATATAGTATGGAAACATTTATGCAAATCAACAATTATAATCTCATTTGGGATACATTCCAATATGCAGATGACGATGTGTTGATATGTAGCGAGATCGTCGGATATAGCCGGCAAAGTTTGGAAGAGTTAAAGGCATCTGTTATTGAGGGCGAAATCAACATAGACAAGCTAATGTCGGGAGAAGAAGTCATTCTCCGTGTTCCCGCATACAAAATAACGGAGCAAGATTTCGGTGGAACGATACTAAGAGGAATTATCCCTGCAGAGTATGACGATCCGGATGCAATCAATATGACACAGTTTAAGGTCGGTGATGAAATCACACTTTCGGGATTGCTTACGGACGAGCCGTTAAACGGCGGCGTCGCAGAATCGGATATATCTTTGTTTTACCGAAAGGATGTAACAGTAAAAATCGGAGCTATTATCCGCAGTACTGATGGTAAACTCATTTCAAGCAGAGCCGGAGCAGCTTGTTCGGTTCTGACTGCAAATGAAGTATTGGACGAGCTGGGAATCCCCACCGCTTACAGCGTGGTTAGCATTTATACCGATGTTGATGCAAACAACACACTAATTGCGAAAGAACTGCAAGTATTGGGACTTGATTACCCCAATATGACATTTGAGAATTGGTCAAGTGATGTTAGGACGTATAAGATCTACAACCTGCTTGTGGCTATTTTCGCTGTAACATTTATGGTCATACTAACAGTAGTAACCTTTACGATGCTTCTGATTCAGCTTGTCATTAAGACAAGATTAAGCCTTTCGACATATACGCTTTATCGAATCAACGGCTTGAGTTTCCGAAAGCTGATAGCATCTTTGCTCCTACAGTTAGTAGCGGCCTTCTCCATCGGAGCTATATTATCCGTGCCAATGACATGGTTGATAATTAAAAAGAGCTTCAATATTTTAAGCGCAATAACGCATTACTTTACGCAAAGCGATTATCTGTTTGTTGTACTAAGCGTGTTTGTGCTTATGATTGTTTCGTTTATTCCGAGTTTAGTCATACTGTATAAGCGGAAAAACAATATTCTTTTAGACTAAATCATTATGTGAGAGTTCGAAGTCATACGCAAAACTGCCGAAAATATCTTTTTTATAGTCCTTACACAAGAAAGGGAAACAGCCTTTTGGTTATTTCCCTTTCTTTATATAGACGGTGCTTTGAGGTTCTTGTTCTGCTTTGTTTTGCTGTCAAGCAAAACTACAGGTTTTGACCGACTCACTGACTTCATTCTAACCCAAAACCTCCTCTCGGTCATAACCGGGGTTTACGTCGCGCAAAAGCAAACCACAATCTATAGAATCCAACAACTTTCTATAAATGTTCAGAATACATTTACTTTTTATATTTTGTATGATACAATAGCCATACGTTTACGAAAAGAGGAAGTATACATGGGATACGCGTTTATAAGCTATAGTTCAAAGAATCAGGGCACGGCGGATGCAATACGTAAACTTCTCCTGAATAAAGGTGTAGAAATCTGGATGGCCCCTTACGACATACCTGCCGGCAGCGAGTACGCTGAGGTGCTTTACGAAGCGCTTATTGGCTGCTCTTGTTCCGTGCTATTACTGACCAACGACTCGCAAAACTCGCAGTGGGTTAAGAAGGAAGTCAATATCGCCATCACCAATTCTAAACCGGTCATCCCCGTGAAACTCGAAGACATAGAACTGAATAGCGCTATGAAATTATACCTCAACGATCAACAGATGGTGCCGGTCCTCACATAAGATGAGAATTCTGAAGGCGTTCATAAGATGTTAAAGAGCATTATTGCCCTCACCGGGCAATCCCATACGGAGGAACCTCGTTCCGCGCCAACGTTAACACCGGCCGTTCAAGTCCGCATAGAATTTGACAATGGCATTTATGAAGGCGATTCCATCGATGGCAAACGTACCGGCAAGGGTGTATACATCCAGCAGAACGGAACAGTTCAACAAGGCCGTTTTGAAGACGGAGAGTTTGTTAGTGACTGAGGCACTTCGCATATTATCAGAAAAGGGAGATGGTCGCATACCGTCTCCCTTTTTCATTTACTTGAAGTCAAATGTCACCATCAAACCCATATACAATAAATCAATATGTATTTTCAGTTTACGTATTGACAGATTTAACAACATTTTGTATAATGATCTTGTCGAAAATAGTCGCAACCCGCATACGCAGGTTGCAAATTCGTTAGGAGGTGTATTGCATTTGTGTGTTTCGACCAATGAACAAGACCGATTAATTCTGCTTCTTACAGACGAATTACCTGTTTTGCGAGCACGACTGCGCATTTCTCAGGATGAATTATCCAGACGCATTGGTATCTCGCGTCAAACCTACTCACTCATTGAAAACAAAAAACAAAAAATGTCGTGGGTGACTTTTATGGCATTTATTGCCTTCTTTCAGAACAATGCAAAAACCAGAACAGCCCTGGCAGATATGGGACTGGTTACAGATGCATCGTTCCAAACCTTTGTACAAAAATCATAATTCTTGGAGGAATGCAAAATGGCTAAATTTGGCATAACCTGTCCCCATTGCGGCGTCGTTAATCGCGCATCCACTTTTATTCTGGCAAAAAAGACCATCATCTGTGAACAATGTAAAAGTTCCATTGATGTGAAAAGTCACCGCATGGCTGTGGGCGATTGCAAAACCTGCGGTAACGTTGCCTTTGATCAGAGCAAGAAAGATCATCATGGCAATTACAAATGCCCCATTTGCAATAACTACACCATCATCGGCGTTAGCGGCACCATTGGTTCAGCCGCCGAACTGAGAGCGGCCGAAAGCACCCCTATCTTCTCCTGTCCGGAGTGCTATTGCTCTATTCAGATTAAGAAAAACAATCCCTTAGCTTGTCCTGTCTGCGATCATCATTTCTCGAGCTACGACGACGTGTACAGCGTGATTCAACAAGAAAAGTTAGTAAACGACCATGGCGTCAGCGTCATCAAATACGAAGGCGATAACAGCACCTTCGTTTGGAAACATCCTATTGAGGACTTCAACCTCGGTAGCCAGCTGATTGTCCACGAGTCTCAAGAAGCTGTGTTTTTCCTAAACGGCCAAGCTTTAGACACCTTTGGCCCTGGACGATACACGCTCGAGACTGAAAATCTTCCCATCCTGCAGAAGACGTATGACCTGCCTACCGGACGCCAGAACCCCTTCCACGCAGAGGTCTATTTCATCAACCAGACCGTTCAGATGGGTCTTAAGTGGGGCACTAAGGATCGCATCCGCTTTATCGAGCCCGTAACCGGCATCCCCCTCGATATTGGTGTTTCCGGTGAAATGAACCTTCAGGTATGTGATTCTCGCCGCTTGTTAATCAAACTGGTGGGCACCATGCGCGGCATCTCCTTTGAGACCGGCGGCAAGAATTTTGCTCAGTCTTTGCGCGAATCCTTCCTACCTATGATGCAGACTGTCATCAAGACCAACATTGCGACCATCATCAAGGAACAGCGTCTGAATATTCTGGAGATCGACCAACACCTTGAGACACTTTCTAATGCTTTGTTGATGAAGTTGCGTCCCTCTTTTGAAGAATTCGGCTTGACCCTTCCCCAGTTCTACATCGGCACCGTTGCACTCCCTGAGAACGATGCCAATTTCCGCGCAATTCGTGATCTTATCAGCAAGGCCTACATCGGCGTTCGCGCCGCCGAGGTGGAGGCAGATATCGTCAAAGCCCAGCGTCAGAAAGAACTGGAAAAAGCAACGACCGAATTGGAGCTGCAGCGTATCGAAGCGGAAAAAACACGTATTGCTGCCGCTGCACAGGCTGATGTCACCCGCATGCAGGGCTTAGCCGATGCAGAAGTGATGGCCGCTAAGGGCTACAATGAAAAAGATATTATTCAGAGAGATGTTCAAATCGCTTATGCGGAAGGCATCGGCAACATGAGCGCCGGCGGTGCTACCGGCGGATCTGTTATGGGCGAAATGGTCGGCTTGGGCGTTGGATTGGCCGCTATGGGCACCATGGGTCAGAAGGTCGGCGATGCACTGCATCAATTCAACGATCTTTCAAATGGTGCCTCCTCTTCCTCCACTCAAGCAACCGGTTGGAAATGCTCCTGCGGTGCAGATGGCAATACGGGCAAATTCTGTGCCGAGTGCGGTAAAGCAAAGCCAGAAGCATGGGACTGCCCCAACTGCGGCAACAAGTCCAATACGGGCAAATTCTGCTCTGAATGCGGCACCGCCAAACCCGAAGCTTGGGACTGTCCCCACTGCGGAGCTAAATCCAACCTCGGTAAATTCTGCTCCGAATGCGGCACCCCCAGAAACACTGTACCCCAAGCTAACACTTGGAACTGCTCCTGCGGCAATACCGGTATCAGCGGAAAATTCTGCCCCGAATGCGGCAACAAAAAGGAGGATAACGAATAATGAATGGATCAAAACCCGCTTCCCGCGTTAAGCAAAGCATCATCATCGGCGGTGCACTCTTTGCCGCCTACAACATCCTCTTATTTGTAATTGCTGGTTTCAAAGGGCACGGAGCTTCCTTCTGGACTTCTTACGTGTTTATGAACCTGGCATTTACATCCATCGTTCTCAATGCATTGTTACTCAACAAGCGAGAAATGCAACCTAAGGATTTCATGTTTGGTTATCCCATTTTGAGACATTGTGTCCTCCTGTTAATCATCGAATTCGTGTTGTCCACAGTGTTTATGTTGCTGGATACCATCAACCTGGCATGGGCCTGGGCATTTGTGCCACAATTCTTGGTTTTAGGCTTTCACTTAATTCTGGTAGTCTCTTGCTATATAGCAAACGACACTATCCAAGAGATAGACACCAAAATCAAGGATGCGACCACTTTCACAAAACTACTGCAGGTGGACGCGGAGATGATTGTGGATAAGTGCTTGGATCCCGCACTGAAAGCTGCCTTCCAAAAATTAGCTGAGGATATCCGATACAGTGATCCCATAAGCAACCCCTGTCTTTTCGAGCTGGAAAAGCAGATTACCTTAACCGTTTCCAATGCGGATATTGCTGTCAACCAGAAGGATTACGCCAACGCTATGCTGCTCTGCAATCAGGCCAAACTGTTGCTGACTGAACGAAACAAAAAGTGTAAAGCCCTGAAATAAAACCAAACGGAGAGGTGAAAATTACATCTCTCCGTTTTTTATAATGGCATTGAATTTTCGACACAGTTATGATAGAATAAACGTATCAATACAGCGGAGGTGCCATATGAAAGTATTTCAGAAACCGATCAACCGCGATTTTGTCATTCTAAATCTGTCCGATCCCCAGATGAATGGCTTTGAATGGGCTGACGACCATCCCTACTCCCCCATCTTAAAGTATACCATTGATCAGCTGATTAAGCACAACCAACCTGATCTTATCACCGTTACCGGTGACATGGCCTATCCCGGCGACTACGATTCCTACGAGAAGTTCGCACTGTTGCTGGACAGTTATAACATTCCCTGGACCATCGTATGGGGAAACCATGACCATCAGAGTGGAATCGAGCCTATTTTGGAAGCGGCGGAACTATTCAAAAAGCACCCCCTCTGCCAGTTCGAAGACGGTGATCCCGCTTATGGAAATGGAAACTACATTCTAGGCATCTCCGATGGTGACAAGCCCATTACCGCCCTATTTATGATTGATTCTCACAATTCCATTGAGGCAACCATGCCCGACGGCGAGAGAAGATGGGTCTACGACAAACTGTGGCCGGAGCAGTTGGAGTGGATCAACGCACAAGCCAAACAACTGAAAGCCAATGGATACAAAGATGCCATGGTTATGATGCACATGCCCATGTACTGCTACCGTCAGGCGGCGCTACTTGCCTTTCCCGATGGCTGTGGTGGCGATTCTGACATCTATGGTCAACAGCACGAGCTGATCGCCAGCCACCCCTTCGAAGACGGCGTCTTCCCTATATTCAAAGACAACGGCCTCATTTCTCATGTGTTGGTCGGTCACGATCACTGTAACAACTTTATGATCGATTACGAGGGAATTCGTCTCATGTTCGCTTGCAAGACGGGTCCCGGCTGCTACTGGCAATCCTCTATGAATGGCGGTACCGTCATCACCATCGGTGAAAACGGTATCAAGGACGCCCATCACGAGTTCATCGATGTTACTCACCTCGTTGAAGGTCGAGGCATTCAAGAGTTTACCTACAACTGGAACAAGTAACAAAAAGAACCGCTATCCGACTGGATAGCGGTTCTCTTTTTATTTGCTATTAGTACATACCGCCCATATCGGGAGCAGCAGGCATAGGAGGCACAGGCTCCTTCTTATCGGCAACCAAGCTCTCGGTGGTCAGCACCATAGCAGCCACAGAAGCGGCGTTCTGCAAGGCGGAACGAGTCACCTTAGTGGGATCCACAATACCGGCGCCAAACATATCCACATAGACTTCTTTAGCGAAGTCGAAGCCATAATTGAGGGTTTCAGCAGAACGAATCTTATCGATGATAACACTGCCCTCCAAGCCGGAGTTGAGCGCAATCTGACGCACAGGCTCCTCCAACGCTTTCAGAACGATCTTAATGCCGGTCTTTTCGTCGCCCTCAGCGGTTTCCAGCATCGGCAACAGTACCGAAGAAGCGTTAATCAACGCCACGCCACCACCGGCTACCAAGCCTTCTTCCACAGCAGCCTTGGTAGCAGACAGAGCATCCTCGATTCGTAGCTTCTTCTCCTTCATCTCTACCTCAGTAGCGGCACCTGCCTTAATAACGGCAACACCACCGGCCAACTTAGCCAGGCGCTCCTGCAGCTTCTCGCGATCAAAATCGGAGGTAGTGGTCTCGATCTGACCACGAATCTGGCTAACGCGTGCCTTGATCATGTCGGGATTGCCCATACCATCCACAATGACCGTGTTTTCCTTGGTCACCTTGACCTGACGCGCACGACCCAGCATGGATAGAGAAGCCTCTTTCAAATCAAAACCCAGCTCCTCAGAAACCACCTGACCGCCGGTGAGGATAGCGATATCCTGCAGCATTTCCTTGCGGCGATCGCCAAAGCCGGGAGCTTTGACAGCCACACAGGTAAAGGTACCGCGCAGACGGTTAACAATCAGAGTGGAAAGAGCCTCGCCCTCCACGTCCTCTGCCACAATAACCAGCTTGCGACCGGACTGCAGAATCTGCTCCAGCAAAGGCAGAATATCCTGAATGTTGGAAATCTTCTTATCGGTAATCAGCAGATGAGCGTCATCAATGACAGCTTCCATCTTCTCGGTGTCAGTTACCATATAGGGCGTGATATAGCCACGGTCAAACTGCATACCCTCCACCACTTCGGTGTAGGTTTCAGCAGTCTTGGACTCCTCAACCGTGATCACACCATCGGCGGACACCTTCTCCATCGCCTCAGCAATCAGCTGACCGATCACGGCATCGCCGGCAGAAATGGTAGCAGTGCTGGCAATATCCTCGGTGCCGCTTACTTTTTTAGAGTTCTTCTTGAGTTCCGCAACGACAGCATCCACAGCCGCCTGAATGCCCTTCTTAACACCCATGGGATTGGCTCCGGCAGCCACATTCTTCATACCCTCACGAATGAGAGCCTGCGCCAATAGAGTAGCGGTGGTAGTACCATCACCGGCCACATCGTTGGTCTTAATAGATACCTCTTTGACCAACTGAGCACCCATATTCTCAAAAGCGTCATCCAACTCAATTTCCTTAGCGATGGTCACACCATCGTTGGTAATCAAAGGAGCGCCAAACTTTTTATCCAGCACCACGTTGCGACCACGAGGACCCATCGTAATTTTCACAGTATTGGCCAACTGATCCACACCGGACTGTAACGCCTTGCGCGCTTCTTCACCATACAGAATAATCTTAGACATATCCCAAACCTCCTATCAATCGGTAACAACAGCCAAAATGTCATTCTGCCGCACTATGGTATACTCTACGCCATCCAACTTAACCTCGGTACCGCTGTAACGAGAAATCAACACCTTATCGCCAACGTTTACGTACATGGCAATATCCTTGCCTTCGACATTACCGCCGGGACCAACTGCCACCACTTCGGCGACCTGAGGCTTTTCTTTAGCGGCACCGGCTAGGATAATACCACTCTTAGTGGTTTCCTCGGCCTCTACGAAACGGATCACAACACGATCTGCCAACGGTTTAATGTTCATATTCAAAACCTCCTAAAATAAATAACAGAATAAAACGAGTTAGCACTCGTC
Organism: Acutalibacteraceae bacterium; assembly: GCA_045588425.1. Classification (GTDB taxonomy): domain Bacteria; phylum Bacillota; class Clostridia; order Oscillospirales; family Acutalibacteraceae; genus UBA5905. The sequence goes on from JAZNED010000060.1 coordinate 15,939, forward strand.
GTGCGAGAGTGCTAACTCTATTGTACCCACTTTTTTTGAAAAATCAAGGGAAATCTGTAAATTTTTTCTACGTTCACCGATAATTTACAATTAAACCATCGCTTTATGCAAGGGATTTGACTCTGCCACTATAGACGCAGGCAACACCAAGCAATAGGCTTTCGGTATCACAGAAAACTCGATATAATCGGTGGTGAAACACTCGCCGTCAATGGTGCACACCATAGATTTCGCTGCCTTGACGCGCATAGCGGTACCGCGAATCGTTTCGATGCACTTAACGCCTTCGTGCGCACCAGCCTTATATTTTCCAAGCACAAACGGAATCTGAAAGCGCGAAATTTTACGAACCAACACAAACTCTAACAGACCATCATCCGTCATCGCGGTAGGAGCGCCTTGATATCCACCGCCATAGTAGCGACCATTAGCTCCCAACGTCATCAAATACTTCCCCTTGCGATGAACCAGGCCATCTAGTCCTTCAATCTCAATCTCCATGTTCACGCCGATGGGATGGCAAACCGCATCAACCACAGCGATGTTATAAGCCATAGACCCGTTGACACCACGCCACTTTTTGTATTTCTGCATTTTGAGAGCGACCGCTGCATCCAAACCGATAGCGGCAATATTCAGAGAAATTAAATCACCACAGCGAATGGCATCCACCGGAATGGCAAAGCCTTCAATCAAATCCGCCAAATCGCAAAAAGGCTCACTTCCACCAAAAGTCCGAACAAAATCATTACCGGAACCACACGGTATCACCGTCAACTCCACGTCGGCACGGCCGGTCGGAATGCCCATGGCAGTCTCCTGCAACGTGCCATCACCACCACAAGCATAAAGGCGCACGTCCCCCACCGCGCATTCTTCTTGCGCAATACGTGTGGCCGCACCAACGCCGTCAGTCAATCGTATGCTATATTCCATATCGGGATGATCGCAAAAATACGCTTCAATCTTTTCGCGTAAAGCTAAAGCAGATTGCTTCTTACCAGCCACAGGATTTAGAATAAATACGTGCCGCATAAACACCCCTCTTAATCACGAAAAAATTGTAAAGGCAACCGCCCTTACATCATTTGTAGTACATGTACAACTGACATTTCAGCATGCCATTGTACAATTTGCGCCGTTTATCCGCAGGGCGACCGAACAGAGCTTCAAACTGTTCGTGGGGACTGATAATCGCATAGCTCCAGCCCGGCTTAGGTAGAAACACCTTGCCCATCACACGGTACAATTCCTCGGCTGCCTGCACATCCAACAAGCGCTCTCCATACGGCGGATTACACAGAACCGTACCGGCATCGCCATCGGGAACAAAATTGCGTAAATCAGCGCACGAGGTCGTGATACACTCCCCTACTCCCGCTTTCGTTGCATTTTCGTTTACCAACGACAATACGGCGGGATCTATATCGCCGCCACGGGCAGCAAACTCAACTTCACGCTGGCGTTCGCGTGCCAGCTGACGTTCTTCTTTCCAAACCTCAGACGGAATACTATCCCAATACATTGCCGAAAACACGCGACGCACACCCGGAGCAATGCCCTTCGCGGCCATAGCCGCCTCAATCAGCAACGTACCACTTCCGCAGCAAGGATCGCAAACCAAACGAGCCCGACGAGCACGGGTTACATCAACAATAGCAGCCGCCAGTGTTTCCTTAATCGGTGCACCACCGGAGACGGCACGATAGCCACGTTTGTGGAGTCCAACACCACTGGTGTCCAGCAACAGGGTCACTTCATCCTTCATGATGGTGAACTGAATTTGACACTTGCCATCACATTCATCAAACCACTGAATACCATAAGCTTGCTTTAAACGCTCCACCACAGCCTTTTTTACAATTGCCTGACAATCGGGAACGCTATGTAATTGGGAGTTCAGCGACCATCCCTTGACAGGGAAAGCGTCTTGACGGCTGATAAACCGCTCCCACGGCAACGCTTTGGTACCCTGGAAAAGCTCTTCAAAACTATGCGCAACAAAACGACCCATCAAGATTTGTATGCGTTCTGCGTAACGAGAGCAAATATTTGCACGCGCCATCATAGACACATCTCCGCGAAACAGCACACGACCATTTTCGGGACGCACATCAGAAGCGCCTAAACGACGCAACTCATCACCAAGAATTCCTTCCACGCCGAACAGACACGGAGCGCAATACTCAAACATTTCCATAATCATTCCTCAACATTCTTCGCATCACACATATGCAGTGGCGTGACGCGTCACGTGACATCCTACGTTGATAGCCAACGGCAAACCGGCGATATGAGTTGGTGCCGTTTCAATCATCACCGCTAACGCAGTCGTATCGCCACCGAAACCTTGTGGACCAACGCCTAACCTATTCACAGCTTGCAATATATCCTGCTCCAATTGAGCGTAATATACATCCTCATTAGGTTGCGACACCGGGCGACACAGCGCCTTTTTAGCCAAATAAGCCACTTGTTCGAAATCGCCGCCAATGCCAACGCCCAATACCAACGGAGGGCAAGGATTACTTCCGGCTAATTGCACAGCCTCGCACACCTTATCCACAATCGTTTGCCGATCAGCCGCAGGCGTCAGCATATAAACACGACTCATATTTTCACTGCCAAAGCCTTTCGGGGCCACGGTGATTTCGCAACCATCGCCTTCTACCATTTCCAGATGTACAACAGCCGGAGTATTGTCGCCGGTGTTGATCCGACGCAACGGATCCGACACCACCGAGCAACGCAAGCCACCGTCGAGATATCCCTGCGCTACGCCTGCATTAATCGCCTCATACAGTGATCCACCAACCAAATGCACGTCCTGTCCCAGACGAACAAACACAACTGCCATACCGGTATCTTGACAAATCGGCAACTTCATATCATCGGCAGCATGTATATTCTCCAGCAAATCCGACAGCACCGCTCGAGAACGTGATGACGTTTCGCGCTTAGCCACACAGTTCATGCAAGACACCAAATCTTGCGGCAACCGGCGATTAGCGACAACGCACAATTCACCGACCGCTTTTGCAATAAGAGATACATCCAATTGACGCATATTCTCTTCCCTATCCTTCACACAAAAAAGGGAACGCCTTTCTCCGTTATGAGAGAAACGCATTCCCCTTTCCGATTTACAACTGCGGATTGCCGTTGCCTCGAGGCTTACGGCCAAAACCACCATGCTTATTGTCCATAGAACGCTTAAGATCGGAAATCTTCTCGTCGCTGGTAGCTTTGAAACGATTCATCATATCTTCAAAACTTTCGCTGCGGGGAGCAGATGCCTGCCACTCATAGTCACCTGGTCTGCCGTTAAAAACAGGACGGCGCGGAGCGGACTGACGAGGAGCAGGAGCCTGTGCCTTCTTAATAGAAAGACTTACCTTACCATCTTCGCCAACACTCAGCACCTTAACCTTGACCGTCTGTCCCTCAGTGACAAAATCGCGAATTTCTTTTACAAAAGTCGCAGCCACCTCAGAAATGTGAACCATACCGGTCACTTTTTCTGGCAATTCAACGAACGCACCAAACTTAGTAATACCGGTTACTTTACCCTCAAGAATCGATCCAACCTCTAACTGCATACCCTTCAAAAATCCCCCTATGAATTAGCCTGCTTCGCTTTGATAGAACTGCTGACCGGGTAGGCCATAGCCATCTTCGTTTGCCTTTTGCTCCAAACTATCATCCGTCTGCTCCAACAGAACCGACAATTCTTCGTTTTTCGCTTTCTGTGTGGCAATACGACTATCCAGCGTAGCCAAAGCATTCTGCTGCTCCTGAATTTGACTGTAAAGCTGAACGGCCTTCAAGAACAGAAAAGCCAGCAAGGCGATCAGCAAAAAACGCACAGCCCAAGAACACCGACTACGCACACGACGTACCGCTTTGCGTTGCAGCATACCAATCGCCCCTTTCTATAAATAACTCTACAAAGTTCATTTTACTTTGTGTTGTCAAAAATTTCAAGCCCTTTTTTAAAAAAAGAGGGGCAATTTTCACGTTTTTTCATCATTTTCAGCGGTTTTTTTCCGACAACGCACAAGATGAACAAACCTACCCCACATCACGTACAAAAAACATCGCAAAAAACGCTGCATCATTTGCACGATTCGGATTGACCTGTGATGCAGATAACGCATCAAACGACACACGTAAGTGCCAATTGCAAAATGCTCCAGCGCCATTCCGAGAAACACACCGAAAAACAGTAGCGGATGCAACTGTCCATCCATAATCACCAACGCCCCGCAAAAGGTAACGATAGCCGCGATCGGACCGAATATCACATCCGTCCACAACCATCGTTTACGCTTGGAAACGAAGACAAATCCGGTCATCACGTCCAAGAAAAAACCTTGTACAACGCCCAACACACAGCTTTGCAGCAAAAACTCTATCTGCTGCCGTCCCGACCACTCCATAATTAGCGAAGAAGGCGACCGAAAAGGCCGCCTTTTCTCAGATCGGAATAGTTTAACGAATCGATGTGTCCCTCTACGGAGAGAGCCGTCCCATCCAAATCCAGTCGATGCAAACGCAAACTGTCTCCGACTATTGTCAGACACCCCAATGAAGTAGTACAGTTAACCTTTGTATCATCAAAACTGTCCACATCGATGATGCCCGTCAATTCCAAGCGTGTCCGATCCTGCAGAATAAGTTGATGCGGCATCACAGGTGTGGTTTTATCACGTCGATCCAAACAGCATCCCTCCCCTATTTCGCTTCATTCTATGCGACTACAAGGAAGTATATGCATTAATTATCAGCCAACACACGATACAATAGTGGCGCATCGTTTTTCGCCACGGTTTCCTGGATTGAAACCACCTGAGCGCGCAGCTGACGAGCACCTAGCGACAACGTAATCACATCATCAACCTTAACCTCATAGGAAGCACGCGCCGGTTTATCGTTTACAAGCACCTTACCGGCATCACATGCTTCGTTAGCAACGGTACGGCGCTTAATCAAACGAGAAACCTTTAAATACTTATCCAGTCGCATACAATACACCTCACTCATAGAAAAAGCCGCCCGATCTCGGGCGGCTCTCTATGCTTAAATTAGTTGATAGCCTTCTTCAGAGCGGCACCGGCCTTGAACACGGGCTGCTTGGAAGCGGCAATCTTGATCTCCTCTTTGGTCTGGGGGTTGCGGCCCACACGGGCAGCACGCTCACGAACCTCAAAGGTACCAAAGCCAATCAGCTGGACCTTCTCGCCCTTCACCAGAGCCTCTTCGACGGAAGAAACAACGGCGGCAATAGCCTTCTCGGCATCCTTCTTGGACAGGCCGGCCTTAGCGGCAACGGCAGCAATCAGTTCTACTTTGTTCATTGTGATATACCTCCACATACTCTTTATATTCCAGCGGCGGAAAGCCGCATACGGACAAGGAAATAGGTGCGCTCAACACACACCCTACACGCACACTATACCCCATTTTGCGGCAGTTTGCAAGGGGAAATATTTTTTTCGGCCTTTTGGCAGAATTTATTTTCAAGAATATGTGCAAAACGCACAAACAAATAGCTGAAAATATGTTTGTATCGCTATTACATGGCTGTTGGCGATCAGTAAAATGACGCAACTTCTTCCTTCAAGGGGTCGCTTTTTACTACGTCAACGCCTTGCAAAACCGGACCGATACGCCCATAGCATTCATGTTTACGGACAGAAATTGTTGCCGTTACGATAACCCAGTCGCGACTGGACAAGTCTGTCACACGATCCCATTCGCACACCAAACCGGCAAAGCGAATATCGTCAACACAACAAGTCATCAACGGTCGACCAACGATAAAAGTTCCTTTCGGTATCGTCTTATCTACCACTACTTGTCCTTTAAAGCGAACAGTTTTCCCATCATAGGAATCCAATTCCTCTGACAAATCTCGATACCACAACGCATAATCCCTGTCATCCACATCGATGACCTTGGCGTTTTTATCAAACGGAAGAGGATCCTCAATGGTGTCGTACTCTACCTCATCGTTGTCGTATTCATAGGCAATATCCGCGCGACGACTAATACCACGTACAATCCTGTGCAGCGGCATTTTATCGGCATCCCGTCGAGAACGATTAAACACCACCAACTGAGCGCCTTGCAGTTTATCTACTACACGTTCGCGCATATTCGCATTGTACACCTCAAACGTGTTGGCATCGGCAAACATCATTTCCTGGTATACCACCCAATTTTTGGGCATATTACGGAACAGGTCATCCATTGCCCACATACCATTATATTCAACCATCACGCGTTGAGCACGGCAACACTTCTGCCACATGGACATGTTGTCGACCGTTAGCTGCTCCGGTGCTTCCACACGTTGTATCGTCACGTTTTTACTAGAAAAACGTGCGGGGTCCAATTCACACTCGCCCTCCTCGCACAAAAGAACCAAAGTGCGCTCACCATTATTAAAGCGCTTATCTTCTAAGGTGCTTTGTAAAAACGTACTTTTACCGGCATCCAAAAAACCGGTGAACATATATACCGGGATTTCCATTGTTCACCCTCCATTACACACGGAACAAAGATTTAAGCGCGTCCTCATGAATTTCCGCGCCGATTACACACAATTTGCCAATTACGTCGGCACCACCAATTCGTACGTCCACATCACCGGGTACGTAATCGAAATGAATCCAGTTACCATCCAAACCTTTCACGATTCCCTTAGCTCTAAGCACCGTACCATACCGATGTTCGTCAGACAACTGCTCCAAGAAATTACGAATTTCATCAGCAGAATAGATATTCACCGTTTCGACACCCCAACTTGCAAACACGTCGTCGGCGTGATGGTGATGATGGTCATGGCAGTGGCATTCATCACCCTCATGATGATGATGCTCATGGTGATGATGGTGACACTCTTCCCCCTCGTGATGATGCTCATGGTGGTGATGGTGACACTCTTCACCCTCGTGATGATGCTCATGGTGGTGATGATGACAGTCTTCACCCTCGTGATGATGCTCATGGTGATGATGATGTCCGCACGCCGGACACGTTTCATCGACCATATGCTCCAATTCATGGACGATCGTATGGCGATGCTCCATAGCGGAAAGAATCTGCATTCCTTCCAAATCATTCCAAGGAGTCGTAATGACCGTTGCCGAATCGTTCTTTTCACGGATAATTGCCAATACCGCATCCAATTTCTCTTGAGCGACACCATCTGTACGACTGAGTATCACACAACCGGCATGTTCCAATTGATCGTTATAAAATTCACCAAAGTTTTTCGAATAAATTTTGCATTTTCCGGCATCTACAACGGTTGTAAAGCTGTTCAACTTTACATCGTCAGATTCCACTTGCTGCACGGCTTTGATGACATCGCTAAGCTTACCCACGCCGGAGGGTTCAATCAAAATACGATCCGGCGAAAATTGTTCCAAAACCTGTAATAAAGAGGTTGTAAAATCACCGACCAAACTGCAGCAAATGCAACCGGAATTCATCTCGTTCACCTGAATACCGGCCTCTTTCATAAATCCGCCGTCGATACCGATCTCTCCAAATTCATTTTCAATCAGCACCAATTTTTCGCCTGCATAGGCTTCTGTAATCAATTTCTTAATCAGCGTCGTTTTACCGGCTCCCAAAAAACCGGAAAACACATCAATTTTTGTCATTTAAAACACTTCCTTATTGACAGTTTTTCTTCAGTATAGCACGCTCTGCCATAAAATTCAACCATCAACGCAACACAGCCTGTTTTTTATTGTCGAATTCTACAAATATTTTCGACAAATCGACACCAACATTCGCATATTTCCCTTTTTTGCGAAATATGGGAAAATATGTAATTTACTGTTGATTTTTCTCACGAAATTGAGGTATAATTGGTCTGTTGGAGTGGTTTGCGACCATTAGGTCGCTCGTGCATTACTGAAGGAGTATCCATATGGTCTGCGATTTGCATTGTCACAGCAAAATATCCGATGGCTCAATGGGCATTGAAGAGTTGCTCACGATGGCCAAGCGTCGCGGCGTTACCGCTATTTCCATCACCGATCATGATGCAGTAGCCGGTGCCACCCGCGCTTGCATTATCGGAAAGCGTTTAGGATTAGACGTAATTCATGGTGTGGAAATGTCCGCTTACGATTACCAACGCAAACGCAAAGTACATATCCTGGGTTACATGTGCGATAGTCCCGACCGCTTAGAGGGTATGTGCCTACGCATCAACTACAACCGCCGCACCGCCGCTAAAGAGATGGTCGCCAAGGTGTTGCGCTACTATCCCATCATTCCTGAAACCATCGCACGACATGCCTCCGGAAGCACCAATGTGTTCAAACAACACATTATGCACGCATTGATGGAGGCCGGATACGCCGACAGCATCTTTGGCGATGTCTTTCATAAGTTATTCTCGTCTAAAGGCGGCTACGCCTATGTCCCCATCGAGTATCCCGATGTCCGCGAGGTCATCGACCTTATTCACAGCGCCGGCGGATTGGCGGTTTTGGCCCATCCCTTTGTTTACGACAGCATTGATCTAATGCATAATCTAATTGCAGATAATCTGCTGGACGGCATCGAAGTATGGCATCCCAGCAATGACGACGAGCGCATTTCTGTACTCAAAAATTGTGCCGAAGAACATAACTTACTTATGACCGGCGGCACCGACTTCCATGGCATGTACACCGATCCAGTCCGCTCACTGGGTAGTTGCGGTGCGCCCGAAAACACCGTACAGCTGATGAAAGCGTATAAATCAGCAAAAACCAAGTAATTAGGAGGCACTAACGTATGGCCTATCAATATCGTACCAAAGGTGTTTGCTCCCGCAATATCTCTTTTGACATTGTTGATGGCAAAGTAACCAACGTGCATTTTGACGGCGGTTGTGCCGGCAACACGAAAGGTGTTGCAAGCCTGATAGAAGGTATGGATGCTCATGAGGCGATTCGCCGTTTAGAGGGCATTCAGTGTGGGTTTAAAGGCACATCTTGCCCCGACCAGTTGTCCAAAGCCATTAAGCAAGCTTTATCCGATTAATTTCCGATGCTGTCGCAGACACCCTGCGGCAGCATTTTTGCAAAGGAGGTCGCCAATGGAATTCCCAAAATTGTTCAAACAAAGAATGCAATTGCTTCTTCAGGATAAATTCGAGGATTTTGCGAATGGATACACCCTTCCTCTCCGCCGCGGATTGCGCATTAATACCTCTAAAACAACCGAAAACGAGTTTTTAAAGCAATTTCCTCACCCTCTGAAAAAAGCTCCTTTTGCGGACAATTCTTTCTATTTAGATGCGGAGCACAAAGCCGGCAGCGATCCTCTGCATCATGCAGGAGCCTACTATATGCAAGAGCCCTCCGCCTCCTCTGCCGTCAGCGTGCTAAATCCACAAGCGGGCGAGCGCGTTTTGGATTTGTGTGCGGCACCGGGCGGCAAAAGTACACAAATCGCCACGCACCTAGGGAAAAGCGGTCTCTTATGGAGTAATGAGTTCGTGTTGTCACGCGCGCGCATCCTCCAACAGAACCTCGAACGTTGGGGTTATCGAAACCAAGTGATTTCTTCACAAGACACCACTGTTCTGTGCGAAGGTTTACGCGATTATTTTGATGCCGTACTGGTAGACGCGCCTTGCTCCGGCGAGGGGATGTTCCGCAAGGAACCACAAGCACTCGCCGAGTGGAGCATCGACAATATTCACCTCTGTGCCAATCGCCAAGACGAAATATTGCAAAATGCCGCAAAAGCCGTCAAACCGGGTGGACGCATCGTCTATTCCACCTGCACCTTCGCTCCTGAAGAAAACGAAGGCACTGTGTATCGCTTTCTATCCTCACACCCCAACTTCTCCCTGGAACCCATTTGTGTAGATTGGGGTTGTCCGGGCATTTCTGCCGATCGTGTCCAAGCCATCTGTCCCGAAGTAGATGATAGTGTCGATTTCTCCAAATGCCGCCGTATTTTTCCACAACATGGTGGCGAAGGGCATTTTATTGCTCTGTTTAAACGCAGCGACGAGGATATCCCTGCCGCCGTGACAGAGTATAACTACCCTCAAAAGGATCTTCATCGCCAAGACGCTGAAGAACTCTACCGCAGTTGTTTCACCGACGAACCGGACGGCATTTTTGTCACATTTGGTGAACAGGTGCGTTTACTTCCTCTAAACCTCCCTAACTGCAACGGTTTAGGCGTTCTTAGCGCCGGTATCGCCGTAGCAGCCGTATGCAAGAATCGTCTGGAACCATCGCACAGCATTTTTTTAGCTTCCCACATTGAGAATTGCCGTCAATACGTCGATCTCCCCCTCACCGATGCGCGACTAATTGCCTTCCTACACGGTGAAGAAATTGCGTGTGAAAAGCAAAGCGGTTGGACGGCTGTTTGCGTCAACGGCATTCCCTTCGGATTTGGAAAAGCATCCAACGGACGATTAAAAAACCGCTATCCCAAAGGTTTGCGGTTGTTATGACTAATTTTTGCTACCATCAACCACCTTTTAATGGGAAAAGCCATAAAAATTTGCAATTTAGCGTTTTTCTTATAATATTTACTTGCAAAAGTATTAATAATCATTTATAATAGACTTGTTGTGTTGATATTTTTTTAACAGACATTAATTTTTGAAAGGATGTTTTGTATGAGCTATCTGAGCAAAAAGACCGTAGAAGACCTGAATGTTTCCGGCAAGCGCGTTCTGGTGCGTTGCGATTTCAACGTGCCCCTGAAGAACGGTGTCATCACCGACGAGAACCGCATCGTTGCCGCTCTGCCCACCATCCAGTACCTGATCAACAATGGTGCTAAGGTGATCCTGTGCTCTCACCTGGGCAAACCGAAGGGTGAGCCCAAGCCCGAGCTGTCCCTGGCTCCCGTGGCTGTTCGTCTGAGCGAGAAACTGGGCAAGGAGATCGTGTTCGCTGCTGACGATTGCGTTGTCGGCGAGAACGCCAAGGCCGCTGTTGCCGCTATGAAGGACGGCGACGTGGTTCTGCTGCAGAACACCCGTTATCGCGCTGAGGAGACCAAGAACGGCGAGGCTCTGTCCGCTGAGCTGGGCTCTCTGTGTGACCTGTTCGTTAACGATGCTTTCGGTGCTGCTCACCGCGCTCACTGCTCCACCGTGGGCGTGACCGCTTACGTTGAGGAGTCTGCCAACGGCTATCTGATGGCCAAGGAAGTGGAGTTCCTGGGCAACGCCGTGAACAATCCCGCTCGTCCCTTTGTCACCATTCTGGGTGGCGCTAAGGTTGCCGATAAGCTGAACGTGATCGAGAACCTGCTGAACAAGGCCGACACCCTGATCATCGGTGGCGGTATGGCCTACACCTTCCTGGCCGCTAAGGGCTATGAGGTTGGTAAGTCTCTGCTGGATCGCGAGAAGATCGACTACTGCCGCGATATGCTGGCTCGCGCTGAGGAAAAGGGCGTTAAGATCCTGCTCCCCATCGACTGCATCGTGTCTAAGGACTTCCCCAACCCCATCGATGCTCCTATTGACGTTGAGGTTGTTTCTGCCGATGCTATCCCCGCCGACATGGAGGGTATGGATATCGGTCCCGCTACCGCTGAGCTGTACGCTAACGAGGTGAAGACCGCTAAGACCGTTGTTTGGAATGGTCCCATGGGCGTGTTCGAGAACCCCACCCTGGCCAAGGGTACCATCGCCGTCGCTAAGGCTCTGGCCGAGACCGATGCTACCACCATCATCGGCGGCGGTGACTCCGCTGCCGCTGTCAACACCCTGGGCTTCGGTGACAAGATGAGCCACATCTCCACCGGTGGTGGTGCTTCTCTGGAGTTCCTGGAGGGCAAGGAGCTGCCCGGTATCGCTGCTATGAGCGATAAGTAATTCAAATTAAAGGAGATTACGATTATGGGTAAGTATGTTATTGCCGGTAACTGGAAAATGAACAAGACTCCCGCTGAGGCTACCGCTCTCATCGAGGCTATCAAGCCTCTGGTGAAGGATGCCGCCTGCGACGTGGTTGTGGGAGTTCCCTTTATCGATATTCCCGCCGCTCTGGAGGCCACCAAGGGCTCTAACATCGGCGTGGCTGCCCAGAACTGCCACTGGGAAAAGTCCGGTGCTTTCACCGGCGAGATTGCCGCTGATATGCTGGCTCAGATGGGCGTGGGTTACGTCATCCTGGGTCACAGCGAGCGCCGCACCTATTTCGGCGATACCGATGCTACCGTTGCCAAGCGCGTTCGTGGTGCTCTGGATGCCGGCCTGACCGCCATCCTGTGTGTCGGCGAGTACCTGGAGCAGCGTGAGCAGGGCATCACCGCTGAGATCTGCGCTATGCAGACCAAGATCGCTCTGGAGGGCGTGTCTAAAGACGAGCTGTCCCGCGTGATCATCGCCTATGAGCCCGTGTGGGCCATCGGCACCGGCAAGACCGCTACCGCTGAGCAGGCCAACGAGGTTTGCGCTCAGATCCGTGCCGTCATCGCCGGTCTGTACGATCAGGATGCCGCTAACGCTGTTACCATTCAGTACGGCGGCTCTATGAACGCCGGCAACGCCGCTCAGCTGTTGGCTATGTCCGATGTGGACGGCGGTCTGATCGGTGGCGCCTCCCTCAAGGCTGAGGACTTTGCCACCATCGTTGCTGCTGCGAAATAAGATAACACATTGACGAGAGGGCGTGACAGCAATGCACGCCCTCTTTTCTAGGAAAGGTAGATGTTTTATGAAAAAGCCTTTAACTTTGATTATTATGGACGGTTTCGGTCACAACGTCGATACCTATGGCAACGCCATCGAGGCGGCTAACACCCCTAACCTGTCCAAGATTTTTGCCGAGAACCCCACCACCTACATTGGCGCGTCCGGCCTGGACGTGGGTCTGCCCGACGGTCAGATGGGCAACTCCGAGGTTGGTCACACCAACATCGGTGCCGGTCGTGTGGTGTACCAGATGCTGGTTAAGATTTCCAAGTCCATCACCGATGGCGATTTCTTTGAGAACGAGGCTCTGCTGAACGCAGTCAAAAACTGCAAGGAGAACAACTCTGCCCTGCACCTGATGGGCTTGCTGTCCGATGGCGGTGTGCACAGCCACATCGAGCATCTGTACGGTCTACTGGAGCTGGCTAAGCGTCACAGTTTGGAGAAGGTCTATGTCCACGCTCTGATGGACGGCCGTGATGTTCCTCCCTCCTCCGGTGCTGACTTTATGGCTCAGCTGTGTAACAAGATGGAGGAAATCGGCGTTGGTAAAGTAGCTACTGTTATGGGTCGCTTCTACGCCATGGACCGCGACTTCGCTTGGGATCGTGTGGAGAAGGCTTATGCCGCCATGGTGTACGGCGAGGGCAACACCGCCTACAACGCCGTTGAGGCTATGAAGGCTTCCTATGCTAACGACGTGACCGACGAATTCGTTCTGCCCACCATTTTGGAAAAAGATGGCACCATCAAAGCCAACGACAGCGTGGTGTTCTTCAACTTCCGCCCCGACCGTGCCCGTCAGATCACCCGCACCTTTGTGGACGCTGACTTTACCGGCTTCGAGCGTAAGAACGGCTTCTTCCCCCTGCACTACGTGTGCATGACCAGCTACGATGCCACCATGCCCAACGTGGAGGTTGCTTTTGGTCCTCAGGAGCTGACCATGACTATGGGCGAGGTCATCAGCAAGAACAATATGACCCAGTTGCGCATCGCCGAGACCCAGAAATACGCCCACGTCACCTTCTTCTTCAACGGTGGCGAGGAGCGCACCTTCCCCGGTGAGGATCGTATTCTGATCCAGTCTCCCGATGTGCCTACCTTTGACCTGAAGCCTGAGATGAGTGCTTACGAGGTGTGCGACGCTGTTGTGGAGCAGATCAACGCCGGCAAGTATGACGTGATCATCCTCAATTACGCCAACTGCGATATGGTTGGCCACACCGGCATTTTCGATGCCGCTAAGGCTGCTGTTGAGGCTGTGGATACCTGCGTTGGCAAGACCGTTGAGGCTACTCTGGCTATGGGCGGTACCGCCATCATCACCGCCGACCACGGCAACGCTGACAAGATGTATGAGCCGGATGGTTCTCCCTTCACCGCTCACACCACCTTCCCCGTTCCCTTCTGTGTGGTAGGCAAGGATTGCTCTCTGCGTGAGGGTGGCCGCCTGGCTGACATCGTCCCCACCATGCTGGAGATCCTCGGTATTGACCAGCCCGCCGAGATGACCGGTGAAAGCCTTATCGTCGGCTGATAGTACACGCAATAAAGCCCTCTAAGGTTCGCCCCTTAGAGGGCTTTTCATTGCAATGAATAGACGAACGAGTATATTGGAAAATAAGGTTGATTAATTGTTTCTTTTATGATATAGTATTACGGTATTCGACAGAAAGGAGGAAAATTAATGAAAAAAGCGTTAGGTAATATATGGATTGAATTAAAGCAACCATACCTATTTTCTCTATTGCTCATCGCTGTTGTGCCATTATTCCCGGAGTACTTCAGTTTTCTTCTTGTTGGCTGCTCTGCCATTTTTGCCATCAAAGATCTTCGGCAATGCAAACGCACGTTGCGCATTGGCATTATTGGCAAATTACTGTTCGCTTTTTGCAGTTATCAAACACTCTCCTGTGTCTATAGCGCCCACCGGGTTTCCTCTTTTGCCGTTTCCATGATGTGGTGGTTTTTCTTCATTGCCTACTTAATTGTGGCAAATCTGCTCACCAACGTTCAACGCACCGAACGCTTCCTACTCTATATGACGGCCGTTGCCGGTATCGTAGGTTTAATTGCTTGCATCCAATATCGTATCGACTATTTTACCGAAGGCGATATTCAAAGCACTTGGAAGTGGCTGGACGACATCGTTTTTGAGTGGTTCCCCTTCGATATGTATGAAGCGCCTTACCATTTGCGCGCCTTTTCTACGTTTCCCAACCCCAATATGTTGGCCCAATATTTAGTGATGACAGCGCCTTTTGTGGTAAGCTATACCTTCATGAAACCGCACAGCAATCGCATGCAGTTGTTTAGTGGTACATGTCTGTTCTTCACCTTTGCCGGCGTTCTGTTCTCCTTTTCTCGCGGCGGTTACCTAGCCATCTTTATGTTGGCCGCCTTCCTTATCCTAGTTAAAATCCGCCGACATCCCGGCGTTATCACGCTCTGTGTGGCAGGAACCATTCTCTTCATACCAGAAACCGTGATTAACCGTCTGTTTTCCATCAAAACGGGCATTGCTAGTAGTAGCACCATCGCGGACAATCTCTCCTCGGCCATGAAACCCAACGGCGGTTCTCCCCTGTCCCCTGATGCGACTGCAGAAATTGTAGACAAAGTCGGTGCTGAAACCGCCGTCGGAGAACGCTGGGAGATTTGGATGGAAGCCATTGAGCGTATATTCGATCGCCCATTGTTCGGTCACGGTGCCGGTACACAAATTACGTTTGACATTTTTAAAAACATCGGTATCGATGCACCTCACGCACACAACGTCGTTCTACAGATGTTGTTAGAAGGTGGCTTCGTCGGACTCGCCATCATCGGCTCTATCGGCTTCTTCGTAGCGCGTAGCGGCATTCGGATGATACGTAACAACACCAGATCCGCTTTCTGGATGGGATTCTCCGTATTAGCTTTCGCTGCTTGCTTTCTGGCTCACGGTATGGTCGACCACCCGCTGATGGCACCGAGATTGGTATTCTTCTTTATTATGGTCCTGGCTTTAATCGATCAAACTGCAACACTCTACAGCACCGGAGACGTGCGTATTCACCGCAAATTATGCAACAAAACCTAAAATATAAATTTAAATCCCTGTGGAAAAATTCCACAGGGATTTTTTATTACTTATATTTCAGACCAGACCACAAACCAACGATTACTTGAGCGGGGACACCAACCACAAACAACAACCATAGATTGCGCAAATCGGCAAATACCAGTGTCGAAATAAACACACAAGTAATCACAGACCACAACAGCGCAGAGATAATAATAAAGTTTAAACGCCGTTTACCCCACGCCACGTTGAACGCCAGCAAGACTATCAAAGTTATCGGTACAGCGTACATATAGCTCATCCAAAGGTTGCCTTCCTCCGGTAGAGCAATATTCACGCCTGTGTGAACCAAAACTGTGATAAGCCATACTACCACGCAAGACATCACCGTAATCAAAACATGATTTCTTCGTTGACGCTTGGTATATTCTCGACGAATCTCTGTTTCACGCGGATGATCAGCCCGCAGTAAATAATCCACAGTCACAGAAAACCGATCTGCAATCGCCTTTAGTGTGATAATATCCGGCGTGGATTCACCACGTTCCCATTTAGATACCGCCTTATCCGAATAATTGAGATATTCAGCCAACTCTAACTGGGTCATTCCCGCATCACGACGAAGCTGCCCAATGTTGCCAGCAATAATCATCTTTAATTCTTCCATACGCACCTCAAACTGAGTTTTTGTGTGTTTTTATTATATCACATTAAGGAAGGCTTGACAAGCCCCATATTTACGGCAACTCTCTTCACAGTAGAGTCGGTTTCAAGGCACTCTACCGCGCAAGAAAACAACGTATACTTGCATTCTTCGTCTGTAGGATGACATTACTGTTGGCTATGGGATATAATAACGGTATCATCCGATGAAAGGAAGCGAAAACAATGTCCTCGTACGTACTCAGCTGCTGTTCTGTGGTTGATCTCTCCCCCGAATACATGGCTGCGCGAAACATCGCCTTTACTCCGCTGCACTATTTTTTAGACGGTAAAGAATACAATGACGATATGGGCGCCTCCGTTTCCGCAGCCGATTTTTATCAGGCCATGCGCGACGGCGCCGAGGTCAGTACTTCTCAGGTTAACGTCGATGAATTCACACGTTATTTTGAAGGATTCCTCGCCAATGATCAAGATGTCATTCACCTTGCCCTATCCAGCGGATTATCCGGTTCTTATAACTCTGCACGCATCGCCGCAGAATTGCTAAGCGAAAAATATCCGGAGAGAAAAATCTACGTGATTGATTCTTTAGCAGCCTCTGCCGGAGACGGTCTTCTGTTGGACACTATGGCCGACCATCGCGATGCCGGCGACAGCATCGATGAACTGTATCAGTGGGCAGAGTCTAACAAAAAGTATATGCATCATTGGTTTACCGCCAGCGATCTAACCTGGTTTGTTAAGGGTGGTCGCGTCACTAAAGCGGCCGGTTGGTTTGGTACGGTATTAAAAATTTGCCCTGTACTGAACGTCGACTATATGGGCAGACTTATCCCCCGCTTCAAAATCCGCGGCAAGCAAAACGCACTGAAAGAATTGGTCAACCAGATGAAGGAGCACGCGCAAGGTGGCAAAGAATACTCCGGTAAGTGTTTCATCTCCAATTCGGACTGCTATGAGGATGCTCGTGCCGTCGCCGACGAAATCGAAGCCTTCTTCCCCAATCTGAACGGCAATGTACAAATTTTCAACATTGGCACTACCATCGGTAGTCATTGTGGTCCCGGAACCACCGCCCTCTTCTTCTGGGGCGACGAGCGTACCAACTGATTTGTTTGAGAAAAAGTCCGAAAATCATAAGATTTTCGGACTTTTTTGTATTTTTAAGTAGCATTTTATGAAAAGGTGTGTTACAATGAGGAAAAACAAAGGAGTGTTGTAACCATGAAGATCATTAAAGAATTTAAAGAGTTTATCAACCGCGGCAACGTCGTGGACATGGCAGTCGGCGTTATGATCGGCGCTGCCTTCAAGAGCATCGTCGATTCCGTTGTCAACGACCTAATCTCCCCCGTCATCGGCATTATCTTCAAAAAAGACTTCTCTCAGCTCAAGTATGTGCTGAAGGAGGCTGTTTTGGCGGAAGATGGTGTCCAGGTTGTCTCCGAAGAGGTTGCTATTAAATACGGTGCCTTCATTATGGCCATCATCAACTTCTTGATCATCGCTTTCATCCTGTTCATGATAGTCAAGATGATCAACTCCACTCATAAACTGGGCAAGAAGAAAGAGGAAGAGGCTCCTGCCGCTCCCACCACCAAGATTTGCCCCCACTGCAAGAGCGAAATTGCCATCGACGCCACTCGTTGTGCCCACTGCACCTCTGAGCTGTAACGTTTGACGCAAAAGCCGCCGTTCATCAGAACGGCGGCTTTTTTCAGTTCGTAACAGGTATTACTAATACCATTGGCTCACGCACACATTCATCTTCTAGACGATTTTCCTCACAGATACCCTTTGATGACGTATGACAATGACGACCAATATCCCACACTGACTCTCCTGCATCAGCATAGTATAACCACGCTGTTGCCTTCTGCTTCGGGTAGGGCATATCCTGCTGCAGGCGCAAATCAGCCAACACGTTCATCCGCTCGCACTGCTTATCGATGATGGTAACACATAAGGACACCTGTAGCTCCAACGAATTGTCAATCACACGGTACTTACAACCGATGGGTACCACGTGCAAGTCAGTAGCATTCCCTTCACACACATACGACAACGAGTAGTCCTCTAGAAATTCATCGTATACGATTTCACCATCCATATCCCGCGCAACTACGCAAACACACAGACGCCCTTTCGCCTCCACTCTACCATCATTACACGTGCAAGTAAGTTCGGGGGATTGCACACACACGTCTACAATCTCCTGCCAACGTCCAGACGGCACGGTCAACTGCATCGGCAACACCGTTTCCTCCCAACGGGTACCGATAACACAACACGTCTCCGTTTCCTCCATCTGTGCCGAAGCAGGATAACGGCTGTGATACGCTTCTTTAATGACAGTAATCTCCTCCTGTTGATATAGCCAAATCTGTATCAACAACTTTACACAGATCTCAAACAAGGAATTTTCACCATCCGGTCCCACTATGCACCGCTCTGTATCAGAGAGGATCTGCACGGTCGCCTTATACGGCATACCTTCCGTCGCGTCATTAACATCCAAAATTTGACTAAACGGCACAGCAAAGTCCAATGAATATACGGCTTCATCCGCAGTGGTATACAACTGATGAAAATAAACATTGCCTTTTACAATAGCTTTTCCCGCCAACAGTTTACAATCACGTATCACCGCTTGGCATTCACCGCCCAATAACATTTCAGCAGGTGGAAGTGTATCGGGAAACTCCACACATTCGCTTACCGTCAGCACTTTATCGGCGAAAGAACAAGGCACGGTAATCGCCTGGGTTACTTCGCGAGTATATAGCGCAGTATTCTCAGTCGTAGTCGCTAAATCCTTATGAAGAACACATTCTGCATAGGCCGTAACCGTTACCGCACCACGCACTTCCACACGCCGAGGATTCACCGCACGACAATTCAGATACTTCGTGCCCAACTCCAACTGCACCGCTGCATTATCCACTTTGCCCTCGCCGCGCAAAGCGCAGCTAAACGATTGCGTGAACTCTAACGAGTGGACAGATCTCCTCTCCTCATCCAAATACAGTACCCGTAGTACGGCATTTCCATCCAATAGCAGTTGATCGCCGCTCCATTGACGATTCAAAATACGTGGATAAGCAAAACATTTTAGCACCACCGCTACATCAGGGCAATACTCCGGCAATGTATATTCGCCACTAATAGGACACTCTTCCTGCTTATCCAGCGCACAACCGGATAACCGAAATGATTTCTTTTTAAGCAATTGTTCCATACTCTCACTCCTTCTGTGTTGTTATACCTATATGGAGGAGCGTTGGAAAATATGACAAAACGGGTGTCAGACTTGTCTGACACCCGTTTTGATATACATTTTACTCTTTGCTCTCTCCGCAGGAACAACCACACTTACCGCAGTTGCCACCGGAAGGACAGCCAATACACTTTTTGCCGCTTTTCTTTGCTTTAATCACGTACCATGTAGCACCACCGATAATCAGCAAAATAACAGCACCAATAATATAATTTTCCATATACATTTACTTGACAATCACTTTACGACCGCCATTCTCCTTCTTCAGAGTACGATTGGCACGCACACACAGACAAATCACAATAGCAATCATAGCCAGCACAGCAATCAAACCACCTAAGAAACCGTTGCCCAACTGGCCGGTAGTAATCAACGTACCAATCTGATACACCAAATATGCCACCGTGAATCCGGTTCCCAGCTGCAATGCAATACCGCCCCAGAACCACTTTTTGTCGCTGATTTCCGCATTCATCGCGCCCATGGCCGCAAAACAAGGAGGAGTGAACAGATTGAACATCAGATACGCCAAGGCGGCAACTTTCGTCAGTGCCATAGCGGCAGCAACCTCATTGCCGCTGCTAACCATCTCCAGGTCCTCGTTAACGGCAAAGCCATAGCACACCGCCAGGGTGCCAACCACATTCTCTTTGGCAATAAAGCCGGTCACCGCTGCGGCTGCCAACTGCCACGCCGCTACGCCTACTACAGGCACCAGCAGAGTGGCAATGGGATTAGCAATAGAAGCCAGAATGGATGTGTGCTCCATCCCCTCTTCCACCAACTGGAAATTCCAATTAAAGGACTGCATCATATACACGATTGCGTTGCACAGCAGGATAATGGTACCTGCCTTAACTATATAAGCCCAACCACGAGACAGCATAGAGAAGCAAGCGCGCTTCACACTAGGCGCTTTATACTCGGGCAGTTCCATGATAAAGAAAGTCTTTTTCTTCTTCAGGCCGGCAATTTGGTTCACCAGCAAAGCACCCAGAAGAATGAGAACAATACCGGCGAAATACATCAGCGTGCCAACCCATCCGGCGCCATCAAAGAACGCACCGGCAAACAGAGCAATCACGGGCAGCTTTGCACCACAAGGCATAAAAGGCGTCAACATAGCAGCGGCATTACGCTCACGCTCGTTGCGGATGGTGCGACAAGCCATCACACCGGGGATGGCACAACCGGTGCCAACCACAAAGGGAATCACCGACTTGCCGGACAAGCCAACCTTTTTGAAGATAGGATCCAGCACCACGGTAGCACGCGCCATATATCCGCAATCTTCCAGCAAGGAAATCAGGAAGAACATCACCATAACCAGCGGCAGGAATCCCACCACAGCGGACACACCACCGATGATGCCTTCGGTCAGCAACGCAGACAAGAAGGGGTTTGCTTCGGTCAATAGACCGGCCACCCATTCCTTGAACATATCGATCAGGGTCACCAGACCGGGGATCACCGTACCATTGGAGAACTCATATCCCTCGGCAATCCACGGACCGACCCAAGCCTGAGAAATCTGGAACACCAAGAACATCACGGCCGCAAAAATGGGCAGACCCAACAACGGATGCGTAATCACCTTATCAATGGCATCCTGCGTATTGCGATCCTTGGTCAGCACCTTGCGCGTTTCCACCAGAGTGACAATCTCATCCACAAAGGCATAACGATGACGATCTGCCGCCATCACAGCCTCTTTATCGGTAGGATCGTAGATGCCCTGGGAATAAGGAGCTTTTTGTCCTTTCCCCATCTGCTCCATAGCAACAGAAATCACTTTCTTCAAACCCTTGGCAGAGGTAGACACAGTTTCAATGACAGGACATCCCAACTCAGCCGACAAAACAGACACATCGATATCCGTCTTCTTCTTCTCGTTAATATCCGCTTTATTCAGTGCCACCACCACAGGGATGTTCAGCTCCAAAAGCTGAGTGGTGAAAAACAAGCTGCGGCTAAGGTTAGTCGCATCCACAATATTGATGATCACATCCGGGTTCTCGTTACGGATAAACTCGCTGGTAACGCTCTCCTCCGACGTAAAGGGCGACATCGAATAGGCACCGGGAAGATCGACAGCAATCAGCGACTTATCGCTCTTGTAATAGGTCTTCTTAATCGGGTTTTCTTTTTTCTCTACCGTAACGCCCGCCCAGTTGCCCACCTTTTCATTGCGACCGGTCAGCGCATTGTACATGGTAGTCTTGCCACTGTTGGGATTACCCGCCAAGGCAATACGCATACTCATACTTTTTCCTCCAAAATACCATAAATTCCACCGGTTAGCATAGGGTAACCGGTGGCCCGAATAAAAGCAGCGGACTGTAAATGCCGCTGCGAATATTAGATCAAAACGGCCTCAGCCAGCTGACAATCGATGTTATATCGACCATCCTTAATCGCCACTACACAGCTCTTACGCTTGCGCGAAACAACCGTGATCGACGCTCCGACATAACAGCCCAACGAAAACAAAAAGGCATCTAACTCCTCGTCATCTGTTTCAATGGAACGAATGATGTACTCCTGCCCTATTTGTGCATCCATTAAGTTCATACTCATCATCCTTTCGCACAAATACGTGGTTAGCCTCCGCTAACCATACGAGATTATACTGTGTTTTCCAACATTTGTCAAGACATTTTTTCAAAAAATATAGCCTGCCGTAATAATACGGCAGGCCATCTATGAAATATACCAAATTATAAAAGCATTTCACGGAATTGTTCTTCCGTCAAAATGGATATGCCTAATTGCTGGGCTTTGGTCAGCTTGCTGCCAGCCTCCTCGCCCGCGAGGACATAATCCGTCTTTTTTGACACACTACCGGAGGTTTTACCGCCGTATTGCTCAATCAACGCAGATGCCTCACTACGGGACAGCGTCGGCAACGTCCCGGTTAGAACAAACGTCTTTCCAGCAAAACGATTATCCTGTTTCACCGTTTTCGACTGCATATTCACACCAGCCTTTGCCAGCTGTGCCACCAGTTCACGAGAAGGTTCTAAGGCGAAAAAGGCAACCACACTCTGTGCCATCACGGAGCCAAAGCCGTCAATAGCGGCAATATCTTCTATTGAAGCAGTTAGTAACGAACTCATGTCACCGAATCGATTGGCTAACAGCTTTGCCGCCTTTTCGCCAATATGGCGAATACCCAATCCGTAGATGACACGATACAGATCGTTATCCTTAGATTTAGCTAAAGCTGCTAACAAATTATCTGCGGACTTCTTGCCCAAACCCTCCAAGCCTGCGATATCCTCATGGGTCAATGTGTAAAGATCATACGCGTGCGAAATGCGTCCTTCTCGTACCAAGAGCTCGAGAACGGCAGGACCAAGACCATCGATGTCCATCGCATCTTTCGATGTGAAATGGATTAGATTGCGCAACCGCTGGGCAGGGCATTCAGGATTGACACAACGCAGATCTGCCTCGTCTTCCTCACGGATTACCTTCATACCACAAGAGGGACAAATCACTGGCAATTGATACGGCTTCTCGCCACAATGGGAAACCACACGCACAACCTCAGGGATAATATCACCCGCTTTGCGCATCACCACTGTATCACCGATAGCCAACTGTTTTTCATCGATAAAGTTTTGATTATGCAACGTAGCCCTGCTAACGGTTGTACCTGCTAATGTTACCGCATCAAACACACCGGTAGGTGTCAGCACACCGGTACGACCTACATTTACCTCCACATCACGAAGGATGGTTTCCTTCTCCTCGGGAGGATACTTATAAGCAACAGCCCATTTCGGGAATTTACTAGTCGTACCGAGGGCTTCTCGATCCGTAAAGCTATCCACCTTCACAACTGCTCCGTCGATATCAAAGGGCAACTCTGCACGCTTATTCCCAATATCGCGAACAAAATCAATGACTTCATCCACCGATTCCGTTACACAATAGAAAGGAATCACAGGAAAACCCAAATCCTTGATTCGTACCAAAGAATCGGCATGAGAAGATAGGTTTTCCCCCTCGACCAACTGCATATTAAACACAAAGAGCGCGAGGTTGCGCTCCGCAACCACAGTAGAATCCTTCTGACGCAATGTACCCGCAGCCGAATTACGAGGATTTTTGAATGTCTTTTCCCCATTGTCCTCCTGCTTACGCACCAAGGCGGCAAAGCTTTCGCGAGGCATATACACCTCACCACGCACGATAATCCGCGGCACATCTGCCGTCAATTTCTGTGGGATATCTGCTATCTGACGCAGATTATCCGACACGTCTTCACCCACCAAGCCGTCACCACGGGTAGCACCGCGATAAAAACGCCCATTGCGATACTCGATGGCAATGGAAAGACCGTCAATTTTCGGCTCTACCACGTAACAAGGCTTCTCGATAGTCTCCCGCACACGCCGGTCAAAGTCGCGAATCTCCTCAAAGGAGAACACATCCTGCAAGCTGCCCAACGGCACCTCGTGGGCAACCGGTTCAAATAGATGGGACACGCGACCATGTACCCGCTGCGTGTAGGAGTCGGGAGTGATCAAATGCGGATACTGCTCCTCCAAATCTTTTAACTCGCGCGTCAAAGCGTCAAATTCATCATCTTCGATTTCGGGAGCATCTTCGTCATAATAACGCTTGCTGTGATATTCGATCTGCTCACGCAATTCGGTAATCCGCAATGCAGCCAATTGTTCCAACATGTCACTCACCCGCTTTACTGTGTCGTTCCATAATCAAATATCTGTCCCAACAAGGACTGATCGTCGCCATATACTTCGGTCAAATTATCCGGCACCTCACCCAACAGCACCGTTTCTGCCATTGGATAACTCATCTGAGCTCCTACCGTTGAGCGCCCACCGGGAGTCACTACGTATAAACTAATTTCCAGATGCACCAGCACCCGATACATACTTTGGTTGATACCTTCCGATACCAAGGCAGAGGAAACATCCGATAGGACAGTGGCGGTAAAGCTGACAGGGAATGTGATCATTGGACCAAATCCACTCACCCAGTCCCATCCCAGCAAGCTACCGATTGGAAGTGAAACGGACAAGGAAGAAAATTGTTCCATCGCCGTTATGACACGATCGGTAATAGCCGTTCGCACCAAGTTGACCACCGATGTGTTCGTATGCACAGCAGAAACCTTTTGTCCTCCATCGTAAACAACGACGATAGCATCAGCACACGCTTCAGCATAGTCTTGCAACACCTGTGCTACCGTTTGGTTCGCAATCTTTGTGGCCGTCCAAATTGCTTGGCTTTCGGCAAAGGTTATCATAACCGGGCGACATCGAAAAAAAGATAGCGCCAACAGGCCGATAATGCAGACAAACACCAATAGCATCACGGCCAAACGTTTATGATGTCGTTTACTTCGTCGCCATGCTCTTTTCACCCCACACCACCTCATTCCATCATACGGGAAGGGGTTGTATAGGGTGTTGATTAAGTGGTTGCTTCCGCTTGCTCAGAATCTGTTTCGGCAGGATGTATCTCGCTCAGTTTCTTGCGCACTTCCACACCTTCATACTTCAGCTTAAACTGTACACGACCGGTGTAACGCACGTCTGTGCATCGGCAAGAAAATTCCGCACAAAAAGCGCGGTTACGAAATCGCCAGCTGCCCTTACGCTTCATATTCTTACCGCAATGGGGGCAATCAAACGTCAATTCACTGCGTTTTACCAGAGGGTCATCCAAATCCTTGATGATCATGGTCTTAAAGGTAATTCGCTTATAGAACTCGTCGTCCACAGGCATAATCGCCGGCACAAATGTGTCAGCATCATACACCTTTTGCAGAATGGCGGCAGTCAACTTACTGTCGTCCAGCGCACGATGCAGGGACATATTATCCTCGGGAATGCCAAGCATCTCCCCTGCTCGCGCTAAGCCTAACTGCTGAGAGGACTCCACGCCCATACACTGTTGCGCATAGGCCTGGAAGTCCATGTAGTTCTGTAAGAACGGAATCTCCTGCCGTCCCGTAAAGTAACGACAGTTCTCCATCAGCACCAGCAGATCGGTGGTGCTCCAGGTCAGCACTGTGGACGGCTCGTTCCCCATCCAGCGGGAGAGCTGACGCATCATCGCCGTAAAGGTGGTGCCATCCTCCAGCTCTTCGGTAGTAATATTGGTTAGATCGGTGACAATAGTAGAGAGTTTTTTACTCACTACCGGTTTGATGGCAGCGCGGAATGTATCTACAATTCGCATCTGCTCATCCACCTTCACCGCACCGACCTCAATGATCTCATTGAAATAGCCGTGAGCCTTTTTGGAGTAACTTCCGTTCCACTCCAAATCAATTACGATATACTGCATAGTGTCTTACACCATACCGCCGAGGGTAGCACCACCCAGCAGGTGGAAATGCAGATGATGCACCGTCTGACCGGCATCGGCGCCGTTATTGGAAACAATACGGTAATCGGTGACACCTAACTCCTTCGCCACCTGCGGAATCACAGAGAAAATGTGAGCCACCACAGCGGCGTTGTCGGGAGTGATCTCACGAACACCGGCAATATGCGCCTTGGGGATAAACAGCACGTGAACAGGTGCGGCAGGCGCAATGTCATGAAACGCAAGGATCAAATCGTCCTCGTACACCTTGTTAGAGGGAATCTCCCCGGCAGCAATTTTGCAAAAGATGCAATCCATGGTTACATCTCCTCTCAATCTTTAATCATAGCGGCAACGGTGTCAGCCACAGCGGCCACCACGGCGTCAGCCTTGGACACATCCTTACCACCGGCCATGGCGGAATCGGGACGACCGCCGCCCTTACCATCGCAAACCGCGGCAATATTCTTAACGATGTTACCGGCGTGGGCACCCTTCGCCACAGCGTCAGCAGTGGCCACAGCCAAAATGCTCACCTTATCTTCGGTGGTAGTGACCAGCACCACAACGCCGCTGCCGATCTTGTCACGAAGCTGATCGCCCAACTCGCGCAGACCGCCGGCATCCAGACCGGGTACACGGGTAGCCAGCACCTTGACGCCCTTAATCTCCTGCACCTGGCTCATCACATCGCCCAGAGCGCTCTGCGCCAGTTTGTTCTTCAGGCTCTCGTTTTCGGAAGACAAAGCCTTCACCTGAGCAGTCAGGGCAGTAATCTTATCCTCAACCTCGCTATCCTTAGCTTTCAGCAAAGCAGCGATGTTGCTCATACGGCTTTCCAGCTCAGCGTAGTAAGCAAGCACATTGTCACCGGTAATCGCCTCAATACGGCGCACGCCGGCTGCAATACCGCTCTCGCTGAGAATCTTAAAGGTAGTGATGGCACCGGTGTGAGACACGTGAGTACCACCGCACAACTCTTTGGAGAAGTCACCCATGGTGACCACGCGAACGGTGTCGCCGTATTTCTCGCCAAACAGAGCCATGGCACCGGACTTCTTTGCCTCGTCTACCGTCATCTCGGCGGTACACACACACAGATCGGCGGCGATCTGCTCGTTGACCAGAGCCTCTACCTTAGCCATCTCCTCGGCGGTCATAGCCTGGAAATGAGCAAAGTCGAAACGCAGACGGGTGGGAGTCACCAAAGAACCCTTCTGCTCCACGTGCTCGCCCAGGACGGTGCGCAGAGCCTTCTGCAGCAAGTGGGTAGCGGAGTGATTTTTGCAAGTCTGCTGACGGGAAGCACTCTCGACAATCAGCTCCACATTCTCGCCTACAGAAATCATACCCTCGACAACCTCGCCCACATGACCAACCTTGCCGCCGCGCAGCTTGATGGTCTCAGACACGGCAAACTTACCGTTGGGAGCAACAATCATACCGCGGTCACCCTCCTGACCACCCATGGTGGCATAGAAGGGAGTCTCGCTGACAAACAGAGTACCGCGCTGACCCTCGGTCAGACTGTCACACAGCTCGGTCTCACCGGCCAGCACCGTCACGGCAGAGGTAGCGGTCAGCTTATCATAACCAACGAAAGTGCTGGTGACAGAAGTGTCAATCAGGTCGTAGACAGTAGCATCGGCACCCATATAGTTGGTGACCTCACGAGAGGTACGGGCACGGGTACGCTGCTCCTCCATCTCAGACTTGAAGCCATCCTCGTCGATGGTGTAACCTTTCTCAGTGAGGATCTCACGGGTCAGGTCTACAGGGAAACCGTAGGTGTCGTACAACTTAAACACAGAGGCGCCGTCCAGCTGGGTCTTACCCTCTGCCTGCATAGCCTCTTCCATCTCGCTCAGAATGCGCAAGCCCTGATCGATTGTCTTGTTAAACTGAGTCTCTTCGTTGGACAGCACCTTGAAGATAAACTCTTTCTTCTCGTCCAGCTCAGGATAGCCGTCCTTAGAGCCTTCAATAACGGTACGGCTCAGGTCAGCCAAGAACAGACCGTCAATACCCAGCAAGCGGCCGTGACGAGCCGCACGACGGATCAAACGGCGCAGCACGTAGCCACGACCCTCGTTGGTGGGCATAATACCGTCGGAAATCATAAAGGTGGCAGAACGAATGTGGTCGGTGATCAAGCGGATAGACACATCGTTCTGATAGTCCTCTTTATAGGTCTTGTGAGCCAAATCGCAGACGTGCTGACGCAGAGCGTGGAGAGTGTCCACATCGAAGATGGAGTCCACATCCTGTACCACAACAGCCAGACGCTCCAGACCCATACCGGTGTCGATGTTCTTCTTCTCCAGGGTGGTGTAGTTGCCGGCGCCATCGTTCTCAAACTGGGTGAAGACGTTATTCCACACCTCCATATAACGATCGCACTCACAGCCCACCTTACAGTCAGGGCTGCCGCAACCATACTTCTCACCACGATCATAATAGATCTCGGAGCAAGGACCGCAGGGACCGGCGCCGTGCTCCCAGAAGTTGTCGCCCTTACCAAAACGGAAGATACGATCGGCGGCAATGCCGATCTCCTTATTCCAAATGTCAAACGCCTCGTCATCCTCCACATACACAGAGGGATACAGACGATCCGCGTCCAAGCCTACCACCTCGGTCAAGAACTCCCAAGACCAAGCGATAGCCTCATGCTTGAAGTAATCGCCGAAGGAGAAGTTGCCCAACATCTCGAAGAAGGTGCCGTGGCGGGCAGTCTTACCCACGTTCTCGATATCGCCGGTGCGGATGCATTTCTGGCAGGTAGTCACGCGGTTGCGGGGAGGAACCTCCGCGCCGGTGAAATAAGGCTTCAGGGGAGTCATGCCGGCGTTAATCAGCAGCAAGCTCTTGTCGTTATGAGGAACCAGCGAAAAGCTGGGCAGACGCAGATGATCCTTGCTCTCGAAGAAATTCAGGTACATCTCACGCAGTTCGTTTACGCCATACTTTTTCAGTTCTTTTGCCATCATTCATTCTTTCCTTTCTGTTTGGTGGAAAATAAAAAATCCCCATCCCGAAATGGGACGGAGATTCCGTGGTACCACCCAAATTGCATAGTCGTTGACTAGGCCGCTCTTAACCTCTAACGCAGGTCGGACGCCACCGCTTATTTCGCGGGGTGCTCAGGAGTGGCGCGCAAACCCCCGATGCGGCGCATCCTCACAGCACGGCAAAACACCGTAGACACGCTCTCTGTTCGCAGGTAGATTTGCTGAATCTCCGTCAACGCATTTAACATAAGATAGTATAATAAAAGCAGCCAAATTTGTCAAGGTTTTTCCCATATTTACACATAAAAAACAGCCACCGAGATTCGGTGGCTGTTTTTTGCCCTTTCTACCGCTTCTTTGTCTTCAGCCAAAGCCAAAAACGCAGATTTCCGTGGGCAAGATTCAATCAGTTGTTTCTGCGTATCGCACCTCAAGGGCGATAGCGGCAACCGGGTCTATAGGGGTATCGTCTGCAAACATTTCCAAATGAAGATGAGCAGATTGAGCACATTCACATGGAATGGTTTGCAAATAACCGATTACTTGTCCCATATCTACCTTATCCCCTACTTTAACAATGGGTTTGACACCGCAATAGCGGGTGATCACATCGACGCCGTGATCAATTTCCACTACACCACCCCACAATGGATCATTCATAACCGTGATCACGCTCCCACGCGTGACCGCTTTTACCTCTTGCCCTTCCTCACCGGCGAAGTCAGCGCCCAAATGCAATCGCCAATCTTTCATCGTCTTACAATACAACGGCCCCTCCACAGAAAAGGGCTTTTGTACCGTATTCGTCAGCGGCAACAAATAAAGATGAGGCGCTTCTTGTGCGGTCGCAGTTGTTTTTTGCGTAGTTCTTACGGTGGTTGATCCGGTTGTAGTCTTTTTGCGCGTGTCTTTTTGATCGGTTACCTTTTGCTCAACCTGTTGTTGTGCATTTAGCGAATCATCCTCGCTCGGCTTAGTCAATTGTCGTGTTAATCCGGCAATCAGCACTCCGCCCACCGCAAGAATACTGACGGCCAGCGCCAAATACACGCCATTTCGTTTTAAAAAGCGCATCACACGTCCGTTAGCACTACCGTTCTTCATATACATACCTCCCTTGTACACATCCAGTATGGGCACAAAATGTAGGATTATACACCTTTCTTTATCTGCTTTTACCATAAACCGCTCACAAACTTTGGTATATTTTACCCTTGTCGTAAAACAAACTATATGGTATGCTTATTATGTATTACGATGCAAAGGAGGGAAACTATGGCGCTTGGCTTTCCCCTATTAGTGGACTTGAAAGATAATAACTGTACTGTGTTTGGCGGAAACAAAAGTGCTCTGCGCCGAGTACACGAGTTGCTTCGCTTTGGCGCAAAAGTAACCGTTATCTCCCCTCAGATTTGCTCAGAACTTGAGCAAATGAGTAGCAACGGACAAATCCGTCACATCCCTCGCAAATATTTTCGTGGCGATTGTAGTAATTCTCAGCTGTGCGTTGCCGCAACCGACGACAACACCCTTAACATCGCCATATCCACCGAGTGCAAAAACAAAGGCATACCCGTTAATGTCACATCTCCCCGTAGTTACGGTACTTTCACATTTCCACGCATGGTGATTACTGATGATGTGATTCTCTCTATCACCGGCACATTACCGGCCGACACGCTCACCACATTGAAAGAGCGTCTGGAAGAAGAGTTACCTCGTATTATTGAAGAACTACCATCCGAATAAGTTGTAAAAGAGCCTGTCCGTGTGGACAGGCTCTTTTACATCAGTTCCCCTTGTACTGGTTATCATACTTATTCTGACTATTCTGCTTATTCTGACTGCTCTGGTTGTTCTGACTGCTCTGGTTGTTCCGCTTGTTCTGGCTACTCTGCTTATTCTGCTTATCCATAGCATTCTTCTTGTTCTGATCCATGTTTCTCACTCCCTCGTATTCATGTTGTGACGTATTGCCACAATTCTATTCTATCCGTAAAAAGTCGAATAATTTGCGGCAAAATTACACATTCCTCATTGCATACGAACAAATAGTGTGATATAATAAAATGAGGTATATTATTATAGGAGGGCTGTAGCATGGATGTGCGTTTAGGCGATATATTGGAAATGAAAAAGAATCATCCCTGTGGCAGTCATTCCTTTGCTGTATTACGCGTCGGCATGGACTTTCGTCTAAAATGTATCGGTTGCGGACATGAAATGATGATCCCGCGCCACAAGGCAGAAAAAAATATTCGCAAAATTATTCGTGAAGAATAGTCCTTCTGTGCCCCTATTTGCACAGTAAAGGAGATGTTCATATGCTGGACAAATTGCAGGCTGTTGTCAACCGCCACGAGGAGATCAATACCCAGTTATATCAATCCGAGATAGCGTCGCAGCCCGATTTATACAACGCATTACTCAAAGAAGCCGCTCAATTACAGCCGATTGCCGAAACATACACTCGCTTGTGCGAACAACAAAATCGATTAGCCGAGGCGCATGAATTGCTATCCGAGGGCGGAGAAGACAAAGAGTTCAAAGACTTAGCCCAACAAGAGCTATCTGAGGCCAAAGAGGCCATCGAAGTTCTTACGGAGGAACTCAAAATACTCCTTCTCCCCCGCGACCCCAATGATGATCGCAACGTAATTGTTGAAATCCGTGCCGGTGCAGGTGGAGAGGAATCAGCACTGTTCGCTCATTCTCTCCATCGCATGTACACCATGTATGCCGAACGCCGTGGTCTGCGCCATGAGCCACTCAGCATCAACGAAACCGAACTGGGCGGATGCAAAGAGGTGAGCTTTCTCATCTCCGGTGATGGTGCGTATAGCCGATTCAAATTCGAGAGCGGTGTACATCGTGTACAGCGTGTACCCGAAACCGAAACCGGTGGTCGCATTCACACCTCTACCGTTACGGTAGCAGTTCTTCCCGAAGCCGAAGAGGTAGAGATGGAGATCAATCCTACCGATTTACAAATCGACACCTTCCGTTCCAGCGGTGCCGGCGGTCAGCACATCAATAAAACCGAGTCTGCCATCCGCATCACCCACCTCCCAACAGGAACGGTGGTAGAGTGCCAGGATGAGCGAAGCCAGTTTAAAAACAAAGACAAAGCGATGAAAGTGTTGCGCGCGCGCTTGTTGGAGCAAAAACAGCAAGAACAACAATCCGCCATCGCCGCCGACCGCAAATCGCAGGTTGGCACCGGCGATCGCAGCGAGCGCATCCGCACCTATAATTTCCCGCAAGGTCGCGTCACCGATCATCGCATCGGTTTAACCTTGTACAAAATTGATTCTATTCTCAACGGTGACCTAGACGAGGTGATCGACGCACTCATCACCGCTCACCGCGCCGAACAATTACAGCAAGTCAACGATTAAAGGATTGTTATTATGGACACCAGACACTTACAACCGAATCCGGAGGGCATTGACGAAGCCGCTCGCCTGCTTAGTATGGGCGAATTGGTTGCCATCCCCACCGAGACCGTGTACGGTCTGGCCGCCGATGCTATGAATAGCGAAGCGGTGTCCTCCATCTACGTCGCCAAGGGGCGTCCCTCCGACAACCCACTGATTGTTCATATTGCAGATTTCAAAGATTGGGAGCCATTAGTAACCCATATCCCTGACAACGCGCTTCGGTTAGCCGAAGCCTACTGGCCCGGACCTCTGACCATCATTTTGCCTGCATCGAAAAAGGTGCCTCAGGTCGTGACCGGCGGGTTAACCACGGTTGCAGTACGTTTTCCCGCTCACCCAATTGCACAGGCGGTCATCCTCCGCTCTGGTTGTCCGCTGGCGGCACCCTCCGCCAACCGCTCCGGCTCCCCCAGCCCCACTAATGCCCAACGCGTGGCAGAAGATATGGATGGACGCATTGCCGCCATCTTGGATGGTGGCAACAGCGACGTTGGCGTGGAATCCACGGTCATAGACCTGTGCCACACACCACCTCGCCTTCTCCGTCCAGGTGGCATTACCCCCGAGATGTTGGAAGAGGTTTTAGGACCTATTGAGATTGACTCCGCTGTCACCCACGCATTAGCAAAGGGTGCGGTTGCCGCCTCACCGGGTATGAAATATAAGCACTACGCTCCCCAAGCGGAGATCACCATTATCAAAGGATCTCCCAAAGCTTATGCGAAATACGTCAATCAACATCAAGGTGACGATGTCGGCGCTCTGTGCTTTGACGAGGATTTGCCACACCTGTCTGTTCCCTCCGTTACTTACGGCAGTCGTAACGATGCCTTAACGCAGGCACAAAAGCTCTTTGATGCGTTGCGGCAGCTGGACGAGATGGGTATCCACACCGTGTATGCGTCCTGTCCAACCCCGTCCGGCGTCGGTTTAGCGGTATACACCCGCCTGCTTCGCGCCGCCGCCTTCCGTATCGAATGCGCCATCACCATTGTCGGCCTGACCGGTCCCACAGGATCCGGCAAGACCACCGTAGCAGATGCTTGGCGTGAACAAGGAGCTTATATCATTGACACCGACAAGCTGGCGCGGCAAGTAACCGACGTTGGCTCGCCCTGTTTGGCAAAATTAGCCAATGTGTTTTCTACTGCCATTCTCAATGCGGACGGCACACTCAATCGCGCTGAATTGGCAAAAAGAGCCTTTGCAGCCCCTGAAAGTGTGCAACAACTCAACGCCATTACCCACCCTGCCATTGTGTCCCTTACGCAGCAAGAGATCGAACATGCCGCCGAGCAAGGCTATTCTGTCGCGGTGGTGGACGCCCCCCTGCTGTACGAGGCCAAAGTAGACGAATTGTGTGACACTGTCGTCACGGTCATCGCCTCAGCGAACGTGCGCAAACAACGCATTATGGCGCGGGATAACCTCACCGCCGGGCAAGCAGAACAACGAATGGCGGCACAAAAGCCTGACGATTTCTATTGCCGCAGTGGCGTAACTGTTCTGGACGGCGGCACGGATATTCCCACGTTGCAACAGGCCGCCAAAAACTACTTATCTTCCTTATTTTAGGTTACTCACGGTATCATACCGTAGTCAAACATACATGTATTTTATTGAAAGGTGGAATATACACATGAGCGAAAACAAAGAAAAATCCGCAGCCGAGTTGCTGCGCGAGAAACTGATCTACAAGACCAAAAACGGTTTCAAGACCTTGAATGAGGCTGAGATCGAGGCAGCCGACGCTTACTGCGAAGGCTACAAATCCTATCTGGATGCCGCCAAGACCGAGCGCGAGGCTGTTACCGCCGCCATCGCTATGATCGAGGCGAAAGGCTTCGTCCCCTATGTGAAGGGCATGGCTCTGAAGGCCGGCGACAAGATCTATTTGAACAACCGTGGCAAGGCGCTGCTGGCTGCCACCATCGGTACCCGTCCTATCACCGACGGTGTCACCATCGCCGCTGCCCACATTGACTCTCCCCGCATCGACCTGAAGCCCGTTCCTCTGTATGAGAATACCGAACTGGCTTATTTCGACACCCGCTATTACGGCGGTATCAAGAAGTATCAGTGGGTGGCTATCCCCCTGGCACTGCACGGCACCGTCGTCCGTAAAGACGGTACCTCCATCAACGTGTGCATCGGTGAGGACGACAACGATCCCATCTTCTGCATCACCGATCTGCTGCCCCACCTGGGTCGCGAGCAGATGAGCCGCAACGCCAATGACGTTATCCGTGGCGAGAGCCTGGATCTGCTGATCGGTTCTCGTCCCTTCAAGGATGACGAGGGTGCTGACGCCGTCAAGCTGAATATCCTGAATATCCTCAACGAGAAGTACGGCATCATCGAGGCCGACTTCCTCTCTGCTGAGCTGGAGATCGTTCCCACCTTCAAGGCCAAGGACATCGGCTTTGATCGCAGCCTGATCGGTGCTTACGGTCACGACGATCGCGTGTGCGCCTATCCCGCTCTGACTGCTTTGATGGATGCTGAGACCCCCGCCTACACCGCCGTCGCCATTCTGGCGGATAAGGAAGAGACCGGCTCCGATGGCAACACCGGTATGCAGGGTGCTTTCCTGGAGTACTTCATCGACGATATTGCTTCCGCCTTTGGCGAGAAGGGTCATCACGTGCTGTCCAACTCCATCTGCCTGTCCGCCGATGTGAACGCCGCTCTGGATCCTCTGTATCCCGAGGTGATGGTGGCTTCCAACGCCGCTAAGGTCAACTACGGCGTGTGCATCACCAAGTACACCGGTGGTGCCTCCAAGGGCGGCACCAACGACGCTTCTGCTGAGTACATGGGCAAGATTCGCGGCATCCTGGATCAGAACGACGTGCTGTGGCAGACCGGTGAGCTGGGCAAGGTAGAGGCCGGCGGCGGCGGTACTGTAGCTAAGTACATCTCCATGTTGGATGTGGACACCGTCGACCTGGGCGTGCCCGTGCTGAGCATGCACGCTCCCATGGAGATCGTGTCCAAGATCGACGTCTACATGGCTCACAAGGCGTTCCTCGCCACCATGAAGCGTGACTAATGCCTAAGATTTTACTCGAGGATCCCCATCTGCTACTTATCGAGAAACCGGTGGGGATTCCCTCTCAAGAGTCAGAGGGCGACTGTGTCCCCCACCGACTGATGGATCGCGGTTATCCCATTAAGATAGTACATCGGCTAGACAAGCCCACAGGTGGCGTAATGGTCTACGCCCGCACCGATAAGGCGGCGGCAAAGTTATCCGCACTGGTAGGTCGGCACGACCACTTTCAGAAGGAATATCTTGCCGTGGTGCAAGGCATTCCCGCCGAAACGGAAGGCACTTACACCGATCTGCTGTACCACGATGTACGCAAAAACAAATCCTATGTGGTAGATCGCCAACGCAAAGGCGTGCGTGAAGCCAAGTTGGATTACGCTGTGCTGGAAACCGTCAACACCGATGAGGGTATATTTTCTCTCGTCCGTGTGCGACTGCACACAGGTCGAACTCACCAGATCCGCGTGCAGTTTGCCTCACGGAAGATGCCGCTCTACGGCGACAGCCGCTACGGTGGCGTTAAGGGGGCACATTTGGGACTATGGAGCCATCGGCTCACCCTCCCCCATCCCATCTCTAGGCAAAAGCTCACCGCTGTGAGCAACCCCAATTGGAACGTTGCTCCCTGGTGCTATTTCCAACAGATATAAGTAAAAAGCCGTTGCAACCAATCGGTTGCAACGGCTTTTTCTATTGTCGTCTATCGTCAAACCTACTGTTAGAAATACCGGTGCAAAGACACCCTATCAAAACAGGTTACCAATTTCGGTCGTACAACACTTCAGGAACCGTGTCTGTCCAACCAATATAAAATGCCGTCGCAGCCCCGATGTTGTTTCCCAAAATCTGGTATTCTTGATGCAGCATAATATCATTGGGAAACTTCTTTTCTGCCATTTCTTTTCTGTTAAGAGGGGTGTAAAAATCTTCTGCACCAAAAAGATGAAGCATCTCATGCGCGATCACAGAGGATTGTCCCCCCACAATTGCGTTTTCCTTATTACTCCCTCTGTCGTATGCGAAGATTATGCAATGCTCTCTTACGTTATGGTCTTCGTAACCCCGTTTGGGATTAAGCGCATACGAGGTGCCATCCTTATTAAAAATGGTGAAGCAAACGATCTCTTCGGTTTGAAATTGCTCTCGATATTCGTCAAGCATTTGTAGGTCCGATGCATACCCCAATTCCCGACTTGCTTTCCACAATACGTCGCCGGTGGCATAGCCCGTTTCTCGAATACTCTCGATCACTTCATCGTCATAATGCAAACCGAAATGAACATAGCCAATCTCCATCGAAAGAGATACGTTATAGTTTCGCGCCTGTTTTTCCACAAAGTCAAGGGCGGGCTTTACCTCGGATTCGGTAAACTCTGCAACCTCATCTTGAGTCCAACAGCTTTCAAAATCATCCATATACAGCAATACAACCGTCACATTGCCGCTCAGTTGCCTGCAATTCCCTAGGTTATAATCCTCTCGCATCAGATTGATTATATCCATATCTTCCGCAGGCTTTTGGGTGCCCGATGTCTCGGAGGTTGATCTTGAGGTCGAGGTTGTGCTTTTGGTAAACGTATCAGTTGTTTTTGAAGTCGAGGTTGTGGTTTCGATAAACGTTTCGGTTGTTTTTGAAGTCGAGGTTGTGGTTTCGATAAACGTTTCAGTTGTTTTTGAAGTCGAGGTTGTGGTTTCAATAAACGTTTCAGTAGTTTTTGAAGGTGAACTTTCCGACTCTGCGGAGTTGTTATCGCAAGCGGTAAGGCTAAACAGCATCACTACCATCAAGAACAAAGAAAGACATTTTTTCATAGGCTTATCTCCTTCCAACAGTTACGGCCACTCGTACCACAATACTTCATTTTTCGTTTCGGCGGTCAAGGATTCAAATTGTTCTTCCGACACCTTTTTCCCATCCACGTAATAGGTGGAATCATTCCCATCCCTTTCTACGCGCCATAGATCGGTGTCTTTCCACGTTCCGCCACTGAGCTGAATGCGAGAACAACCGTAATCACCGG
>JAZNED010000061.1:0-23605 GCA_045588425.1 Acutalibacteraceae bacterium
GGACGTGCTTACCTCCTTAGCTGAGGTTGCTGTACAACAGAACTATTGCCGTCCCGACGTGGACCTCAGCGGTCGCATCGACATTCAGGGTGGCCGTCATCCGGTGGTGGAGTCGCTCTCCAACGTTCCTTTTGTTCCTAATGATACCCACCTGGATAATGGTGGGAATCGTGTAGCTCTTATCACCGGTCCCAATATGGCCGGTAAGTCCACCTATATGCGTCAAACGGCGTTGATTACTCTGATGGCACAGATTGGCTCTTTCGTACCTGCACAGAGTGCTACCATCGGTATTGTGGACAGTATCTTTACTCGTGTAGGTGCGTCCGACGATTTGGCCGCCGGTCAATCCACCTTTATGGTGGAGATGAGCGAGGTGGCTACTATCCTGCGTAATGCCACCTCCAAGAGTTTGATTGTGTTCGACGAAATAGGTCGCGGCACCTCCACCTTTGATGGCATGAGCATCGCTCGCGCTGTGTTGGAGTATGTGGCTAACCCCAAGCGCATCGGTGCTAAGACCTTGTTTGCTACCCACTATCACGAGTTGACCTCCATCGAGGATGAAATCGATTGTATCAAGAACTACAACATCGCGGTGAAGAAGCGCGGCGATGATGTCACCTTCCTGCGACGCATTGTTCGTGGTCCTGCTGACGACAGCTATGGTATCGAAGTGGCTAAATTAGCCGGTATCAACGATGAAGTGGTACACCGCGCTAAAGAGGTCTTGCGCGGTATCGAGGCAGGGGAGGGTGCTCCTGTGCGTCGCAGTTCCGTGTCGGTGTCTGCTCCTGCTGAGAGCGATCAACTCTCGTTGTTGGACGTTTCCGACAACCCGATTCTCTCTAAACTGAAAGAACTGGACGTCAATGTATTGACTCCCATTGAGGCTATGCAAATTTTGCACGAACTCTCTAAAGAGGCCCTGACATATTAACGCAAAGGAGGGATCGCTGTGGCGGTTATCCAAGTATTAGACAAGCATGTAGCAGAACTTATCGCCGCCGGTGAGGTGGTGGAACGTCCTGCTTCGGTCGTGAAGGAGATGATGGAGAATTCCATCGATGCCGGTGCGAAACATATCACCGTGGAAATCCGTGACGGCGGTGTTTCTTTTATTCGTATTACTGACGATGGCTGCGGTATCCATCGCGAGGACGTTCCTACTGCTTTCTTGCGCCATGCTACCAGTAAGGTGCGCAACGAAGAGGACCTTAATCACATCGGTACGCTCGGTTTCCGCGGCGAAGCGTTGGCCTCTGTTGCGGCCGTGGCCAAGGTTGAGGTTACAACCTGTGCAAAGGGAGAAATTGTAGGCACGCATTACGTCATTCACGGTGGTGAAAAAATTGCCATCGAAGACGTTGGTTGCGCCGAAGGTACTACATTTATTGTGGAGGATTTGTTCTACAACATTCCTGCTCGCATGAAGTTTTTGAAAAAGGATGTCAGCGAGGGTAATGCTGTGGCAAGCGTTGTGGAGAAACTGGCGTTGTCTCATCCTGAGATTGCCGTCAAGTTTATTCGTAATGGTCGTACTGAACTCCAAACACCCGGTGACGGTCAGATGCTTTCCTGCATTCATGCAGTGCTCGGAAAAGCCTTTGCTTCTACACTGATTCCCGTTGAGTATTCTATGGGCGGTGTGCAGGTCAGCGGATACATCTGTAAGCCGGAGGGCGCTCGACCCAACCGCACAATGCAACATTTCTTTGTGAATGACCGTTATGTAAAGACGCAGACGGGCTTGGTGGCGTTAGAGCGTGCCTATAAAGGCATGATTATGGTGGGACGTTTCCCAGCCTGTGTACTGTTTATTTCCTTACCTACTGAGACGGTAGACGCTAACGTACATCCGGCTAAGATCGAGATTCGTTTTATCAATGAGAAGCCGGTCTTTGACGCTGTGTATTATGGAGTGCGTTCTGCATTAGAGACGCGTCCTTCCATCCGACAAATTGAGATGTCACGCGATGCGACAGGAGACATTCCAAAAACTACTACATTGCCTCCTCCTGTTGTACCCTCCGTAGTAATTCCTGCTAAATCGGTCATCGCCCCTGCTGTAAAACGTCCTTCCTTTTTAGACTTGGCGGTGGATGACCATTCGGTGGAACGCATTTCCTTGCACGACTCTACGACTATCCCAAGACCACCGGTTTCTGCCACCGTGACGTTAGAGAATTTGCCCGTCTTTGAACCTGATAGAGTAGCAAAAGAACCGCCCGCTGAGGTGCCTGTCGCCGTCCCGAAAGTAGAAGAACCTGAACAAACGACGATGGAGCACGAAATCCCTATTCAGTACGTTGGTCAAGTTTTTTCCACTTATGTACTGGTGCAAAGAGGGGAGCGCATGTTTATTATTGATAAACACGCCGCTCATGAACGCATTCTTTATAATCAACTCAAAGCGCAAGCACATAATGAGGAACAAATCCTCCTTGCTCCTGTGGCGGTTACGGTTAGCCGCGAAGAACACACGGCTCTGCTGGATGCTGTTGAAGAGTTGCAGACGGCCGGTATCGCCATTGAGGATTTCGGCGGACAGAGTATTTTGGTGCGCAGTTTCCCGCTTGATCTAACCGGTGAAGATATTGATAATACCTTACGTGAAATTGCTACCGGGCTGGTTGGCGGTAACCGAGAAGTGCAGATGGCTAAGCTGGATTGGATTTATCATTCCTCCGCTTGCCGTGCCGCCATCAAGGCTGGTGATCTGAGCAAACCTGCTGAATTGTTAGAACTGGCCAAACGCGTTCTGTTGGATGACACCGTGCGGTTTTGCCCCCATGGTCGTCCCGTGTGTATTGAAATGACTAAGAAAGAACTGGAAAAACAGTTCGGTCGCATTCTGTAATTTGCGAGGTGAAAACGGTGCCGTTTTGTCCATATCCCATCATTGCCGGACCCACTGCATCGGGCAAGACGGCATTGGCTATCCAATTAGCTGCGATGATTGGCGGTGAAGTGGTTTCTGCGGATTCGATGCAGATCTACGATGGTGTTTCGGTTGGGACGGCTCGCCCCAATATCGACGAGATGCAAGGTGTTCCGCATCATCTTCTGGGGTTTGTGCCTTTGCAAGCTAAGTATAGTGTGGCACAATATCTCGAGGATGCTCATAATGTGTTCGAGAATATTTATACCCGTGGTTCGACTCCTGTTATGTGTGGCGGAACCGGACTGTATATTCAGTCCTTTATCGAAAATAGGCAACTGTTCGAAGAGGAGCCTGATCCTGTATTGCGTAAACAATATGCAACCATTGCTGAAGATCAGGGGACAGAGGTGTTGCTGGAGCGCTTACGAACGATCGATCCGGAATCTGCCTCCCGTCTGCATATCAATGATCTCCATCGTATCATACGCGCGCTGGAAGTATATGATACTACCGGTCGCACCATCACCGAGCAAACAGCGTTATCGCTCGCTGTGCCATCGCCTTATACGCCGTGTTTGTTTGTATTGGACTTTCATGATCGGCAAAAGTTATATGATCGCATTAATCGCCGTGTAGACATAATGTTGGAAAACGGCCTTTTAGAGGAAGCTGAGCGCATTTTACGCACCGACCCTAACGCAACCGTTACCCAAGCCATTGGCTATAAAGAATTTGCCGCCTATTTTGATGGTCACATTTCTCTGGATGAAGCTGCGGATAAACTTCGTCAACAGACCCGCAGGTATGCAAAACGTCAGCTATCGTGGTTTCGTCGTTTAACAAACGCCCACACGCTTTGGGTGGACGATTTTGATTCTACCAGCGCGATAACTTCCCACGCATTTTCCGTTTATTCCGAAATGTTTTGATACTATGAAAGGAGGAGCGCTACAATGCCACAACCAGTTCGCAGAAGAAAAGCCAAATTTTGGCGCACTGCCATTACTGTTTTGTTGGTTTTATTGGTTCTATGTTATGTCGGTTACCAAGCCTATCGCAGTATCTATTCAGACGTTAACACCGAATTGGCAGTTATGCACAGTGTATATGATACCATTGAGACCGACGGTCTAGTTTATCGTGCTGAATCGTTGGTTTCCAATGTTGAGAGCGGTTCTCCGTATTTTGCTGTTGAAAACGGAACTCACGTCGCCAAAAATAGCGTGATTGCCTCCGTATACAAAGATTCCGAAAGCGGCCGTATCGATCAGCAGATTAAAGAAATTGATGAACAGATCCAGGCTTTGAAAACCATTGTTGCCGATGCCGGCTCTGGTCGCTTGACACTTGATGTTATTAACAATCAATTCTCTGACGCTTTATCCTCTCTTATTTTTGAAACCGAATTCGGCAACCTTTCCAGCTCTGGTGATACTTCTTTTCATATGTTATCTCTATTGAGCAAAAAGGCGCTTGTTACTGGTAAAGAGGTGGATTTCACCGCCAAAATCCAAGAGTTGGAGGCTGAAAAAGCTACTTTAAAAGCTTCTTATTCACCTCCTACAAAAAAGATTACTGCTCCGGATGCCGGCTATTTTGCTGACACAACCGATGGCTATGAGACACTTCTCACGACAGATATTATTTCTGAAAAAGCGTTGACGGTGGATATGCTGACAGAGCATATGAGCAGCGAACCCCATGCGGTAGATGCCTGCGGAAAAATTGTTAAAGGATACGAATGGTATCTTGCGTGTATTGTACCGGATACGTATTATAATGCCTTGGGCGACGGAAATCGACTGACTATCCGCCTTCCTTTTGTGCTGGATGAAGCCATTCCCGTTACCGTGGAATATGCGAAGAAAGACGCCAATCGTCAAATGTTGGTTGTATTCCGTTGCGATCAAATGAACGCTGAATTAGCAACCATTCGGAAAGAGGCAATGGAAATCCAACTTGTCGAGCACAGTGGCATTAAGGTGCCTAAGCGGGCTCTCGTTGAGCGTGATGGAGAGATTGGCGTGTATATCCGATCCGGTAATGTGGTGGCGTTCCGCAAAATCAAGCAAACCTATCCTAAACCCGCTGACTATGTCATTTGTGAGATTATAGAAGCAGATGGTTATCTGCAAATGTATGACGACATCATTGTAGGAGGGAGGGATCTGTACGATGGAAAAATCATCCATTAATGCGATGATTGCTGATAATTATCACCGCATTCAGGATCAGATGTATAATGCGTGCGTAGAAGCAGGCCGCAATCCGGATGACGTCTCCCTTTTGGCGGTAACAAAAACCGTTGATGCCGATCGCATTAATGCTGCCATCCAACTGGGTGTCAAACAGATTGGCGAAAACCGAGTACAAGAATTTTTAAACAAGAGAGATTCCCTTCTCCTTGATGGCGCGCAGACGCATCTAATCGGTCATCTACAAACGAATAAAGTGCGCCAAATTGTCGGAAACGTGCAAATGATCCAGTCGGTAGACAGCTTACGTGTAGCGCAAGCAATTAGCCGCTATTCGTTGGAATCAAATGTTGTGACACCGATTCTGGTAGAGGTAAATATCGGTGGGGAAGAGGCAAAATCCGGTGTTTCTCCTACTGAATTAGAGAATTTGCTCACCGAAATCGCTCCCCTTGACGGCGTTCATGTCCATGGACTGATGACGGTGCCACCGATTTTGCAAAAAGAACGTGAAAAAAGAGAGATTTTTTCAAAAATGTATCAACTGTTTGTTGACATTAGAGAGAAAAAAATAGATAATATAGATATGCAGACATTATCTATGGGTATGTCCGGGGATTTCCGTGAGGCCATTCTGGAAGGCTCTACGATGGTGCGTATCGGCTCTGCATTATTTGGCGAAAGAAATTATTAATATATTAGGAGGAAACAACTATGGGTATTTTTGGTAAACTGTGGGGCGAGGATCCCGAGTACGAAGAGGACACCGATCTGGGTTTTGAGGATAACCTGACCCGTTCCAAGAAGCGTGACGACGATGAAGCTTCCGATGCTCCCCGCAAGGGAAATAAGGTTGTAAACATTAACGCCACTGCTCAACTGCAGGTCGTGCTGGTTAAGCCTGAGCGTTTTGACGATGCCAGTGCTGTGGCCGATCATTTGAATGCTAAGCGTACTGTCGTGCTGAACCTCGAATCTGCTAATAAGGACGTGGCTCGCCGTATTCTAGACTTCTTGAGCGGTGTCGCCTATGCTAATGACGGCCAGATTAAAAAGGTGGCAAATTGCACCTTCATCATCACTCCTTACAATGTTGGTCTGATGGGCGATCTGCTGGACGAGCTGGAGAATAATGGCCTGTATTTCTGAGGGATCGGATGACATTCTTCGTTCGCGCATAGAAGATACTGTATTTCTGTGCGACAAGCGGCAGAAGCCCTGCTTTCTCGGTTTTCTGGATCTGCGTGAGCAGGCTGCCGCACGCAAGATTCTGACCGCTATAGTGGATGAAGATCGTTTTGCTTTCTTCGGCGGTTATGCCGAGGCAGAGCGTTGCGTGTTGTCGGTCTCACCTGCCTTTTTACCGGCCGAAGAGTATGAATATCCCTTGCGGACAGTGGCGTTTCGCTACCGCACGCAGAAAGAATTGACGCATCGTGACGTGCTTGGCACCTTAATGAGTGTGGGCATCCGACGGGATGCGATAGGGGATATACTGTGTGGCAAAGGGCTGGCGGTTGTTTTCTTACGCAGTGACATCACTGATTACGTATGCGAGCAAATCGATCGCATCGGCGGCGAGGGAGTGCGCGTGATAGTGGATTATGATGGTGAATTACCCATTACCGTGGAGTACGAGTCGTTGCATGACACTATTGCTTCCCCTCGTTTAGATAGTATAGTCAAGGTTTTGGCTCGCTGCTCACGCGAAAAGGCTGCCGAACTCATTCGATTGGGATTGGTTAGTATAGATCATCGACCAGTTGAATCAGTTTCCGTTTCTGTGGCGACGAATGCTACCATCTCTGTACGCGGATATGGTCGGTATATTATCCGTCAAATCGGACCGGAAACCAAAAAAGGACGATTATTGTTGTTAGTCGACAAACGTCTGTAATAGTAAAAGGAGCAAGATTCAATATGATTACCGCAAAAGAAATTCGCGAAGTCAAATTTAACCGTTCTTTGGGCGGATACAAAACTAACGAAGTCGACGCGTTCCTGGATCGATGTGCGGATGCCGTAGACGAGCTGGTTAAGATGCTCAACGAGAATGAGCGCAAAATGCAGGTGTTGGCTGAGACGGTCGTAGATTACCGCAACCAGGAGGATAGCATCC
Source organism: Acutalibacteraceae bacterium (assembly GCA_045588425.1). Classification (GTDB taxonomy): domain Bacteria; phylum Bacillota; class Clostridia; order Oscillospirales; family Acutalibacteraceae; genus UBA5905. The sequence continues at coordinate 7,199 of JAZNED010000061.1, forward strand.
GCTCGGCGCTCATCAGCGCTCAGCGTATGAGTGAGTCTGTTATTTCCGATGCGCGCAAGCAGGCGGAGGATATTCGCGAGGCTGCTCGTAACGAGGCCGATGCCATGCGTGAAAAAGCCATTGCTGATACTGCTGTAGAAATGGCAGAGCTTCGCCGCATCCGTCAGGAAGTGTCGGATTTTAAAGCGAAGTTATTGGCTACATACCGTGAGCACTTGACTTTGATTGGCATCCTTGAAGGCACTCGCGAGGAAGAGGAAAACACTCCCGCTCCTGCGGTGGCAGTAAAGGAAGGGGCCGTTTCCGCTCCAGTAATTGAGAATGAGCCTGTTGTTGAGATTCCTGTGACGCATACCGTGTCTCATGATATGCCGGATTTTTCTGCCCTGGAACTCATCGATAACGATTAAGAAAGACAAAAGGATCGAAAGCACCTGCCTTCGATCCTTTTTCTGCATAGAAAGGAAACTTTATGCTCACTTGGATTATGATTATCGCCGTGGTGATTCTCATCGGCATTGACCAAATCACCAAGACGTGGGCTTTTTCGCAGCTCTATCAGGCGGATCGCGCCATCCCCGTTATCGAGGATGTCTTTGAGTTTCGATTTACAAAGAACTACGGTGTTGCATTCAGTATGTTGGAAGGGCATCGTTGGGTGTTTATTCCCATAACCATCCTCATTGGCGGACTCATACTGGCTATGATGTTGCGTAGCCCTTTGCGCAAATACAAATTATTTGACATCACCTGCGTGCTGATACTGTCCGGCGCTATTGGAAATCTGATCGATCGTATTATCTACGGTTACGTTGTGGATTTTCTGTACTTCGAATTGATTGATTTCCCCATTTTCAATTTTGCCGATTGTTGCGTGGTCATTGGAGCGGCGCTATTGTTCATTTTTACCCTCTTTATTATGAAAGAGGAAGAAGATATACCGCTTCGCACACTTCTTTTTGGCATTGAAAAGAGGAAGAAGGAGAATAATGATGGCTGAGCAGTATGTTTGGCAGATCACAGACGAACAAACCGGAAAACGTTTGGACTGTTTGCTGGCTGAAGAAATAGACATCAGCCGTTCTACTGCACAACAATGGTTAGAGCAAGGCTTGGTTACCGCCAATAATCGTATACTCAGCAAAAAGGACAAATGTAAATCAGGGACGGAGATAACCGTCACCATACCGGATCCGGTAGCCTACGACATCGTAGCAGAAGACATTCCTTTGGAGATTGTCTACGAGGATGATCATCTCTTGGTAGTCAATAAACCAAAGGGGATGGTCGTACATCCTGCTGCTGGCCATTATAGCGGTACTTTGGTAAATGCCTTGATGTTTCACTGTGGAGACAGTTTATCCGGCATAAACGGTGTACTACGACCCGGAATCGTGCATCGTATCGATATGGATACTAGCGGCTTGCTTATTGTGGCAAAACATGATAAAGCACACCAGGGGTTGGCGGAGCAAATCAAAGTGCACTCTTTCACCCGCATTTATGAAGCGGTGGTGGTGGGGCATCCGCGCGAAGATAGCGGTACCATTTGCGCTCCCATCGGTCGCCATCCCACCAACCGCAAGAAAATGGCAGTGATTGCGACCAATTCCAAGGAAGCGACCACTCATTACGAAGTGTTGGCACGCTATGCCGGTTATTCTCATGTCCGCTTGCGCCTAGAAACGGGTAGAACTCACCAAATTCGCGTACACATGGCGCATGTTGGACATCCCGTAGCCGGTGACATTGTCTATGGAAGTCCCAAGCAACCTAAAATTTGCGAAATTCTACGCGGTCAGTGCTTGCACGCACGGTGTATTGGCTTTATCCATCCAATTACCGGTGAAGAATTGTATTTCGAAAGCGATTTACCAACTTATTTCATGGATTTTCTCAATATGTTACGATAAAAAAGCGAGCAGATGAAAAACATCTGCTCGCTTTTTTATGTATTACTTTTAGTAACTCTTCGGTCTGCCACAGACAGAACACTTTTTATAGATTAATCCTGTGAATTTTCCGCCGCAGTATGTGCATTTTTCGCTGTGAATCCATTCCATAACTTTGTGTCGTTGATATTCCTGTTCAGTTTGGATGTCTTTGATTTTCTTTTGACACAGTTTGGCTCGTTCGGCGCAATCCTTATACGAATTCATGGACATAAACCAACTTTGAGCTTTTGATAACTCCCAAATATCTTTGGAGTTTTCATGAATGTTGCAGAAAGAGGAATATTCCTTTTCTGCTTTTTCAATGATTGCTTTTTCTTTTGCGTCACGGATTTCTTGAGCCTTTTGGCGGCACTTCTCTGCAAGCTCGTCAGCATCTTCATAGCCGGCGATGGACTCAAAGCAAGAAAGAGCTGCTATATAGGACTCTTCAGACGCTGCCGAGCCGTATATCATGATACCTTTTTGATAGACACTTTCGCGGCGTGCGTTTTCATTACGCGTGTTAATGTAGTTTAATGTATCCGTCAAAAACACGCTCGTTTGGTTATCGGCAAAACGTATCGCTTTCTTGTAGTTATTACTTTCATCGAAGGGGAGGGGATAGTCCTGCAGCAAGTCCTTGGTTTTAACGTGCAGTTCTGCCATAAGCTTACCTAGATAGGCTTCGGTCAGCTCGGCGTTCTGGTTGAGTGCCTGCTCAAAGAAGTCGTCCGCCTTGTTCCATTCGCCATCCTCCAAGGACATGTAGCCGCGCTTTAAAAGAGCGGTAAGGTTGCTACTAAGCACCTCTTGAGCGATGACAGTTTCGTGGACAACCGTCTTTTCAACATTGGCATCAAGGATTTTTTTGATGCCGCGGATCAGGTCCTGCATAAAGCCCAGTTTGGACATGTCCTGCGCCTGCAAATGGGAGAATTCCTCCGGTAAGTCATAGGGATCCATATCCTTATAGGCGGGGATAAGCATTTTCCTGGCACCATTTTTGATCAGGGCAAGATAACGACTCCATTCATTCTTCACCCAAACAGCGTTAAAGTATTCAGGCTTAGTGCCGAGCACTACCATCACGTTCGCCGAATGGAGCGCTGCAAAATGGTAGTATTATAACACCGTACACATCATTTTGCAACAAAAAAGCAGATGAGTTTTCACTCATCTGCTTTTTATGATACTATTAGTCAAATGCAGGGTTGAAGGCGTAGAAATTCTTGCTGTTGAGGCGGTCTTGGACTAGTCGTAGCCCCTCACCAAATCGCTGGAAGTGGACAACTTCCCGTTCTCGTAGAAATCTGAGCGGCTCCAGTACGTCAGGGTCATCCACTAAACGAATGAGATTGTCGTAGGTGGTGCGCGCTTTTTGCTCCGCGGCTAAATCCTCGTGCAGATCGGTGATTGGATCGCCCTTGGATTGGAACATAGCAGCAGAGAAAGGCGTACCGGAGGCGGCCACGGGGTAGACACCGACAGTATGGTCCGTGTAGTAGGGAGCAAAGCCGCTTTCCTTAATCTGTTGCTCGGTTAGGTTGCGGGTAAGCTGGTGGACGATAGCGCCAACCATCTCCAGATGAGCCAACTCCTCGGTGCCGATATCGGTTAAGATGCCTTTCAGCTCGGGATAGGGCATGCTGTATCGCTGGCTGAGATATCGTAATGAGGCACCGATTTCGCCGTCGGGACCACCGTACTGGCTGATGATGACTTGTGCTAACTTCGGATTGGGATTCTTAATATTGACCGGATACTGTAATCGCTTCTCATACTGCCACACAAGCGCCATCTCCCTTCATGCCGTCCCACGGCCACGGGTCCTTGACCCACTCTTTCCAACTATCTTGCACGTCCGCCATGGTGTTAATAAACTTGCCATAATGTTGTTCATACTCGTCAACGAGTTGACAAAGACGTGTTTTGTATACCTCGCGCAGTTGCATGGCCTGTTCATCGCAAGGGTGGGAATCCAGATACAAGCCTAAGTCGTACAGAGCAAATTTATAGGCGCCGATTCGCTTTTCAACGGCATTTTTGCATACCATAGCGCGCCCTCCTTCCGTAGAAAGGCTTGTCGAGACAGGGGAAAATGGTACCTCGGGTGTAGGCTTCTTCCGGCTCGTAAACTTTTTCCAGTTCCTGCCAACGCACATAGGCAATGGCCAGTGCCGGATCCTCGGGGAAGGGTGTTTTTGCGTGTTGATTCATTCTACATACTCCTTTCGTAACAAGTGAATTTGTCCCTTAATCAATGTATGTCCGAAACGGAGTATGGTGACAAAAGGGTGACTGTCATTCTTGACAGTCACCCTTTTGTAAAAATTTGCTTTGCCGATGGTGCACGATGCGTTTGTACAGGATATAACCAAAAATGCTGATAACACAGGTAACCGCGTATACAATTCCCGCGGTCACAAAGTGTTTTTCACCCAACATTTGCCCGCTGATGGTAGATGAAACGACGGAGGGGATGCGGGCGATGAGGGAAATGAAAAGAAATTCAGACAAGCGCATATCGGTTAAGCCGACAAAGTAGGTGAACACATCTTTTGGTGTACCGGGAATGAAAAATAGCAAAAAAACGACGCGCTTGAGCTTTTTTTCGCTGTTGATGAAACGAAGCTGCTGAATCTTTTCCCGAGAAATGAAAATTTCGACCAATGTGATGCCGATTTTCTTAACCAGCAGAAATATTAGGGCAGAAGAAATGGCAACACCTACTAAGCAAATCAGTGTGCCTTCCATAGCGCCATAAGCGTAACCGGCACCAACTTCAATTACTTCGCCGGGAATCAGAGCTACCAAGACTTGCAGACACTGCAACCCCATTAAAATTAAATAGCCTTTCCATCCGAAAGAGTCGAGAAATGTTCGTAGTTGCTCGGTTGATTTAAGGTAAGGAGCGAGAATTTTGGTAAAAAACAGCGTTAAAAGTATAAACACAACCGCGAACAGAATGAGAGAAATAGCGCCGAACCATTTTCGACGCCGCTGGTATTTCAGATCGTCTATATTCACATTTCTCGCCACCTTTCATTTGAAGTGAAACAGCGCATCCACCCTAATGGGAGGATGCGCTGAAATTGATGGGATATTACTTTTCGTTCAGGGCACGCTCCAGCCAAATGCTACCAATATCCATAGCATTATACAGACCAACCTTTTCGCTTTTCTTCACGATGCGGTCCTTCATACGAACCTCAGGGTCGGTGAGCATCAACTGAACCTGAATTTTTTCTGCCATCGTCATATCGTTCTCATCCTTGGTGGAGAGGATCTGCAGTACGATGACGTATTTTTCAGCCATACTTCCGTAGTAAAGAACGTTGCCGGAGCGAACCAGAGGACGTCCCTTATACATCAGAAAGGGGGTGTTATCTGCCATTACAAGGCCTCCTTAATTATTGAGATAAGACTTCACAAGAGCACGCATTAACTCGTCGCGATCCACCTTGCGAATCAGCGCACGGGCGTTGTTGTGGGTCGTAATGTAGGTGGGGTCTTCCGATAGAAGATAACCCACCAACTGGTTGATAGGGTTATAGCCTTTCTCGCGCAGTGCGTCGTAGACGGTGGTGAGAATCACTTTCATCGCCTGTTCCTTATCATCGCCGAGAGAAAAAGTCATCGTCCGATCCAGCATAGCATGCCCTCCGTTCATCAATTAATCGAAGATTTAAGATCATTATAGCGCATTTTTTCGCATATTACAAGGGGTTAAGAGCGAAGAATGCAATCATTTTCTTTAAGTTTTGCAAAAATTTTGTTTAAAGCGGGGTCGATATCCTCGTCAGACAAGGTACGATCGGCTGCGCGGAACTTCAAGCTGTAAGCAACGCTCTTCTTACCGGCCTCAATCTGAGCACCCTGATAAACATCGAATAGATCCACACTCTCAAGAATTTTGCCGCCAGCCTTACGGATGATGGTCTCGATCGAGGCAACGGGCATAGTGGCATCGCACAGCAGGGCCAAATCGCGCTCTACAGCGGGGAAACGGGGGAGAGCCTTGTACAGCGTCTTGGGTGTCTCGATGGCAAACAGAGAAGACAAGTCAACCTCGGCGACATATACACGAGTGGGCATGTCGTAGGAAGCGGCTACGTCGGGATGAACCTCACCCAAGGTGGCAATGGCGATACCGTTGTAGAAGGCCATAGCCTGACGACCGGGATGCAGATAGCTCTCGGAGGAAGCCGCATATTCGGCGGATACGCCAAAGGTTTCCAGCAGATTCTCAATGATACCCTTCAGGGAGAAGAAATCTTCGTCGGAGCCATACAGACCCAGACACAGAGTGGGAATCTCCATTGGTTGCTCGGTGAGAGGCAGAGCCTTAGGCACAAAGCGCTTGCTCACCTCGAACAGGCGGGCAGACTGAATCTTGCGGTTGTAGTTGGTGGACAGCACGGTCAGCATACTGGTGACCAGCTGAGTGCGCATAGTGGAATATTCCTCACCCAAAGGATTGAGCAGGGTTACGGTCTGGCGGCGGGAGTCGTCTGTGGACAGGTTTAAGGTGTCGATAGCCTTGCTGCTGATAAAAGAATAGGTAGAAATCTCACGCATCTGCTGGGAAATCAGCGCCTTTTTAATCTTATCAGTTTTGATACGCTCAGGTAACTTTTTGCCGCGGATGATGTCGCCGCGCATGGGGGTGGAAACAATATAATCGCAGCCATAAATACGCATGACTTCTTCTGCCAAGTCAGCACAACCCTCAACGTCATCACGATGAGCAGGAATGCGGCAGGTCAGCACATTATTCTGATCAATAGAGGTGACGATATCCAGACTATTCAGAATGGAAACGATGGTGTCAAAGGGAACTTCAATACCCAGCAGATCGTTGATTTTATGAGCTGGAACTACCAGCTCACGAGGAGCAGGCAGGCCGTCGTTGCAGTCTATAACACCGCTGATAATGTCACCGGCATCCAGATCATGAATCAGCTGCAGAGCGCGCTCCATAGCGTTCTCAACGCCAATAATATCCACACCGCGCTCAAAGCGGGCGCTGGACTCGGTACGCACACCCAAAGCACGGGCGGTACGACGAACACTGTCGCGGCGGAACTTGGCGCACTCAAAGAACAGATCCTTGGTGTCCTCTTTGATCTCGCTATTGAGACCGCCGATGATACCGGCCAAGCAAGAGGGGTTCTCTGCGTCGGCAATAACCAGCATATCCTCTGTCAAGGTGTGTGCCTTGTCATCTAATGCGGTGAAGGTTTCGCCGTCCTTAGCGCGGCGAACAATGATCTGGGAACCGGTGATGTCACGCAGATCGAAGGCGTGCATAGGATGACCGGTCTCCAACATCACGAAGTTAGTGATATCTACAATATTGTTGATAGGACGCATACCGGCAGCTTTCAAGCACTGCTTCATCCAGTCAGGAGACTCTTTAATGCGCAGATTCTTAACCACACGGCCCATATAACGAGGGCAGAGATCATAGTCCTCCACGCGGACGGAAATATGCTCGTTTACGTCACCGCCAACCTCTTTGTAGGCAGGAATGGGAGCGCGGAACTCCTTACCCAGAGCCACAGCGGCCTCGCGGGCAACACCCAGCACGCAGTTACAGTCGGGACGGTTGGCGGTGATTTTGAAATCGATAACGATGTCGTTTAGCTTGAGTACATCGCGCATATCCATACCAGCAGGATATTTCTCATCGAGAATCATAATGCCATAGACATCTGCGTTAGGGAAATCGCCGGCCTTGAGGTTCAATTCCTCACCGGAGCAGAGCATACCATTGGAGGGCAGACCGCGCAGTTTGCCTTTGGTGATGTGCATGCCGTTGGGCAGATCGGAATTGTGCAGAGCGGCAGGCACGTGAGCACCAACAAATACGTTCTGGGCGCCGGTAATGATTTGGACAGGCTCCTCACCACCAACATTAATCTGGCAAATCCACAGATGGTCAGAGTCGGGATGCTTCTCCATCGCCAGTACTTCACCGACAACCACGTTCTTCATGGTCTGGGACAGATCTTGAATGTCCTCTACCTCAAAACCGCTGCGAATCATTTTTTCGCACAGTTCCTCAACAGGGACATCAATATCCACATAGTATTTGAGCCAATTCAAAGAAATATACATATTCGTGTCCCTCCTTATTTATCGAACTGATCGAGGAAGCGCAGGTCGTTCTCGAACAGCAAACGGATATCGCTGATTTTGTAACGGGTGGTGGTCAAGCGGTCCAAACCGATGCCGAAGGCAAAACCGGAATAGACATCGGGATCGATGCCGCCGGCGCGCAACACATTGGGATGCACCATGCCGGCACCGAGAATCTCGATCCAGCCAGCGCCCTTGCAGACACGGCAGCCCTTGCCGCCACACTCGGAACAGGACACGTCTACTTCCACACTGGGCTCGGTGAAGGGGAAGAAGGAGGGACGGAAACGCACCTTGGTTTCTTCGCCGTAAATCTCCTGAGCAAACTGTTCCAGCACACCCTTAAGGTCGCACATGGTGATACCCTTATCGATAACCAAGCCCTCGATCTGATGGAAGACGGGGGAGTGGGTAGCATCCACCTCGTCAGCACGATACACACGACCGGGGCAGAGAATGCGGATGGGAGGCTTACGATCTTCCATGGTACGAGCCTGTGCGGCAGAGGTCTGGGTACGCAGCAACAGACCTTCAGCCAGATAGAAAGTGTCCTGCATATCACGGGCGGGGTGATCGGCGGGCACATTCAGCGCCTGGAAGTTGTAATAGTCGGTCTCCACTTCGGGACCGTCGACAATATCGAAGCCCATAGACTGGAAGATGTCGATCAAGTCATCCAGCACCACGTTCAAGGGGTGCAGACCACCCTTTTTATCCTTCTTGCCGGGCATGGTAATGTCCAATGTTTCGGCAGCTAAACGATTCTTCTGCTGCTCTTCCTGGATAGCCTGGGTTTTGCTGGAAACGGCATCCTCCAGCTCCTGACGCAACTGATTTACCAACTGACCCATGATGGGACGCTCCTCGGCAGAGAGCGCGCCCATACCGCGCAGCAGCGCCGTGACAGAGCCTTTCTTGCCCATATAGCGAACACGGAAGTCCTCTAACTGCTTGAGATCGTTCAGCGTGCTCAGCTCCTCTAACGCCTCTTGACGCAGAGATGCGATCTGTTCTTTCATTATGTAATTCCGCCTTTCTGTAGAATGGTTACAAAATAATAAAACGTCCCCGTCCCATAGGGACGAAGACGTAAAACTCTCCGTGGTACCACCCTGATTTTTGCAAAAGCAAACACTTTTGTGTCTGGTAACGGGGACGAACCGTTCGGGCCTACTGTGAGTTCAGCCTGACCGCTCACGAGTGAACTTCGGCATCGCATTTCGTAGGTTGCTTGCAGCAGTTGCAACCCTCTCTGGAACGAAACGGCTGATACGTACTCTCTCGATCAACGCATTTACCATAATATTATAGCATTCTTTTCCGGAAAATCAAGTAGAAAATGAAAATATGTAAAAATATAATGTAAATAATTGTAATTTTAATATAAGTCAACAAAATCACTTGCGAAACGTCACATTTGCTGTTATACTACATTGTGAGTAAAAGGGGGATTTTTGATGAAAGTTGCATTAATTGCTCATACCGCTTTGCCGGAGAAATTGGTGGCAGCGTCTGCAAAACTTTGTTATTCCGCATCTTCAATTGATATGGTTATGGACGGATTGACCGAGGAAAAGACTGCTTCTTTTGTGGATATGCTGGCTGACATCGGACACGAAAGCCCTATTGAACATGCCAGCTTCACCTTTGGCATCGAGGGCGTTTCTCGCTCTCTGTTGGCACAGTTGACCCGTCATCGCATGGCTTCTTACAGCGTCCAGAGTCAGCGGTATGTTACGGCTAAACAATTTGAATACGTACTCCCTCCTGAGATCGAGGCTATCCCTGAGGCGGCAGAGGAATATCGCCGTGCCATGGAAGAAGATCAAGCTCACTATGATCGCTTGACTGCTATCTTAAAGAAAAAACATCTCTCTGTTAATCTAGCTGCAGGTATGGATGAAAAGGCGGCTGCCAAAGCTGCAGAAAAGCAAGCCATCGAAGATGCTCGTTTTGTGTTGCCTAACGCCTGTACCACCAAGATTATGATGACGATGAATGCGCGTTCCTTGCACAATTTCTTTAAGCATCGATGTTGCAATCGCGCACAATGGGAGATTCGTGAGCTGGCGGAAGAGATGTATAAGCTATGCGTGACAGTTGCTCCGCACCTATTCAAGCACGCGGGACCGCCCTGCGCTAACGGCCCTTGCCCTGAAGGCAAAATGACCTGTGGCAGGGCTCTTGAAGTGCGTGCTTACTACAAAGCAATTTTAGAAGAAGGAAGTAAGAAACGTGGGTAAGTTATATGTTATTGATGGTTTAGACGGCTGTGGGAAATCCACCCAGTTTGACCTTTTGAATCAAGTGATGGAGAAACAAGGCGGTTATTTCCGTACCATCAGTTTTCCTGATTATAGTCAACCTTCTTCCGCGTTGGTGAAGATGTATTTGGGCGGTGATATGGGTGGTTCACCTGCTGCAGTGAACGCCTACGCGGCATCCTCTTTCTATGCAGTGGATCGCTATGCCAGTTATAAATGCTTCTGGGAGAAAGACTATGCTAATGGCGCTACCATTATTGCAGCCAGGTATACGACATCCAACGCTATCCATCAGATGACTAAATGTGACGAGTCCCAATGGGACGAATTTTTGACTTGGTTGGAGCATTACGAGTATGACTTGCTTGGTCTGCCTCGTCCCGATCATGTGATTTTCTTAGATATGCCCATCGAGGTGTCGCAGAAATTACTAGAGAAGCGCTATGACGGTGAATGTGACAAGAAAGATATTCACGAGCGTGACGTAGCATATTTGTATGCATGTCGTCGTGCAGCTTTGTATGCTGCAGAAAAACTCGGTTGGACGGTATTACCTTGTAGCGATGGTGAAATGCCGCTTTCTCCCGAAGAAATTCATATGAGTATCCTGAACTGTTTGAATTAAGGGGTGTTTGGCTTGATTCCTGTGTTTTTAGCAAACGGATTTGAAGAGATTGAGGCGCTGGCAACGGTAGATATCCTTCGTCGTGCCGGTGTTGATGTCGTGACCGTGGGCGTAGGCAGTAAAACACCTGTTGGCGCTCATGGCATCACTGTTTGCGCGGATATTGGGGAAGATATGCTGAATATTCATTCTATCGATGGTGTTGTGCTGCCCGGCGGTATGCCCGGTACCACCAATTTAGAAGCATCTACCGTAGTGCAGCAGGCCGTGGCCTTTGCGGTGAAAAACAACTTGTTGGCCGCGGCTATTTGTGCCGCGCCGTCTATCTTGGGTCACGGTGGGTACCTGCTCGATAAAAAGGCGACCTGCTATCCCGGCTTTGAGCAGGAGCTGACCAACGCCATCGTTACCAACAGTGGCATCGTTGTGGATGGCAACATTATCACCGCTTCCGGTGCCGGTGTGGCGGTGGATTTCGCACTGGAATTGGTGCGCTATCTGGTATCGACGGATGTTGCCGATACCATTCGCGGAGGTATTCAATGCCAATGACCGATATTCGTCCCATTAAGACAGAATTGAGACAAAAGTATCGTAGCCTGCGACAAGCGATGCCGCCGGAAATAAAGGATCAAAAGGATGCGGCTATTGCGGCGCAGGTGCGTCGTCTGTGGCAGTATCAGCGCAATAATATTTTATTGATTTATGTGTCTACGCCAATTGAGGTGGATACGTTCCGCATAATTTATCAAGCTTTAGAAGATGGCAAGCGCGTTGCGGTTCCGCGTTGCGTGCCGGATACTCGTAACATGGAGTTTTACTACATTGACTCCATTGATGAATTAACACCTGGCATGTTTGGTGTGTTAGAACCCGCTGTAAACCTTGACCACCTCTACAAAGAGAGTGATGGTGGTTTGTGTATTGTGCCCGCGTTTAGTTACGATTGGCGTGGGTATCGCTTAGGGTATGGCAAAGGATATTACGATCGTTTTCTTTCTCGTTTTGAGGGAAATATGGTCGGTATTTGTTACAGCGAATGTGTGCAAAGATCGTTGCCGCATGGCCGTTTTGATCGGCCGGTTGAATTGTTGGTGACCGAAAGTTATTTGCGGCGTACAGTGCGCTGAAAAGGGGGTAGATGTGATGAGTGATATGAAGAAGATAACTCCCGACGTGGAAAACGCTGTGACTGAAGCAGATGTTGTTGAGGCGTTTACGAATGCGGAAAAAACATTGATGCACGGCACGGCTGATGTGAATGATAATACGGTCGAAACGTCGGTGGATAGTGGTGTTCTTAATGAGCAAGGTAACGAGGACGCATGCACGGAACGCGATGACTTTGTTAAGCATTTTAAGATGAATTTTACTTTGGATGATATTCCCGATGCCGAGGGGATGATTGAAGATGAAACTCCTCCCGTAGTTGAACAGGAAATCGCGGCACCAGCCGATAAGATGATTGTTTCTCCACTTGACGAAGATAAGAAAGTAACCGAAGATGAGGAAAAGACAAACCATTATCCCAGTGGTTGTTTGACACGTTTGATTATCGCTTTGTTGGTTGTGATTCTTTCTGTTTCTTTGGCTACTGTCATTACTACGGCTATCTTTGATGTAGGCGGCTTCAGCCGAAACAACAGAGAGGCGGAGGTGTATATCCCGGAGGGCGCAAATACTGAAAAAGTAGCGTCCATTCTCAAAAAAGAGGGAATGATCAATTCAGAGCGCTATTTCTGTTGGTACGTGCGTTTCATGAAGTTAGATAACAAGTGGCGTGAGGGTTCCTTTACTCTGCAGGCTGACATGGGATTCCCCAACTTGGTTAACGCCATGCAGGCCAAGCCACCGCGTAAGACTGTGATGGTAACCTTCCCAGAAGGTATGACTGTTCCGGAAATGGCGGAATTGTTGGAGGAAAAAGGGGTTTGTGATGCCGATTCCTTCATTAACGCAGTTCGATATGGTGACTTTGACTACGATTTTGTGCGGGATATTCCTACCGAGGCAGACGATCCAATGTACGCCAATCGTGCCTATCGATTAGAAGGCTATCTTTTCCCGGACACCTATGAGTTCTATCTGGACAGCTTGGGCGAGACCGTTGTAGACCGCATGCTTCAGAATTTTGAGGCAAGGATTTCTAAAGAGATGATTGCCCAAATTAAAGATAATGGCTGGACATTGGATCAGGCGGTTATCTTTGCATCGATGGTGCAGGCTGAAGGCGATACCCGTGTGACGATGGATAAGGTTTCGCGCGTGTTGCATAATCGTTTAGACAAGGACTCTGGTTTTACCTTGTTGCAGCTTTGCAGCACCCGTGACTATGCCAATTATTTGCTGGATCTTAAGTGGGATTCGTATGAGGCGGATACTCTCAAACAGGCGTATAATACGTATTATCGCGAGGGATTCCCCGTTGGCGCCATTTGCAATCCGGGTTTAGATGCGTTCAACGCCGTATTGTACCCTTCGGTGGATGAAAACATCATGAAGTGTTATTACTTCGCAACGGATTACAAGACTGGCATTACGTATTTCTCTAAGACGGAGAAAGAACACGCGGCTGTCATCAAAAAATACGGAATCGAAGATATCGGATAAACTCAATAAAGGTCGGAGCTTCTGCCCCGGCCTTTATTACATGAGGTGTGCTATGAATACAAATTTGATACCCGAGGTGCTGTCGCCGGCGGGTGACGAGGAACGGCTGATTGCCGCTCTGCGCTTTGGGGCAGACGCGGTATATGTATCGGGACAATCTTTCGGTATGCGTATGGCCTGTGCCAACTTTGACTATGAGGCATTGGAACGTGCGGTCAAGCTGACTCATTCTATGGATAAGAAGTTGTATGTGACCTGCAATATTTTGCCCAGAAATAAGGATCTGGATCAAATCCCTGAATATTTCACATTCCTCAATCGTATTGGCGTGGATGCGCTGATTATCAGCGATATCGGCACCATGGAGCTGGCAAAGGAATACGCTCCCGATTGCGCTTTGCACGTGTCTACCCAGTTTGGTGTGGTGAACCATGCCACGGCTACTGCTCTATACCGCATGGGTGCCCGTCGCGTAGTACTGGCGCGCGAGTTATCTATGGATGAGATTCGCGAGATTCGGCAGAAAACGCCGCCCGAGTTGGAGCTGGAAGCCTTTGTTCACGGTGCAATTTGTATGTCTTTTTCAGGTCGGTGTGTCATCTCTAACTATTTGACCAACCGCGATGCGAATCATGGCGAGTGCGCACAGCCTTGCCGCTGGAAATACAGCATCGTAGAGGAAACGCGACCTGAATTGCCGATGGACTTAGAACAAACGGAAGAGGGTACTTATTTATTCAGCGCCAACGATATGAATATGATCGAACACGTGGCAGAACTGGCACAGGCGGGTGTGGCGTCCTTTAAGATCGAGGGTCGCGCAAAGTCTTTCTACTATACCGCTGTGACCGCTAACGCCTATAAAATGGCGGTGGAGGGCTATGTGGTGTCTAACTTTGCCGTAGATTACGTGCCTGAGCCGTGGGTTGTGGAGGAAATGAACAAGATCAGCCATCGCCCCTACGGTACCGGCTTCTACTACGGTATGCCTGCTCAACATCTAAAACAGGGCGGTTATATTCGCGCCTATGAGGTAGCGGCGGTCGTCGACGGCTGGGAGAATGGTTATCTGATCACTACTCAGCGCAATCGCCTTTTCCCCGGAAATGAGCTGGAGGTGTTGGAACCCGGTGGGAAACCGTTTTTATTCACGCCAGAGGCGTTGTACGATGCCGATATGCAACCTCTGGAGAGCGCCAACCACCCCATGATGCAGGTGCGTATTCCGTATCCCACACCGCTTAATGAGGGAACGCTGTTAAGGTTTGATAAGAAGATTTGATGGAACGGCCGCTTGCGGTATGCAAGCGTCTTGTTTACTCTTTTGAAATCCAACCCAAAGTTGGAATATTCCAATGTCTGCGTTATTGATTATTGGTATTTATTTCCGATATAATGAAATTGTAGCTACGAGAAAACGGAACGGAGGGTAATTATGGATAATTTGAAGCTGAATGAAACCATTAGTTTTTACCGTAAGAAGCAAGGCTTAACCCAAGAACAACTGGCTCATGCGTTAGGTGTGACCAACCAGTCGGTTTCAAAATGGGAATCGGGACAGTGTTGCCCGGATATTAGTTTGATTCCGCAGTTGGCAGATATCTTTGGGGTATATATAGACGAATTATTTGGCAGAAACGTTGAAAAAGAAGTCCATTATGATCATTGTGCAGAGTTGCCTTGGAATGATGACAACACGATAAGAATATTCCAAACCATCGGCAAAAAAATCATAAAAACGCAAGAAGCCAATACGTATTTGGAGATTGGTTTTCCAAGAGAGTGCAACGAAACCACGAGACAGTATTTCAAAGTTGAAGTGTTTGGAAATCTATATTGCGATGCGAGCATTAACGGAGATGTGATTGGCCACGGCGAGATTAAATGTAACGAAATCAACGGCGATATTCGAGAATGTCAAGGTAGCGTGTCCTGTCGAGGCGATATAAACGGCGCTGTCAATGCTGCCAATAGTCTTTCCTGCGGTGGCGCAATCAGTGGTGCAGTTATGTGCGGCGACAACGTCTCCTGTGGTGGCGCCATCAACGGATCCGTCAACTGTGGCGACAACGTTACGTGCGGCGGCAACATTATGGGTAGTGTAACCTGTGGTGGCAATGTCGAATGTTGGCAGATCGGTGGCAATGTTGAGTGTCAAGGGGATATCATCTATAAAAACTGATGCATATTCGGAGGGATCAACTTGCTCCATATTCGATTAGGTGCGGATAGTGATAAAGAACTACTAAAAGCATCATATCCACATACTATCCCAGTTTTAGGTGATGGCGGTTATCTGATTGTAGCAGAGCAAAACAACATATTTGTGGGCTTTCTGTGGGCATTTAAGCGTAAGATCCCTGCGCCCATTGAACAAGAGGAGTTGTTCATCAATGTAATCGAAGTGTTTTCTGCAAAGTTTCGGCGCCATGGCTTGGCTACAAAAATGCTCGAAGAAATCAGAGAGATAGCAATTCATGACAACGTATACCAATTGAGAGCCTACTGCGATATTCACAATGTTGCCTCACATCGTCTCTGGATGAAGAATAGATTTGGTATCATCCCCGTAAAAATGCCGGATGACACCATCGCAGGTTCATATGTAACATTAGTTTTGTAAGAATAAGCCGTCTGCGGATTCGCAGACGGCTTATTGTGTGGAGCGACAGGGTAGGGGAGGTGCAACTCAATCAACGCGTGAGTTACAAACGGAAATAGTCAATATCCGCGCTATTGCGCCTGTGATGAATACGTTGTATACTGGTATCAAGGACAATGCATTGCACCTTTTTACAGAAAGGAGAATCAGTATGAATTTGAATCTATCCGC
>JAZNED010000062.1:0-14797 GCA_045588425.1 Acutalibacteraceae bacterium
ACGCTGGCGCCAAGAAGGTTGTTATCTCCGCTCCTGCCGGCAACGATCTGAAGACCATCGTGTTCTCCGTGAACGAAAACACCCTGACCGCCGAAGACCAGATCATCTCTGCCGCTTCCTGCACCACCAACTGCCTGGCTCCCATGGCCAAGGCCCTGAACGATAAGTACGCCATCCAGTCCGGTATCATGACTACCGTTCATGCTTACACCGGCGACCAGATGATCCTGGACGGCCCCCACCGCAAGGGCGACCTGCGTCGTGCCCGTGCCGGCGCTCAGAACATCGTTCCCAACTCCACCGGCGCTGCCAAGGCTATCGGCCTGGTTATCCCCGAGCTGAACGGCAAGCTGATCGGCTCTGCTCAGCGCGTGCCCACCTGCACCGGTTCCACCACTCTGCTGGTTGCCGTTGTTAAGGGCAAGGACATCACCAAGGACGGCATCAACGCCGCTATGAAGGCTGCCGCTTCCGAGTCCTACGGCTACAACGAGGATCAGATCGTGTCCTCCGACATCATCGGCATCCGCTACGGTTCTCTGTTCGATGCTACCCAGACCATGGTCGCTAAGATCGACGACGACACCTATCAGGTGCAGGTCGTGTCCTGGTACGACAACGAGAACTCCTACACCAGCCAGATGGTCCGCACCATCAAGTACTTCGCCGAGATGTAATTCTCTGCTGAAACAAGGCTACAAAATCCCGACGGCTTTGCCGTCGGGATTTTTCTTTTTTTATTGTTGCCATATGGCGCTTTTTCAGCGTGGGAATGGTTGCCGCCGTAAATTACCAATGCGAAAACTGACAAAAACCGATCGAATTTCCACCTCAAAACAGCGTGTTGTCGGATACAATAACTGCGAACACGAACAAAGTGAGGTGATGTATGTGCGTGTTCTTTTTCGATGTGTTTGGTGGTTATTGACGCTCTCTTGTGCTTTGCTTTTCGGCGTGGTGGGGTATATGGAGCGAATGCTCCCCGACCGTTTCACCGTCAGTTACGGGCAACAGGTGCAAATCGGCGATTGGATTCAAAGCCGTCCCCCCACCGCACAGGGAGATACGGTGCGTGCCTCCGTAATTCCTGCGGGCGGTGAGTACCGCACACGGTTGACACTGGGCGGCGTATTTCCTGTCAAAGACGTGACCGTCACCGTTACGGAGGATACGGTGGTGATGGTGTGCGGCACACCGTTTGGCATTAAACTGTATACCAAGGGTGTATTGGTGGTGGGGCTTTCCGACGTGGACACCGCCGCCGGCAAAGTCAACCCTGCCGCGGCGGCGGGGGTGTGCGTGGGGGATACCATTTTGGCGGTCAACGGCAAGGCGGTGAACACCGGCGATGAGGTGAGCGCCCTCATTGGTGGCTGTGACGGTAAAAAAATCACCCTGCGTTTGGAGCGGGATGGGGTGGCGTTTGATGCCGCCTTCACCCCTGTCAAGGCGGCGGGGGAGGAGGGTTATCGCGCCGGCCTGTGGGTGCGGGACAGCGCCGCAGGCATTGGCACCTTGACTTTCTACGATCCTGTGGTTGGCACCTTCGCGGGTTTAGGTCACGCGGTGTGCGACGTGGACACCGGTGCGCGGATGTCGCTGTCCGGTGGTGAGATCGTGCCTGCCCGCATTTTCGGCATTACCAAGGGCAAGGCGGGAAAACCCGGCGAACTCAAGGGTAGTTTTGACGCCGGCAGTTGGGGCGTACTGGAGAAAAACAACGACAACGGCCTGTATGGCAGTTTAAGCGTCTATCCCTTTGGGTGGCAGACCATGGCGGTGGCCCACCGTCAACAGGTGACAGCGGGCTATGCCCAAATTCTGTGCACCGTGGACGGTACCCGCCCGCAACTGTATGACGTAGAGATTGAAAAGGTGCGGTACGGTGGAGTGGAATCCTCCCGCAATTTGGTGATTCGGGTGGTGGACAAAACCTTGCTGGCAAAAACCGGCGGCATCGTACAGGGGATGAGTGGCAGCCCCATCATCCAAAACGGTAAGCTGGTGGGTGCGGTCACCCACGTGTTTGTGGACGATCCCACCCACGGCTACGGCATCTTTGCCGAGAATATGCTTGCCACTGCCGAAACGGTGGCCGAGCAAACCCCGGCGGCATAAAAACCAGCCTGTGGCGTTTGCCACAGGCTGTTTTTCTATATCGGGATTACTCCGTTCTCAGCGCCACAACAGGATCCTTCTTTGCCGCGGAGCGGGAGGGGATGATACCCGCAAACAAGGTCAGCACCACGCTGATGATCACCAGAATCACCGCTACCTGCCAGGGCAGAATGGCCTTCAGGTTGGGGATGTCGGTGAGGGCGTGGAGAATGAAATTGATGGGGATGCACAGCAGATAGGTGACCAGCACACCCAGCAGACCCGCCGAGAAGCCGATGATCACCGTTTCGGCGTTAAACATACTGGATACGTTGCGTTTGGAAGCACCGATGGAGCGGAGGATACCGATCTCCTTGGTGCGCTCCTGCACCGAGATGAGGGTGATGACACCGATCATAATGGAGGACACGATCAGCGAGATGGCCACAAAGGCGATGAGCACGTAGGAGATGGCGTTGATGATGGTGGTCACCGAGGACATCATCAGACCGATGTAGTCGGTGTACACGATTTTCTCCAGCTCGTCTTTGCCCTTGTTGTAGTCGTCGATCGCCGCCTGAATGATGTCCTTGTTCTCGAAGGAGGAGGCGTAGATGTTGATGCTGGCGGGGCTATCCAAATCCAACTTGCCGAGGGTAACCAAATTATCCTCGTAGGTGGTATCGGAGAAGGCCAACACGTTGTCGTAGTAGTTGATGAATTGCTCTTTGGTATAGGTGCCGATCAAGCGGTCGAGTGCGGCTGCCTGCGCTTCGGGGGTGGCAAGACCCTGATCCGCCAAGTCCTGCAGCACGTCTGCGCGGGTGGTAGCCTGGGTCTGCATCACGTCGCTGCGGATGAGGCCGATGCAGGTTTCTTTCAGGTCGTCCTCATTCTTTTGCAACAACTGCTCCACGTACTGCTGATAGTCGCCGGGGATCTGCAGGGTGCCGGAGGAGAGCAGGCTTTCGATAAAGGCAACCAAATCCTCGTGGGACATACGGCTGATATTTTCCTCCATCGCCGCGATTTTGTCCGCCACCAGAATGTCTACGTAGGCATTGGCTTTGCCGTGCTGGTCCAGCTTGTTTACGTACAGCAGGAATTCGGCGGCCTTGTAGAGATTCATACGCTCCTTGTCAGTGAGGTTCTTCTGTTCCGCCTCCAGCTCGGCGGCAATGGCAGCCGGCTCCATCTGGGCGTATTTCATCTGCTGGCCCATGGCGTATTTGGCGGTTTCCTGCTTTTCGAGGATGGTGCGGTAATAGGTGCGCACGCCCTCGTCGTCCAAATTGGCCAGCATGGCGGCGGTCTGGGGATCCATCTGGGCGGTCATCGCCTGCAGGGTCGCTTTCATCTGCTCGAGGGGGGTGGCTTCCATCATAGGATCCACCAGTTCGGCCAGCTTTTCGGGGGAAATGGAGGCCTGATATACCGTCCAAATCTTGGCCTTGGTGTCCACGTCCAAATCCGCCAGATAGTCGGCAAACTGATCGGCGGCAATGGCGTTGGTGGTGGGTTTGAAGGGCAAGCCGGTGGTGACGTCTACGTCGGGGTTGGCCATCTGCGCCTTCACCACGGGGGCGTTCTGGCCCTCGGTGATGATGTGGGCGGTCAGGGCGGAGGTGTAGGCGATGTTGCCGGTGAGGATGGTGGCAGTCGCCTCCTCCTTGGGACGGATGATACCGGTGACCTTCAGAGGCATAGCGTTGTCGTACAGCATCTGCAGACCCAGCAGGTTGTCGCTGCCGGATTTGTCCACGCGCACATCGGTGTACAGGCCGGTGGCTTGGTCGTAGGTATAGCAATTATAGGGGAATACCACGCGGAATTCCATAGCGCGGATTTCCTCATAGGTCCAGCGCTTTTCCTCGATTTCGATGGTGTGCTGATTCTTAGAGGCTTCGGACAGGGCATCCATTTCTGCCTTGGATTTCAGACCCAGCGCGTACAGGGTCATATCGTCGATCTCGTTATTTTCGTCTACCACCAGCACGACTTCATTATAGGCGGCAGGCCAACGGCCGCCGTCGATGATATCGTACTGGTTTTTCAGCAGAGGATTGATGAGTTCGCCGTCCTTGCCGGGGAGGATTTCCTGCCACAGCTGGTTGCCCATGCTCATCATACTGCCGAAGCCGTAGGACTCGCCCATGGACATAAAACCGGACATATCCATGCCCAAATGCTCCACCATCAGATCCATCAGCAATTCTTCGGTGTCGGAGCGCTGGATGGTACCATCCACGTTTTTGGTATACACCATCATATCCAGAGCATAGCCGTAGCGGATGCCGTTGATGGCTTCTCGCAGTTCGTTATTTTCAGAGGTATTTTTCATCTGCTCTTCCAGATACGCCTTAAACGCCTTTAGGTCGTTTTCGGTGGTCTGGCGGTTATTCAGCGAGTTGATGAGTTCATACATCATCGCCTTTTGGTACACCGCGTCCTTGTCATGATCCCCGGAGGAGGTGGCACTGCCCATAAAGGTGGCCATTAGGGTGCTCATATCCGTGTGGGTAGCTTCCAGTGTGATGGGGTAGGAGGACAGGGTGTCTTCCTGCACCGCGTCGATGTAGGTGGTCATACCATTGGACACGGCGCTGATCAGGGCGATACCGATGATACCGATACTGCCTGCAAAGGCGGTAAGGGTGGTACGTCCCTTTTTGGTGAACAGGTTTTTCAGCGACAGACCAAAAGCGGTGGCGAAGGACATAGATGGCTTTTTCTCCCGTCGACGTTGCTTGCGGTTGCCGGCGGCGATGGCGGTCTGTTCCAGTTCCTTTTCGGCCTCTATCTCTGCCTCGCTGAGGGGAGCGCTGTCGTCGATGATCTTACCGTCCAGCATGCGGATGATGCGGGTGGAATATTCCTGCGCCAGTTCGGGGTTGTGGGTGACCATCACCACCAGGCGATCCTGCGCCACCTCCTGGAGCAGGTCCATGACCTGCACGCTGGTTTCGGTATCCAAAGCACCGGTAGGCTCATCCGCCAGGATGATGGCAGGGTCGTTGACCAAGGCGCGGGCAATGGCCACGCGCTGCATTTGGCCACCGGACAGCTGGCTGGGCTTTTTGCGCAGTTGATCCCCCAGACCCACCTTTTCCAATGCCTCTTTGGCACGACGACGGCGCTCTGCCTTCTTCACGCCGGAGAGGGTCAGTGCCAACTCCACGTTTTGTAAAACGCTTTGGTGGGGAATGAGGTTATAGCTTTGAAACACAAAGCCGATGGTGTGGTTGCGATAGGTATCCCAGTCGCGGTCTTTAAAATTGTGGGTGGATTTGCCGTTGATGATGAGGTCGCCGGCAGTGTAGCGGTCCAAACCGCCCACGATGTTCAGCAGGGTGGTCTTGCCGCAGCCGGAAGGACCGAGAATGGATACAAACTCGTTGTGACGGAAGTTGAGACTGACTCCGTTCAACGCTTGTACCGCATTGTCGCCGGCGGCGTACATTTTGACGATGTTGTTGAGTTGCAGCATAAGGGTTCCCCTTTTTGAATGAATATTTTTTCACTATATATTATAACGAGTCATTACGCAAATGTCAAACGTTGTAATGATTACCGCAAAAATTGAAAACCAAATAATTACGCATTGACAAGACACGGTGGACATATTATAATAAAATGGAACGAAAAGTGTGGAATTTTCTATACTGTAAATAAAAGGAGCGTGTGCCTGTATGGAGAATAAGAAAAGTTCGAAAAAAGTGTTTTGGATTGTGCTGTTGACTTTGATCACGGTTGTGATCACCCTGGCCCTCATCATCCGCACCGAAAAGCGTTTGCTGCGTTTGGTGAGCAAGGTGGAGAAGCGGATTCCTTTCAAGAGCAAGAAGAACAACATCCCCATTAAGGTGGATTTCTAATTACTTTTTTGCTTTAAAGTGTTGACAAAACGGAATTCCTATGCTATGATACCATAAAATGAACAAAGGCTGTGACGAAGACGGTCGAGTGGTTGTAATTTTCAGAGAGCCGATGGTTGGTGCGAATCGGTAGTTGCGCTGTTCAGTGACCCATCCCTTCCGAGCCGAAACGGTGAATCCCGTTGTGGGTAGTAGCCGTTTCCGTGATGACTGCGTCAAGGTCGAGGAGTTGATAGACTCCGCAGAGTGGCGGACTTGTCCGCAAATTGAGTGGTACCGCGAGTGCTTTAGGCGCCCGTCTCAATCGAGACGGGCGCTTTCTGCGTTTTATGAGGAGTTGTGAGTATGGCAAATGACAATCTGAAGCTATTAGAGGTGGCGGTGCGTATCCGCGAGATGCGCGAGATTTTGGAATGGACCACCGCCGAAATGGCTGTTAAAACCGGCGTCACTGTGGCTGAGTACGAGACTTATGAGTCCGGCACGGTGGATTTCCCCTTTAGTTTTATTCACAAGTGCGCCTTGGCCTTTGATTTAGATATGACCGACCTGCTGGAGGGTCGCAGTTCCAACTTGCTGACCTCCTACACCGTCACCCGCAAGGGGCAGGGTCAGCAGACCGCCAAGGAGGATGGCATCGACATCGCCCATTTGGCGCCTAAATTCCGCAATAAGATTGCCGAGCCCTACTGGGTGCGGTACGAATACGACCCCTCGTTGGTCAATAAGCCCATTCACCTCGCCACCCACAGCGGTCAGGAGTTTGATCTGGTCATTAGTGGTAAGCTGAAGGTGCAGATCGGCGATCACATCGAGATTTTGGGCGAGGGCGACAGCATCTATTACAATTCTTCCACTCCTCACGGTATGATCGCCGTGGACGGCGAGGACTGCGTGTTCTGCGCCGTGGTGTTGCCCGGTGAGGAAACCGCTGAGCAGGAGGTACGCCAAAGCATCGTTACCGCCAAATCCTCCGAGGAACTGGTGTGTGAGCGCTTTGTGGACACGGTGGAGGACAAAAACGGTGCGTTGCAGTCCATTCAGTTTAAGAACACCGACACCTTCAACTTTGGCTTTGACATCGTGGACGGTATTGCAGAAAAATATCCCGACAAGCTGGCGATGCTCCATCTGGACGTGAACAAGACCGAGCGTCGTTTCACCTTCCGCGAGATGAAACACTATTCCAATCAGTGTGCCAACTATTTTACCTCCCTGGGCATTAAAAAGGGTGACCGTGTGATGCTGGTGCTCAAGCGCCACTATCAGTTCTGGTTTGCTATGGTTGCTCTGCACAAGTTGGGTGCGGTGGCTATCCCCGCCACCAATCAGCTCAAGGAGCATGACTTCGCCTACCGCTATGAGGCGGCAGGCGTCACCGCCATCGTCTGCACCGCCGACGGCGACACGGCGGATATTGCCGCTGCAGCCGCCGCTACGCTGAACCGCCCCATCACCAAAATCATGGTGGGCGGCAAGCGGGACGGCTGGCGGGATTTCGACGCCGAGTTTGGCCTGTTCTCTCGCAAGTTTGTGCGTCCTGCCGACGCCTCCTGCGGCGAGGATACCGCCCTGATGTTCTTCACCTCCGGCACCACCGGCAACCCCAAGATGGCGGCCCACAAGCACACCTATGCGCTGGGTCACTACGTCACCGCCAAGTATTGGCATTGCTGTGAGCGGGACGGTCTGCATCTGACTATCTCTGATACCGGCTGGGGCAAGAGCCTGTGGGGTAAACTCTACGGCCAGTGGCTGTGCGAGGGTGCGGTGTTTGTCTACGACTTTGACCGCTTTGACGAGAAGGACATCTTGCCCATGTTCGCTCAGTACAACATCACCACTTTCTGTGCGCCGCCCACCATGCTGCGTATGCTGATTCGTGGCGATCTGTCCAAATACGATTTATCCTCCATCCATCACATGACCACCGCCGGTGAGGCACTCAATCCCGAGGTGCACAAGCTGTTTAAGGCGGCCACCGGTCTGGAGATTATGGAAGGCTTCGGTCAGACCGAAACCACCCTGGCTATCGCCAATTTGGTGGGTACCACCCCCAAGATCGGCTCTATGGGTAAGGCTAGTCCCCAGTTTGACATCGACGTGGTGGATGCCGACGGCAACAGCGTCGCCGCCGGTGAAACGGGCGAGATCGTCATCCGCACCAGTGATGCCGTTCCTTGCGGTCTGTTCAAGGAGTATTATTTGGACGACGAAAAGACATCTGCCGCTTGGCACGACGGTCTGTATCACACCGGCGATACCGCTTGGCGTGATGAGGACGGCTACTTCTTCTACGTCAGCCGCGTGGACGATGTCATCAAGTCCTCCGGTTACCGCATTGGGCCGTTTGAGATTGAGAGTGTCATTATGGAGCTGCCCTACGTGGTGGAGTGCGGTGTTTCCGCTGTACCCGATGAGGTGCGCGGTCAGGTGGTTAAGGCATCCATCGTGCTGACCGCCGGCACCGAGGGCAACGACGCGCTGAAAAAGGAGATTCAGAACTACGTCAAGGAGCATACCGCCCCCTACAAATACCCCCGTGTGGTGGAGTTCCGCGACAGCCTGCCTAAGACCATCAGCGGTAAGATTCAAAGAAACAAGCTGTAAAATTTTCCAAAGGGTTGACAACAAGGCTTTACTGTGCTAAAATACCACTAACAATTTAATTGTAAAGGCATTGACGAAGAGGGCAGATATCAGCGTCTCCCCAGAGAGACAGCGGTTGGTGTGAGCTGTCGGGACAAGATTTCTGTTTGTAGCTTCTGAGCCGGAGGAAAGAAAGCCGTCAGGTGAGTAGAATCCTCCCGTGTATGCTACGTAAAGGCATAGAGGTTGTTTGACCTCGAAGAGTGGCGATCGTAAGATCGCAATTTGAGTGGTACCGCGGGTGCTGTATTTGTTTACACACACTCGTCTCAAAGTCAACAAACTTTGGGACGAGTGTTTTTCTTTTACACCCGCTCCCGGATAGGAGATTTGGTATGGAACCCATTACCGCATTGGATTACAAGATTCAAGAAATGGCCGCCCGTATCCGCGAACTGCGCGAGATCGTGGGCTACACCCCCGAGGATATGGCGGGCAAGACCGGCGTATCCGTAGAGGAATACCTGCAGTGTGAGACGGGTAAGAGCGACTTAAACTTCGCTTTTATCTACCGCTGTGCGTCGGCGCTGAACGTCAATGTCACCGATATCATCGAGGGTTACAGCCCTAAGCTGAAATCCTTCACCGTCACCCGTCGTGGTCAGGGACAGCAGATCGCTCAGGCTCACGGCATGACTTACTACAATCTGGCTTACGCCTTCCAGAATCGTATTGCCGAGCCGCTGTACGTGCGCAGTGTCTATGACCCCGCCGCCCAGCAGCAGGACATCGAGCTGACCTCCCACGATGGTCAGGAGCTGGATCTGGTGCTGGAAGGTCAGCTGATGGTGCAGATCGGTGAGCACCGCGAGATTCTCGGCCCCGGTGACAGCATCTACTTCGATTCCGAGACCCCCCACGGTATGATCGCCGTCGGCGGTCAGGATTGCGTGTTCTACGCCATCGTGCTGAACCCCACCGGCGAGCCCATCCCCGAATTGGAGCCCACTAAGGCGATCGTGGATCTGCCTGCCGACAAGCGGGACGACAGCGGCCGTATTTACAAGAACTTCATCGACGTGGAGGAGAACGAAAACGGCACTCCCACCTCCATTACCTTCAAGAATACCGAGCATTTCAATTTTGCTTTCGATCTGGTGGACGAGCTGGCTGCCAAGGAGCCTGACAAACTGGCGATGATGCACGTCTCCCGCGATCACGAGGAACGCCGCTTCACCTTTAAGGATATGAAGAAGGCCTCTAACCAGTGTGCCAACTACTTCAAGTCCTTGGGTATTAAGAAGGGCGACCGCGTGATGCTGATTCTCAAGCGTCACTACCAGTTCTGGTTCGCTATGCTGGGTCTTAACAAACTGGGCGCCATTGCCATCCCCGCTCCCAATCAGCTGTTGGAGCACGATCTGGAGTACCGCTTTAACGCCGCAGGCGTGAGCGCGGTGCTGTGTACCGCCGATGGCGACGTGGCGGCGCAGGTGGAACTGGCGGCGGCAAAATGCCCCACCCTGCAACATAAACTGATGGTGAACGGCTCTCGTGAGGGCTGGCGCACCTTTGACGAGGAGTACACCCTGTACTCCACCCACTACAATCGCACGAAGGATGCCCCCGGTGGCGACGACCTGATGCTGATGTTCTTTACCTCCGGCACCACGGGCTATCCCAAGATTGCGGCACATAACTATAAATACGCGCTGGGTCATTTCCACACCGCCCGCTATTGGCACAACGTGGACCCCGACGGCCTGCACTTCACCATCTCCGACACCGGTTGGGCTAAGGCGATGTGGGGTAAGCTGTACGGCCAGTGGCTGTGCGAGGCGGCGACCTTCGTGTATGACTTCGACCGCTTTGACGCGGCGGACATCCTGCCCATGTTTGCCAAGTACGGCATCACCACCTTCTGCGCACCGCCCACCATGCTGCGTATGATGATCAAGCAGGATATCTCCAAATACGATTTCTCTTCTGTCAAGCATATGACCACCGCCGGCGAGGCACTCAACCCCGAGGTGTATCGCCAATTCGAAAAGGCTACCGGCCTGCAGATCATCGAGGGCTTCGGTCAGACCGAGTCTACGATGATTGTGGGCAATATGGTGGGTGCTTCTCATAAGATTGGCTCTATGGGTAAGCCCGCTCCCATCTACGACGTGTCTATTGTCGACCCCGACGGCAACCCCGTGCCTATGGGTGAGGTGGGCGAGATTGTGGTGAACGTGAAGGACGGCGCTCCCTGCGGTCTGTTCACCGGCTACTACGGCGCTCCCGACAAGACTGCCGAGGTGTGGCACGACGGCTACTACCATACCGGCGACACCGCCTGGATGGACGAGGACGGTTTCTATTGGTACGTGGGTCGTGTGGACGACGTGATCAAGTCCTCCGGCTATCGAATCGGGCCCTTCGAGATCGAGTCGGTCATTATGGAACTGCCTTACGTGCTGGAGTGTGGCGTGTCTGCCGCCCCCGACGAGGTGCGCGGACAGGTGGTCAAGGCGTCCATCGTGCTGGTGGACGGCACCGAGCCCACCGAGGAGCTGAAGAAAGAGATTCAGAACTACGTCAAGGAGCACACCGCCCCTTACAAGTATCCTCGTATCGTGGTGTTTAAGGACAGCCTGCCCAAGACGGTCAGCGGCAAGATTCAGCGCAACAAGCTGTAAGGATGTGATTCTATGCTGACCAATCAAAAACGCATTACCATTCTCTGCGGTCACTACGGCACGGGTAAAACCAACGTCGCCGTCAACCTCGCCTTGGCGATGGCCAAGACCGGCGAAAAGGTGACCGTGGCGGATTTGGATATCGTCAATCCCTATTTCCGCACTTTGGATTCCGCCGCCTCCTTTGATGCGGCAGGCATCCGCCTGATTTGCTCCCGCTTTGCCAATTCCAACGTAGATATCCCCAGCCTGCCTCCCGATTTGTACGCCATCACCGATGACAAGAGCCACCGTGTGGTGATTGACGTGGGCGGCGACGACAGCGGTGCCATGGTGCTGGGGCGCTTGGCTCCTGCCATCACGGCAGAGGATAGCTACGCGATGTATTTGGTGGTCAACCGCTATCGCCCTATGACCCCCGACGTCCCCTCCACCATTGAGGTGCTGCGTGAGATTGAGGCGGCGTCTAAACTGCGTTTTAGCGGTATCGTGAACAATTCCAACATCGGCGCCGAGACCACGGCGCAGGACGTGCTGGACTCTATGGCCTACGCCAATGCATTGGCACAGGCCGCCGACCTGCCGCTGGTGGCCACCACGGTGGACGAGCGGCTGTATGCCGAATTAGAGGGACAGATTTCCGATTTGTTCCCCTTAACGTTGCAAAACAATAAACCCTTTTAAGGAAAAGAGGTAATTTCAATGGCAAAACTGACATTTAAGACCGACCGTTGCAAGGGCTGCGGGTTGTGCGTGGACGCTTGCCCCAAGAACCTGCTCGTGTTGGCCGCCGACAAGATCAACAAGAAGGGTCACCACCCCGCTGAGCTGACCGACGAGGCCGCTTGTGTGGGTTGCGCCGCTTGCGCGATGATGTGTCCCGACTGCGTCATTACTGTGGAAAGATGAGGTGAGTGATATGGCAGAAAAAGTATTGATGAAGGGTAACGAGGCCATCGCCGAGGCGGCGATCTGCGCCGGTTGCCGGCACTATTTCGGTTATCCCATCACTCCCCAGACCGAAATCGCCGCCTATATGGCTAAGAAGATGCCCAAGATCGGCGGTTGCTTCCTGCAGGCCGAGAGTGAGGTTGCCGCCATCAACATGGTGTACGGCGTGTCCGCTACGGGCAAGCGCGTGATGACCTCCTCCTCCAGCCCCGGAATCTCCCTGAAGGCCGAGGGTCTGTCCTATATGGCCGGTGCCGACCTGCCCTGCCTGATCGTCAATATTCAGCGCGGTGGCCCCGGTCTGGGCGGTATTCAGCCCAGCCAGTCCGACTATTTCCAGGCCACCCGCGGCGGCGGTCACGGCGACTATCGTATGATCGTTTTAGCCCCTGCATCCGTGCAGGAGATGGCTTCTTTGACTGTAAAGGGTTTTGACTTGGCAGACAAATATCGTATGACCGCCATGATTTTGGCGGACGGTACCATGGGTCAGATGATGGAGCCGGTGTCTCTGGATTTCCCCGAGCCGGAGAAGGTGGAGAAACCCTGGGCCACCAACGGCACCGATATGGCTCGTGAGCATAATATCGTCAACTCGCTGTACCTCCAGCCTGAAGCTTTGGAGCGCACCAACATCGAGCGCTTCCAGCGCTACGCCTATATCGAGCGCGATGAGCCGATGTGGGAAGAATATCTGATGGAGGATGCCGAGATCTGCGTCGCTGCCTTCGGTATCGCCTCCCGTGTGGCGAAGAACGCCATCAACGAGGCCCGCAAGCAGGGCATCAAGGTGGGTATGATCCGTCCCATCACCCTGTGGCCTTTCCCCGTGGCTCCTTTTAAGGCCGCCGCAGACAAAGTGACAGCTTTTATTTCGGTGGAGCTGTCCATGGGTCAGATGATCGAGGACATTAAGCTCGCCACCGAGTGCAAGAAAAAGGTTGTGCTGTGTAAGCATACCGGCGGCATTATCCCCTCGCCTGACGAGGTGCTGTCGGTTATTAACTTGATTAATGAGAACGAGAACGGAGGTGTTCGTTAATGGCTGTTGTTTTTGAGAAACCCCATGCCCTGACCGATGCGCCGATGCACTATTGCCCCGGTTGCACCCACGGCATCATCCACCGTCTGGTGGCGGAGGTCATTGACGAATTGGGTATCGAGGGTCGCACCATCGGTATCGCCCCTGTTGGTTGCTCGGTTATGGCCTACGACTATTTCAACTGCGATATGATCGAGGCCGCTCACGGCCGTGCCCCTGCTGTGGCCACGGGTGTGAAGCGTTCTGATCCCGAGAAGAACATCGTCTTTACCTATCAGGGTGACGGCGACCTGGCTTCCATCGGTATGGCGGAGACGGTACACGCCGCCGCCCGCAACGAGAATATCACCATCATCTTCGTCAACAACGCCATTTACGGTATGACCGGCGGTCAGATGGCTCCCACCTCTCTGCCCGGTCAGGTCACCCAGACCTCCCCCTACGGCCGTGACGTCAACCACTGCGGCTATCCCATCCGGGTGTGCGAGATGCTGTCCGAGCTGGAGGGCGCTACCTATCTGGAGCGTGTCACCGTCAATAACGTGGCCAACATCCGTAAGGCGAAGAAGGCCATCAAGAAGGCTTTCCAGAACCAGATCGACGGCAAGGGTTTCTCCCTGGTCGAGGTGGTTTCCACCTGTCCCACCAACTGGGGTTTGACGCCGAAGGATGCCCTCACTTGGTTGGAGGAGAATATGTTGCCCTACTACCCCTTGGGCGTGTATAAGGATAAAACTGCAGAGGAGGACGCCAAATGAGCCAGACCCAGTATTTGTTTTCCGGTTTCGGCGGTCAGGGTATCCTGTTCGCCGGTAAGTTCCTCGCCTACAAAGGCTTGATGGAGGATCGTCAGGTCAGCTGGTTGCCCTCCTACGGCCCTGAGATGCGCGGCGGTACCGCCTCCTGCAGCGTCATTTTGAGCGACGAGCCGGTGGGCTCTCCCATCGTCACCCGTCCCGATGTGTTGGTGGCCATGAACCTGCCCTCTTTGGATAAGTTCGAGTCTGCCGTTGCCCCCGGCGGCATCATCTTTGCCGACTCCACCCTCATCGAGCGTAAGGTGGAGCGCACCGACGTCACCACCTACTATATCCCCGCCACCAAGATGGCGGCGGACAACGGTCTGGGCAACCTGGCGAATATGATCATCGTGGGCAAGCTCTTGTCCGTGTTGGGCGAGTACGACCCCGAGAGCATCACCGCCACCCTGGGCAAGGTGATCTCCGCCCGCAAGGCCAATCTGCTGGATGTCAACCGCACCGCCCTGCAACTGGGCGCCGACTTTGAGTAAATAGGGTAGCACAAGGCACCTCCAACCCGCCTAAAAGCGGTGTATTTTGGTGTCTTTCACCCTATTTGTTCTCGCAAGGCATACAGCCTTGCTTCATCCAAATAGAATGAAACCCCCACAAAATCTACTCGCTTTTAGGTCTTCGATTTTAGAAAGAGGGTTCATTTGATATTATTATTTTGTAGATAAGACCCTCTTTCTAAAACGGATTAAGGTGTCTTGTACTACCCTAGGAGATGTTCTGAATGGAAATTAGCAAGACTTTGAC
>JAZNED010000063.1:0-2507 GCA_045588425.1 Acutalibacteraceae bacterium
TTGACCCCCGAGGATAGTGGTGAGGACGGTGGCGAAGATAAGGGTTTGATTGGCAAGGTGTCGACGTTGGAGAGCAAAGTGGCTGACCTTGAAGAGTCCGTTTGCAACTTGCCTATCGGCGATGTAGCACAGACCGGCACGGCTTATCCCGTGTTGGAGCCGTACTACATTGACAACATCGAGGAGGCAAGACCCGAATACTACAACACCCAAGAAGCCAACGCCTTGACTTTTGCGATGCTGGCAGATATTCACTTGATCACCAGCCAAGCCTCGCATACCAACATTCTAAAAAATGTGGAGGCATCCTCGGCGTGGGCGAAACTGGTAAACCACGATTTCGTTATGTTGGGCGGCGACCTTATCGTTGATTATTACGATAAAGCTA
This sequence comes from Acutalibacteraceae bacterium, assembly GCA_045588425.1. Taxonomy (GTDB): domain Bacteria; phylum Bacillota; class Clostridia; order Oscillospirales; family Acutalibacteraceae; genus UBA5905. The sequence continues at coordinate 389 of JAZNED010000063.1, forward strand.
CCGCCTTATCGTTGATAGACGAAGTCGTCGAGATGGCAGAGAAGCACGCGAGATGCCCCGTGTATGCGGTGAAAGGCAACCACGACACCAATGAGGGGGTTACGGAGAACATCCCTGAATACCGTCTCACCGACAAAGAGTTTTACCTCCACGCCAACGCAAGAGGCGAGAAATACGGTATGGTGACAGACCCCGCCCACCCTTACGGAGGGTATTACTACGTGGATTTCCCTACGCAGAAAATCCGTATGGTCTGTTTGAACACTTCCGAAAACAACGCAAACTACGACATCCTCACTTCGACCAAATCGCAATTCCGCTATATCGGCGTATTCTCACCCAACCAAATGGCATGGATTAAAGACGTCGCATTGCGCGTTGACGAGGGTTGGGCGGTTATGATGGTGTCGCACATTCCTCCTTTTCAAGCGGAAAACTTTGAAAATAGAGGAACGAGCAACCCCAACCTGCGCGCTTTGTGCGAAGCCTTTGCCACCGGTACCGGCGATTTCGCAGAGCAGGGAACGAGAGAGTTTATCGGTCATTTCAGCGGTCACGCTCACATTGATGCCTACAACAACGTGGGCGGTTTGAACTATGTGCTGGTGAACTGCACCACACCGAGCAAGCGATGGGATATTTCGCTGGACCGCACCGAAGATGAGGACAAGCTGTCGCTGAACAGTTTTATCGTTGACCGAGCAACCCACACCGTGAAATGTGTCAAAATCGGTGCAAAACCCGACGAAAACTACGGCGGCGACTGGGTGGACAGTTTTACTTGGTAAGGAGTGACGGTTAAATGGAAAAAATGCAAACGTTGACTCTCACGAATACCACCTATGAGATGGAGAGTATCGCATGACCGAAGCAGAGTTTGAGCGCTTTGCCGCCACGATGAAAGAACAACACAGGGAATACGATCGCCGCCTGACCGCCATGGAGAAACGTCAAAAAGATATAAAGGATCTCATTCAGTCGGTGGCGACGATTGCCCAAAAGCAAAGCGATATGGACACGGATCTCAAGGAGATTAAAAGTGATGTCAAAAACATCACGATGAAACCCGCCAAACGGTGGGACAGTATAATCGAAAAAGCCATTCTGGCGGCGGTGGGGGCGTTGATTGCCTACGTCGCCGTCCAACTGGGGCTACAATGATGAAAGGAGTAAAGAGTATGCTGAAAAACGGAAAATTGTGGTGGAAAGCCGCCTTGGTGCGTGCCACCAAAACGGTGGCACAGACGGCTGTTGCCACCATCGGCACTACCGCCGTGATGGCTGAGGTTAATTGGCTGATGGTAGGCTCCACCTCTCTGCTGGCAGGGGTTCTGTCCCTGTTAACCAGCATCGGCGGTCTACCGGAGGTGGAGGTGACCAACTAATGGCGAAAAAACTCTATCTTTCCGCCGCCGCCCACCAATACGACAACCCCACTAAATGTCCCGGTCAATGCGGCGAAAACGTTCACTGCAAGGCCTATATGGATTTGGTGGAGAGCCGCATGAAGGAATTGGGTGTGATGGTCAAGCGGGGCTACACCACCGCCGTAGGCAACGCCGCCATGCAACAGCGGGTGGCTGAGGCTAACGCCTGGGGAGCAGATCTCTACTACGTGGCGCACACCAATGCCGGCGGTGGTCGCTACAGCCTGACGCTGTGCTGGCCGAATGCCGACAGTGAGAAGAAAGCCGCCGTCATCGGGAAGTATCGTAAGAGCATCAGCACCCACAAGATACGCACCCGCACCGACCTATACGAAATTCGCGCTACCAAAATGCCCTGTCTGTATGACGAGCTGTTCTTCCACGATAACGCAGAGGATTGTAAGTGGTTCCACGGCGGCGGCATGGAGCAGATGGCGGAGGAAACGGTACAAGCTCTGTGTGAACTGCTGGATGTCACCTACATCCCCAAGGGTGTATCCAGTGCCGCCGCCCTCTATCGGGTGCAGGTGGGTGCTTACGCCAAAAAAGAGAACGCCATCGCCATGATGACTCGCCTAAAAGCCGCCGGATTCGACGCTATCGTAGTGTAAAGTCCTTCTCCTTTTCACTCTTCCTCTCCCTTTCACACACAAAAAACGCCGTGGTGCATCAAGTCGGGGGCCAAGCGGTCT
>JAZNED010000064.1:0-3129 GCA_045588425.1 Acutalibacteraceae bacterium
GGGGCAAGGGCCGCAGGTGCCGTCCAGTGTCCGGGCAGTGCCGCCCAGATCATCGATGTCATCGCCGTAATGCCATGTGGCACCCGGCTCCTGCAGAAGCCGGATAGAAAGGCTCTCCGGGCTGAAGGGTTCGCCGTCCCGGCAGCGGATCAGCAAATGCTCGGTCTTAAGCTGCAAAATGCCGTCGGTATTGGTGCTTGTAAAATCACAGAGGGGAAAGTCCCGATAAAAGGCCATCTGGCTTGCCCGGTCCTCAAAGACACCGTTGGGGGCGTATTCTAACCGGATCAGCCGGGATTCCAGCACCGTGATGCGGCAGGTGCTGCCCCGGACCACATTCTGTGGCTGGGGGCAGGGGCGAACCTCCCACTGAAAGCGCTGTTTCTCGTCCATGATGTTTTCTCCCTAAGCTTACAGCTTCATGCAAACATCCCAGGCGCCCCAGATAACACTGCGCAGGTTGCCCACCTTGTCGGCGTCGCCTACGATGTGCACGCCCTTTTTCGCCACAGGGGCGGGGACGTAACCCACCGACAGAATCACGCTGTCGGCGGCGATCTCCTCGGTGGTGCCGTCCTTATGGGTGACGGTGACACCAACCTCGGTGATGGCGTTAAGGCGGGTTTCCAGATGGGTTTCCACCTGATTAGTCTTGAAGAAGTCGCGCAGATAGCTGGTGTTGGCCAGCGGCACGCCGCTGCCGTGCATCAGATCGTCCTGCATCTCCACGATGATGGGAGTTTTACCCTTGCGGTAGAGGTCGTAGGCGATCTCACAGCCGGTGAGACCGCCGCCGATGACCACCACCTTATCCCCCACCTGCTTATTGCCCAGCAGATAGTCGATGGCCTCCACGGCGGTGTCGGCACCTGCCACGGGGATGCGGCGGGCGGTGGCACCCGTCGCCACCACGATCTCGTCCGCCTCGATGGCGGACAGGTCGGTGACGGGGGTGTTCAGCCGAATAGCAATGGGATATTTCTGCATCTCGCGGCGATACCACGCGATGAGCTCCTTATCCTTCTCCTTGAAGTCGGGTGCAGCAGCGGCGATAAACACGCCGCCCAGCTCGCCGCTCTTCTCATACAGCGTCACGGAGTGACCGCGCTTGGCGGCCACCAGAGCGGTCTCCATGCCCGCGATACCGCCGCCGATGACGGCGATCTTCTTCGCCTTTTTCGCCGGCTCGATGTGGTATTTCTTACTCTGCATGGTTTCGGGGTTGATGGCGCAACGGGCCAGACCCATGGTGTCGGACAGCGCCTGGCTGTTGGCGTGGCCCTTGGCAGAGGAGAAATTGAAGCAGCCTGCGTGACAGCAGATGCAGGGGCGAATGTCCTACAGACGATCCACAATCAGCTTGGTAATCCACTGGGGATCGGCCAAGAACTGGCGGGCGATGCCCACGCCGTCGATACGACCGGCGGCAATGGCCTGGGCACCCACCTCCGGCTCCATACGGCCGGCGCAGACCACGGGAATGTCCACGCACTGCTTGATGTGTGCCACGTCCTCTAAGTTGCAGTTTTGGGGCATATAGAGGGGCGGATGGGCCCAATACCAGGAGTCGTAGGTGCCGTTATCGGCATTGAGCATGTCATAGCCGGCATCCTGCAGGTATTTCGCCGCACGCTCCGACTCCGCCATGTCGCGACCGGCCTCCTTAAATTCCTCGCCGGGGAGAGCGCCATAGCGGAACTCCTTGACCATGGAACGGACAGAATAGCGCACCGACACGGGGAAATCCTTGCCGCAAGCCTCCTTGATGGCCTGCACCACCTCCACAGGGAAGCGGTAGCGATTCTCAAAGCTGCCGCCATACTCGTCGGTGCGGTGGTTGGTCAGCTCCATGGTGAACTGATCCAGCAGGTAGCCCTCGTGCACCGCGTGTACCTCCACACCGTCCACGCCGGCGTCCATACACAGCTTGGCGGTCTTGGCAAAAGCCTCCACGATCTCGTGAATCTGCTTTTTGGTCATCTCGGGGGTGATGATGTCGGGATCCCAACGGTTGGGCAGCGGGCTGGGAGAGGCCAGCTCGTGATTGGTATTCAGCACCGGACGCAGGATGGTGCGGGTAATCTTGTTCTTATGTAAGGGGGCAATCAGGTCGGTGATGGCCCAGCTGCGACCCATGCCGGCGGTGAGCTGGATAAACAGCTTGGCACCGGTCTTGTGGATCTCCTCCATAAACTCTTTGAGGTCCTCAAACATCTTGGGGTTCTGCCACAGCCACTTACCCCAGAAGGTGTCACGCAGAGGAGCGATGCCGGGGATGATCAGACCCACGTTGTTCTTGGCACGCTCCAAGAAGAACTTGGCCGCCTCCTTATCAAACTTACAGCCGGTCAGCTCGAACCAGCCAAAGAGGGAGGTGCCGCCCATGGGGCACAGCACAATGCGGTTTTTGATCTCCACGTTGCCGATCTTCCACGGGGTAAAGAGGGATTCGTACTTAGGATCGATGTTCTGCATAGCAAAATCTCCTTTCTAATGATCTCCTATCTTGATTTTCTTTTTCTCGCTACCGCTGATGAAAGCGGTTTGTGATGATCGGTGAGATATTTTTTCGTCAAGGAAGGTCAAAAGCGCAGGTAATACTGTATGTATTGCCGAGCATTTTGGACAATATTGGCGGAAAAATAGCCGCCGAGAATTACGAACAAGATTTAATCAGTGGTTGCTTTAAATGCAAATAGACGTTGGCCGATGTAATTAAAGCCGGTGAACAGGCACATACCCGCCACCTTGGTGAGATTGTCCCGCAGGGTAGCAGAAGCACCCGACAGCGCCCACTCCATGGCAGGGATGGCGATACCGTAGGCCAAGCCGTAGCAGGCGGCGATATTCACCGCAAAGCGGAACACAGGCTTCCACCCTTTTTCGGTGTTCTTAAAGGTGAAATGCTTATTGAGATAGTAGCTCAACACGCTGGCGATGGCGCAAGGGATGGCGGTGCACCACCACATATTTAAGTTGGTGAGATTGATAAGGGCAAAGGAAATACCCGCGTCGGCGGCGGTGTTCAAAAGCCCCACCAGAATGAATTTGAGAAATTTAATGTCAATGAGGGAAAGCAGTTTTTTCATAAGTCACCTCCAAAAAAGGCTCAACAGATTTATTATAGCA
>JAZNED010000065.1:0-1777 GCA_045588425.1 Acutalibacteraceae bacterium
GAGTGCTCCTTTTTTAAAAATTTAGTGAGACGTTTCCCTCTTTTGCACGACTAATAGATGAAAGGGTAGAGGTAACCTTTTCGGAGAGGAGGATGCCGATGGATAACGGTGCCAGTAGCTACCGCCGTTTTCTGGATGGCGATGACCATGCTATAGCGGAAATTGTAGGAGCGTACAAAGACGGACTGATTCTGTACCTAAACGGTTACGTACATAACGTTTTCGTTGCCGAGGAGTTGGCGGAGGATACCTTTTTCCGTCTCATTACGAAAAAGCCTCGTTTCGGCGGCAACAGCTCCTTCAAATCCTTCCTCTATGCCATTGGGCGCAACGTGGCGGTGGATCATATCCGCCACCGCTCTAAGGTGCGGCAGATTCCGCTGGATGAGGCGGAGAATTATATCGCCGCCGTGGAGAGCCTGGAACAGGCCTATCTGCGGGAGGAGCAGAAATTAGCGCTGAATCGGGCGTTGGCGCAGTTGCCCGACGATTACCGTCAGGTGCTGTGGCTGAGCTTCTTTGAAGGCTTTTCCAATAAAGAAATTGCCGCCGTGATGCATAAGAATGAGCGGCAGGTGCGCAATCTCCTCTATCGTGCAAAACAATCGCTGAAATCCATACTGGAAAAGGAGGGATTTGTCTATGAAGACCTGTGATGAAATGGTCAATAGTTTGCTAGAACGTCGCGAGCAATATGCGGCGGTGCAGAAAAAGAAGAAAAGTGTGCTGGTGAGCACAATTACCTCGTTGTGTGTAGTAGCCATGGTGGGTGTCGCCGTGTGGCAGATGCCGTCTGCTACCGAGCAACCGCCGTTGGTGTCGCAGGACACGAATGCACCCCAAGTGAGTACCGATGCCACGCAAAACACCCAACCTACAAATACATCAAAACCAACCTACAACATCCTTTGGGCAGATTCCCACAACGATGACGCCGACGGCTGGATCACCTATGAGGGTCGCGAATGTTGTTTCTGTCTGTATGAGGTGTTGAAAGATCATCCCGTTGACAAGATTGCCATTCGTGTTGAGGGTGGCATCTGCGAAGATTTCCTGTATAACGGCAAAACCATCGAGAATTATCGTGAAGCGGATAATCAAGAGTGGTGGTTATTCCAAAAATTGAGCACGCTCATTAAAGAGGGCGAGGTTCTAAAATATGGCGATGCCGTCTATACAACCGGCACTCCTGATGGAGAGAGATGGGCGCAATCGTGGTACGAAGAGCGTGTCGTTTGGTATGGCGAGGAATTGTTGTCCCGGTATATCGTGGATGGCGAGTTTTTGAAAGAAGAGTTGGAAGCCGAGGTCGAACGCCGAATAAACGGTTATCAGCCTGCACGGGATGAACTTTTTGCGGCTATTGATGCCGGAAAAGAGCAGGCAATTGCGGAGTTGAAACCCATTTTGGATTCTCTGGGGTTGGATTATGAAGAACAAACCAATGCAGGCGAGTTGGTGTTCTTTGCCACCGCCGACGAGTTCGTCGCTTTGCCGAAAGATGCTGTGTGTGGCACTTGCCACTGGGCGGCCAGAGGAAATGGTTCTGACGATTTATTTTGTGATTACGAATAAGGAAAAGGGAGCAAGCATCGCTTGCTCCCTTCCGCTTTAATCAAAATCGAAATAGTCCAATATGCCGTTGTAAATCCCCTGCGCAAAGCCCCAGGGATCCTCGGTCATCTTGCGCACGTCCTCGGCGTTGGTGATGTACCCCAGCTCCACCAGGATGGCGGGCATCTTGGTGCGGCGCAGGACATACAGCGAGGGATTGACC
>JAZNED010000066.1:0-30944 GCA_045588425.1 Acutalibacteraceae bacterium
TAATACGGTTACCGAATGCCAATTGGAAATTATCAATCAGATACGCATTCAAAGTTTCCAGTTTTTTCTCCATTTCAGCAGAGACCTTGTAGGTCTGCTTTGCGTCATCAAACAGCTGCTGCAATCTTTCTGCAGACACGCAGATTTCCGGCTCAGGCTCACAGTCAAAGGGATCTGCGCGGCTATCCAAGTCAATGGGAATTGCACGGTCATACACCTTATCAGCTACCGCAAATGTGGAGTCGTCATTATTGATCGTACCCACGAACCAGATGTTATCATTGATCTGCACCTTGCCATCCTGGATCAAGCACGGGTCATTGTCCCAGGTAGCTGCCACAATGTCCATAACACGCTCTTCTTTTCGAGGCATTTCCAAAATAGACAGCATTTCTGCAAAATAGTATTCCACACGGGCAATGTTCATCTCATCAAGAATCACCACGTGGGGATCCTTATAATAGTTGGCCTCGTAGACAGTCCGCAGGAAATCGGTTTCGGAATATTTCTTCGAAAACTCATTGAAATATCCGTACAATTCCGTCCGCTCACGCCATGCCGGCTGCACGGAAACGACTGTACTGGGGTTGCCAACAAACTGACCGAATGCATAAGCCAAAGATGTCTTACCGGTACCGGAAATACCCTGCAGAATGACGATACGGGAGGTACCCAACGACGCCACGAAGAAGCGAATCAAATCCAAATTGTAGAACAATCCCAGTCGAGAGGCCGCAAACTTACGGAAACGCTCGCAGAACTCCTCCAACGTAATCTCGTTGTCATACATAGGAGCCTGATATTCCAATTTGTAATAGTTGTCCACGCCGGTTAAGCGGAAGAAACGGCTGGTGGAAGGATCCACAGGCGGGGACTGGAAGGTGTTGCGGTTGGAACTGACCATACCGGTCTCCTGCTCGCCGTCGGTCTCCTCGTAGAGGCTGTTCATAACCACATCGGGGTTGAGCCCCAGCTCGGCCACCTTGAGAGCCAACAACTTGTCCTTCTCGTAGTTGGCGCGGATCAAATCGCGCTGCAATTGCTGTACCTGACGGTTCAGCTCGTCGTACTTCTTGGCGGGTACGCGGAAACGCAACAGGTGGCGCATCCACCGCACCAGCAGTACGATCAAGGTGATGGTCAACGCCAGCAAGAACAGGTGTGCAATCAGCAACAAAATCCAGTCTGCCGTGCCGAAATCGTCCGCATGCTCTTTAATGAGCTTCATGCGCATGGGAAAATTCAGCAGGTAATTAAATACGTTGAATATGGCCTTCAAAAGCTCCCAAATGGCTCCGAAAATGCGGCCGATATCTTCGTAAAAATACCGAAAAAAGTTATCCACGGGTATTCACCTCAAATATCAGGGGTTATTCGTTCGCGTTGTCGCTTTCTACCGGTGCGGGAGCGGCGTTCTGCTCAGCCAGCATCTCGGCACGCAGTTTTTCACGCAGTTCGGCCTCAATGCGCTCGCGCTCGGCAGCCTTGCTCTTCTCCTGCTCGGCGATGAGATCCTCGGTGCGACCGCGCTCCATCTCAAACTTAATACGGTTCTTTACGTTCTGATACTCGAACAGCACGCGGAAGAACTGAATCAGCTGATACAGCAGGAAGATCATCACGGGGATGACCACCACCACCAAGAAACCGGTGGGAGTCTGCAGGTAGTCAAACACCTTACCCACACCGCTCATACGGCAGGAATAGACGCCGACCACGTCCTTCTGGTGGACGTACTGGGTATCGACGGTGGGGTTGTTATCACCCTTGGTGGTAAAGGCCAAGGTGCCGGCGCTGACCTCGGAAATGCCCACAATACGGTGGGTGTTCAGCACGCGCTCGCCCTCAATGACCGTCCAGTAGGTGATGATGTCGTCCCGCTTCAAATCCTTGGAGTTCTTGACCGCCTTGCTGACGATCAGGTCACCCTTGTTGATGGTGGGCTCCATAGATTTGGTCTGAACAGAATGCAGACGCAGACCAAACACAGAGGGAGCGTTACCGCTGGTGGTGGCAAAGCTGACATAGGTTGCCAATACCGCCAGAATGATAGCGAGAACCAGCACCACGTTGATAATGGTGCCGATGATGCGCTGGGCCGTAGATTTCTTCTTGACCGGCTCAGTCACCTCTGTGCCCTCACCATCGGAAACCGCCGCGGTGGAAATTACCATCTCGGGGTTCTCGGATACGGGAACATTCTTGTCCTTTTGCTTACTCATAGTTACCTCTCCTTTTTCGTTATCGAAATACCTTGGGGTAAAAAGATACTACTTTTCCCGATTCGATCGGGTTACTCCATCGGCTCAAAGCCGGAGTGGACGTGGGTCTCTGCCAACAACTGCAGGAACGCCTCAATCTTGGGGTCACCGCGGATAACGGTGTTGACGCAATCCACGTCGGTAGCCTCTAGCCAGAGGTACACGTCAAACCGCACCATCTCGTCAGCGGTGATGTCAAATAGGAAGGTTTCACCCTCAAATTCGCCCATCTGCCAGTAGACATCATCCTTTAGGATGGGGTCTCGCTCATTCCAGAACGTCGCGGACTGAATAAACAGACGGTCCTCCGACACCAGATGATCGGTGCCATCCGCAGAGGGGGTAGCCACGTAGCCTCGCGTGCCATCGGCATGCATATCAGCGTTGGGCTCGTAAATAAAGAAGATGCGCTCCGCCTCGTTGCCCTCGGCATCCAGCTTGGTAATTCGCAATCCCATACGCACCGCGTATTGGGCACCCAAGCCGGCGTCGTAGTTGCACTTGTTGCGGTCATCCCACTCCAACAGACCGGTCAGAAAGGTGCCGGTACGGCGTCCATCGTGGTCGGTGGTGGCGGGAACAAAGGAAATGTCGGTATGCTCATCGGTGCGGCCGTAAAAGCTGAAGGCCACGTAATGCCCCTCTGCGGTGTTGGCGTCCTCCGTATCGGACAGCTTGCGATCCAGGGCAAAGGTGCGTCCGTCATAGCCATATAGGGTGGTGTAAAAAGCATTCTCGGAATCCACCCAGGTGACGGGGGTGAGCAGGGTATCTTGGGGAACGGCGTCGGCGAAGGAAAGGTGATGACCCCATTCCTCCTCCGGGGCGTCTGCAGACCAGGCGATCTGCAGACCGGTATTGCAGTTAATGGTCATCTCCATATCGCTGACTTTAGGGGTACGACTGATGCTGAACCACGCATAGGTTGCCATGGTGCACAGCGGCATCAGCATCAGCAGGAGCAACAGCACCCAAACGATGCGTTGCCGGTGCATTTCCAGTAGTGGGTGTTCAATTTTTTGCCGTTTACGGCTCAAAGTGATCACGCTCCCTAAAAACAGCGATATGGCGATGCCCAAAATGTGGACAACGCCTTACAAATCATTCACACTCATAACAATCTCACACAATTTATCTAAATTCATTCAACAAACACCGGGGAAATGCGCTTCCAACCGAGCGCAACCTCGGTCAAAGACCCGCCCTGTTCCCCCTCCGCCCGCAGACGGAGGGGGGACGGGAATATTATGTTAGGATTATGCTACGTGGGAGATTACTCACCCATCAGGTCAGAGTCGACCATGGGCTTCAGCTCCACGCTGGAAGCAAACTGCAGGTTCAGCATAGCCTCCAGACCGGTCTGCACGCCGGCGTGAGAGTTGTCGATGACGTCGCCGTCCAGATACACCAGAGCGGAGACAGCGGTCTTCACGTTAGCGGTCAGAGCGCAGATCTTGTTGTCAGCCTTGGGACCGGTGATAGAGATAACACCCTCGGCATTGATGGTGTAATCGCTCAGCTGCAGATTCATCTTATAGGCGTCGCCGGCCAGAGTGCCGTTTTCGGCATCCAGAGTAGCGACAGCCAGGATAGCGTCGGTGTTATCGAAGAACACCACGCGGATACCCTCAGCCAGACCCTCGATCTTCTCCTTGCTGTACTCAGCGTTGACGGTGAAGGTCATGTTGGAACCGCCGCCCATGGTCTCGTCGATGGCACCCTCCGCATAGCGGTTGGCAGCCTCCACCTGCAGCAGCAGGTCGGACTCGGTGGCGTTGGTACGGAACAGCAGGTCAACGATGTAACCGAAGGTATCGGTCAGAGGAGCAGCAGCGTTGGCATCGGCGGCAGGAGCCTGAGCGTTGACGATCTCGTCAGCGGCAGCCAGAGCGCCCAGAGAACCGATAGAACCATTGTCGCCCTCCACGTTGACGGGCTTGGAGCCCAGCATGTTCAGATCCAGACCCTCAACCTCGGTGCCCTCGGGGAAGGCCATGGAGGAGGTGTAGTTGCCGGTCATATCCGCGATGTCGGCGAAGATACCGCTGGTGGCGGTGAAGGAGAAGGCCAAGGAGCCGTCAGACACCTTGTTGAACAGATCCTTAACCACGTCGCCGCCCATACCGTTGGCGGAGTAGTCAGCCTTAACCTCAGAGATGGTGTAGCCACCGATCTTGATGCCGGAGGCAACCAGCAGGTTGCGCACGGAGGTCTCGATGGCGCCCCAAGTGCCGTCGCCGGACTCGGGCAGAGCAGCAGAAGCGGCATCCAGCTTAGCCACGATAGCCTGATAGTCAGCCACCATGGTGGTCACGTCGGCAGGCATAGTCACGGAGCTGTAATCGGTCTGCAGAGCAGCCAGATACTCAACGATGTCCTTGCCGTCGGCCAGACCGGCAGCGATAGCCCACTGATCATCGGTCAGAGAATCCTCAGCGGCCAGAACCACCAGCACAGCAGACTTCATGGACTCGCTGATGTTGTTGGCAGAGCCCTCCAGAGTGGCGATCAGATCCTTCAGAACAGCGATATCAGCCTCAGCCACAACCTCGTCGGTACCGGCGTTGTCGTACTGCAGGGCGATAGCAGCCAGCTTACCACCGTAGTTACGGATGGCATCCTTGGCAGCGTTGGCGGCAGCGCTCTTGCCGGAAGCGATGGCAGACTTACCATTCATGATGGCGAAGGCACGCTTGGACATAGAAGCGGTCTTACCAACACCGGACACACCGACGGACTGGTTGCCGTCGCCGGGGGTGTAGACGAAGCCGCCGGAAACGGAATCGTAAGCACCAACCAGGGTGTTGTCATTCAGCTCAGATACACGGCCGTCAGCACCATACTTGGGGAACTTCAGGGGGCTCTGACGATTGACCAGAGCACCGGCGTCAGAATTCAGACGAGCGGGATACAGAGTGATCTTGTCCAGACCGTAGCCATCGGACAGGTCAACCAAGTTACCCCAGGTGATGTTGGTAGCCAGCCAATCGTTGGTCACGTCGATAGAAGAACCAACGTAAGCGGAGGGATCGGTGATACCGAACACGGTGTCATAGGTACCCAGAGCCATCTCCAAGTTACCATTGGCGCCAATGGTGGTGGAGATACCCTTCACCTCAGGGGCGGTAGACAGAGTGAACCACGCATAAGTGGAAGACACTGCCATGATGCAAGCCACCAGCAACATAGCGATAGCTGCAAACAGCTTCTTACGCAGAGAAGCCATCTTCTTGGACTGTTGCTTGTTCATTTCTTGTTTACCTCACTTTTTCAGATTGCGTTTTACTTCCGCCGAAGTTATTTATGTTCTGCCACAGGGTGAGGGTTGGAGCTCATCCCGCGGCGGAGCATCAAAATGGTATGTGTGGAGGAATGGATCATTCCTCCGAAAGCCGCGCAAGCGGCCGGTTATTCTTTTTCTATCAGTTCAAAATCCATCTGCAAACCGATATGAGAACCGATCAGGTCATTGGTGCAGTCAGGGTCGTCCCCCTCCAGCCAAATCACCACGGTATACTTGTGTACCTCATCCTTTTTCACGTTTTTCACGATCTGGGAGGTGACAACAGCATCACTTTCGAATGCATAGGGTTTCAAACGATAGCCGATTTCGCGTTCGCCTGCAACCTCTTCGTACTGATTCTTCGGGAGATCCTCCAGGAAGAACAGTTTGTCCTTGTCGTAGGCTAAGGGGCGACCTTTCGCGTCCACAGCGTCCTTGGCAGGCAGGAATTCGGTCTTGCCCGTCTCGGTGTTGGCTTTGGCATACAGCGTCGGCTTGCCGTCGCAGAACAACAGCACCCACGCCGCCGTGGAACAGTTTAGGCTCTCCGAATTGATGGAGAGGGTGTACCGATAATCCACGGTTCCTTTGCCACGCTTGGCAATGTAGAAAGTGTGGGCGAAATAGTTGCGGCCGTTGTGGGAGCCTTCTTTATCGTCCACGTCCTCTGGAATTTCAATCACCGAAATGTTAGGAGCGTCCTCCACCGGCGTACCGTACAAACGAGCCGAGGGTTCCTTGAAATCCTCAGTATCCGAGAGCTCAAAGCCCTCCTCAAACATCTCGTCGGTCAGGTTGATGGTGAAGTGTCCCTGCAGTTGGGTGACACGGGAAGCAAAATACAACACCGTCAAGAGCATCGCCGCCGATCCCAGCAGCGCCCACAGGGCACGACCATGGAACAGCCACAGCAACAGTGCGCCAAAACGGTTTTTGTCGAAATAAAGACCCAGACTGGAAGCGGTCAGCTCAAATTCCTTGCGAGAGTAGGCGCCGGACAACTTCATGTCTGCTTTCAGCTTTTTACGGCCTTCCTTAATCTCCTCGACCTCGGTTTTGGTCAGCACCACGCCGGCACGACGTTTTTTGAAAAACACGCGGTTTTGCTTATCGTTTTTGCGGTAATCGTTGCCCATCCTTAATCACGCTCCCGCAAGAGGGATTCCCGAATCAGCTCGTCCTCCTCGACCATGGGGCCGTTGAGGGCACTGCACACAGCGTAAACGCCGCTGGCGGCAAGCCAGCCGAGGTGTGCGGGATCGGTGACGGTGGCAAACACGGTGATGCCGCGGTCCTGCAACGCACGAATATCGGAGGCGTAGCTCTCCTGGGCGCTGACCTCAGCGGCCAAACGCACGTGGGAGAAACCCCACTCCTTAAGCTGTGCGGGGGATGCGGACTCGGGATGATAATCATCCAGCAACAGCGCGACACCGTTACGCAGATAGCGCCCGATGACCTCGCGCTGACCCTTGTTGGCCTCCAGCACCGTCTTTTCGGGGACGGTGAGCAACAGACGACTGCGATCCACCGGCTGGTCGGCGAACAGCTCCTCAAATCGTTTGAGGTGGCTCTCGCGGCTAAACAGACCGGGAATGGTCTGCACCAGCAGATAGGACAGATTTAATGCGCAGGTCTGGATGCGCAGCAGAGTATCTGCCGCCTCATACAGAAGGTAGAAGGACACGTCTGCCGTCAACTCGGTACGAGCCAAACGGTCCGCCACGGTGGCGGCGTCCTCCTTCTCCTCCCCCTTACCGGCAAACCAAGGAATGGCCTCGTAGGCCACTACCCTCTCCCCTGCCGTAACCGCGCGATAGGTCAGACCCATGGGTCGATCCTTACTCTTGGTCACCAAGGGGATGGTGCGAGGGATGCGCATAGTATAATGTATGTATTTTATATAGATGCTTTGAATCTTCGTCCGGCAGGCAGCAAATACCTGACACAGAGCAGGGTCAAACGCCTTGCCGCTCTCCGCCATAATGGCGTCCACCGCCTCGGTAAGAGGATTCTCCGACCGAACCTCTGCGGAGAGGTGGTCAAACATCTTGGCCATACCCACGATCTGGGCGATGGGGCTGATCTGTGCCCCACGGCGTCCCTCGGGGTAGCCGGTACCGTCGAAACGCTCCATATGCTGCTGACAGCTCTCACGGAGCATCAGGAACGGAATGTTATCGGTGGGCATCTCCTCCTGCGGGTCGGCGTTACGCCGACGGGAGGGATTGCTCAGCTCCTGCAAACGAGCCACCAGACGACGTCCGTCGGCGGTGTATTTGCGATAGAGCTGTTCCTCCTCGGCGGTGAAGGCGGTGCTGGGGAGCTGATACTCCTCCGGCACCAACGCCTTGCCCAGCTGGTGATACATACCACACTTATACGCCAAGTCGGCGTAAGCGGCCTGCATACGCTCGGCACCCGCAGGCGTCTGCGCCCCGAAACCGGAGGCGCAGGCCTGAATGAAAAGTGCCTGCGTATAGGCTGCTATGCGTACAGACTGCTGACGCACAACGGGTGCGAGGCCTCGGAAGGCCTCTTCCCACGTCCCATAGTCTCTGCGCTTTTCATTAAATTCTTTCACGGGTATTGTCCTCGTTTACTAATTAGTCGTCGTTGATGTCGTAATCCACCTGAGGAACCTTATCCTCGGCATTCTTCTTGCGCTTGATGAAGTACACCAAGATCAGAGCAATGAAGATCAGGTTCAGGATGAAGCTGACGATCAGCAGGATGACCAACAGGGTGTGACCGGTCTTGGTCTTCCAGAACTTGTGCCAGATATGGCAATCGTCCTTGCACTCCTCAGCCTCAACAACTTCGACCACTTCCTTCTCGGCGAACAGCTCGGGCCACTTCAGCTTCAGCGCATCGAAGGCAGCCTTCAGAACGTCATAAGCCTCGGCAATGGCATTCTGGTCGCCGCTCTCCAGAGCGTCCTTAGCCTGCACCAGAGCAGCGTACAGGTCGGCGAACAGGCCTTCCTTGTCGTTCTCCTCCAACCAATCCAGAATCTCCTGAATCAGGTCACGCAGAGCCTGACCATCGATACGCACCAGGGCGTCAATGGCCTCCTGCAGAGCGTCGGCAGCGTCGTTGATCTCCTTCTGGGTACGGGCAGAGTACAGGATATCAAAAGCATAGTCCAGAGCGCTCTCCAGCTGGTTCCAAGACTCAGCAGTGTACTCGCGCTCGTTCAGAGACTGAGCGATGTTGATCAGCTCAATCAGACGGGAATAATCCAGAGCGGAGTTGGTGGTGCCGTTGTAACCAGGACGGGTGGGCAGTTTGGAAGACTCGGTGGTGGGCTTAGTGGTAGGTTTGGTAGTAGGCTTGGTAGTAGGCTTAGTGGTAGGCGTAGTGGTAGGCTTAGTGGTGGACTCCGTGGTGGGCTCCGTGGTGGGAGTCTCCTTCTTAACCACCTTCACGGTCACAGACTTGGTGTAGCCGGAACGACCGGTGAAGTCCTCATTGTTCTCAACCAGCTCGCAGTCGGTGAAGGACACCTCGCAGGTGTCACCCACCTTGGCATCCTCGGAAATCTTCACGGTCAGGACGACCTCGCAGGTCACCTTATCCGCGCTGGAGAGGATGAAAGCGCTATCGGTGATCTTACCATAAGAGGTAGTACCACCGGGGGTCAGAGAGGAAAACAGATTACGGTTGCTGTACTCAATGGCACCGCTGACACCGTAGCAGTTGTCCTCGGAAAATTTGATCTTGATAGTCTCGCCGGCAGCTGCCTCGATCACCTGAGTGTCAGGTGTGGCGGCGGAAACCGCCACACCGACGCTCAGCAAACTCATCAGCATAACCAGAGAGAGCAACACAGAAAATACTTTTTTCATGGGTTATCTCCTCCTATGCAATAATTACTTAATCAAGGTGTTGTAGCCGTCGTTCCAGTTGACAAACTTGCTATCGCAAGCGGCAGTGTCACGGGCATTCAGCTTACCGTCAAAGTTCATATCGGCAGCCAGAGCACCATCACCGTCCAGGGACAGCTCACCGACGAAGGCAGCCTTCATCAGAGCGGTGTCACGAGCATTCAGCTTACCGTCGCAGTTGGCGTCACCCATAATAATAATGGTATAGGAGACCTCGACCTCCACGCCGTCGGCGTTGCGAGCAATCACAGTAACCACATCGCCGGTGCAAACCAGATCGTTCTCGCCGCGCACCTTATTGCCACGGGCAATGACGATGGAAGACTCGGCAGCGTTGTCGATAACAAAGTTCACATAGGAGTTGAAATCGCTGGTCTTCAGACCGGTGGGAGCAGAATCCAGATAGATGTACTGAGCATCCGCATCCACCTTGCCGCCACAGATCACATCGGCATTCTCCACAGAAACGGTGGGAACATGGATGTAAGGCAGCTTAGCCAGAACCTTCTGCTCAATCAGCACCTTGCCGCAGACAGAGCAGTGGGCGCCCTGAGTCAGACCGGTGGTGTCCACGGTGGGCTCAACGGCGGGATCGATCACTGCGACGTGATCCAGAACGGGGATATCCTCCTGAGGCACCTGGATCTCGCCGCAACGAGAGCAGTGAGAACCTTCGGTCTTACCGCTGATGGTGCAGCTGGGATCCTTAGCGGGATCCACAACCCAGTTGTGGCCCAGAGCGGGGATGATCTCCTGAGCAACGAACACGTGATCGCAGTTGGGGCAATAAGCACCGGCAGTCAAACCGGAGTTCAGACAGTCAGCGGGAGTGCCCTGAGCAACAGCGACCGTATGGCCGGTGGCGGGAATCTCCACACCCTTCTGAATCAGCTCGCCGCAACGAGAGCAGACGTAGTCGGGAGACATACCGGGCTCGGTGCAGGTAGCGGGATAGCCGCCCACGGGCTGGCTATCGTGACCCAGAGCAGGCACCTCGTAACCGGCATCCAGAATCTCGCCGCAAACCAAACACTTGGAAATGCCGGCGATACCGGGCTCGGTACAGGTGGGCTCAACCATGTAATCCTTAGGATCGGGAGTGTGATGGGCCTTGATAACCTCGGGGGCCTGAATCACGATACCGCAGATAGAGCAGACAAAACTCTCGGTGTAACCGTCCTCAGTACAGGTAGCGGGCTTGCCCTCTACCTTAACGGGGGCGTGCTGACCGGCGGGAATGAGCTCGCTCTCAGCAAAGACGGTGCCGCAAGCGGAGCAGTAGCTACCCTCGGTCTGACCGGGAGTGGTGCAGGTGGCGGGGATAGCGGGGATGATCACGATGGTACCCTCGTGGTTGGTAGCGGGGACGAAGTCGCCCACGTAGCTGTCACCACAATGGATACAAGTGTAGGTGGTGTAACCCTCATTGAAGCAATCAGGCAGAGTCACAACGGTGGTGTACTCGTGCTTGCAATCGGGATCCACGGGAGGAGGTTCAACAGGGAAGTTGGGCTCCTCGGACATCAGCTTCATAGAAACCTTAATATAAGCGTCAGCGCTCTTCTTGACACTGACAGAGTAGGTGCTGAAGGTGCCAGCGACCTTCAGGCCGGCCAAAGTGTGGGCAGTGCCGTTCTTGTTGGAGTAGTCCACAATGGCACCGGCCACCTTACGGGCGACGGTGTAGATGCTCTCCAGCTGAATAGCCTCGGGAGCAGAGATGCCCAGGCCCTTCAGGATGGAAGCGAAGCTCTTGGAACGGGAGTGCTCCAGAGCACCCATCAGCTCGGCAATGCTCATCTTATCCAGAGCAGCCTGCAGAGCCTCAGACTCATGGTTGGTCAGATACACATCGATGGCGTTCAGCAGCTCAGTGCGGCGAGCGCCGGAAGCGTTGTCAGCCAGGATGGCGCCGATGATAACGGGATAGTAAGCGTTGGTGGTCAGGTCAAACATCACGTCCACCTTGACAGCGCCGTCATACTTCAGACCGCCGGCGTAGGTGATGTCGTTGATGGCCAGAGTCAGCTCGTTGAAGGAAATGACGTTGTCCATCTCACGCAGAACCTTGATCATGAAAGCCTTCTGATTGGAGGGAACCATATCAGAGATGTACACGTTCAGGTTGGTGATAACCTTGTTGGCAGCAGGGGTCAGATTCAGACCGAAGCTGTCATCCTCGGGGATGTAGGTGAAGTGGGGGTTAAACGCAGAGTTCACTACGTTGTAGCTCACCAGAGGAGTACCGTTCTCAATCGCGTCGGCCAAAGCACCGAAGTCGGTGATGTCGCCCAGGAACTGAGAGGTAAAGCCGGTGATACCCTCGCAATCGATGCACTCCACAATCTTGCCCAGCAGGACAGAGGGATTACGCATGGAATCGGTGATATCCATCAGCTCGATGCCGTACAGAGTGTTGCCGTCCACAACCAGCTCAGAGCAACCATAATAGTTGATCAGCAGCTTGTTGACCAGGTCGAGGGCCATCACAGCGGTGGCCTTCTTGCTCAAAGACAGGTAATCGGTACCCAGATAGACGTTCAGCTCGTCGCCGTTCTTCTCCAGAGTGTAGCAACCGGTATGCACCACGTTGTCGGTGAAGTAGTAGCCCTCCTCCAGATAGGGGGTAACGTCGTCCAGATAACGACCGGCAGCGATGTAGAAGTTACCGCCGGCGGTCTTCAGGTCGCCGGTGATGGAACCGCAATTCTTGGTATCCAGAGTGCTGTCCAAGATAGCAACGCGACCCTTAGCGGTGACGTCGCCATTGATAGTGTAGCCGTTGAGGTTCAGAACGATGTCGTTGTTGATCACGATATCACCGCGCACATCGCTCAGCAGAGTGATGATGGCACCGTCAGCAGCCTTGCTGATGGAGTCAACGGCCTTGCGGCTCATGTAGTACTTGTTGGTGATGCCGTTGCCCAGCACATCCAGAACCATAGCCTCATACTTGGTGCCGCGGTTCTTCAGAGTGTAGGTGATGGCCAGATCCAAACCGATCTCCTTCTCGGCGATCATGTTGGTGAAATCCTTTGCCATGCCGGGAGCCTGGTTCAGGATCACATCCAGGGCATCATAGTGCATCACGCCGCTGTACTTCTCGCCAACGGAGGAACCGGACTGGGACACGTGATCAAACACGAAGTCGATACCATTGTACAAGAAGTTGATCAGAGCCTTGTGGGACTCGGAGTCAAAATTGTCGATGACGGAGTAGAAACCGGTCTTCTTAATGGTATTATAGAGAGTCTCGGCGCTGATGTTGTCATCCTTGAAAGCGGGAGTAATCAGACCGAAGTAGTACTCCAGGACCTTGCCCAGGTCATAAGTCTGCAGGGTGTCAACAGAGACCTGACCCACAGACATCATAGCGGTCAGCATGTAGGCATAGACGCTGTCGGGAACGTTCACGGTGGTGTTCAGAGCGCCGTCCTTCATATTGACGTTGAAGTAGGGGATGATCTGCTCGGCGCCCTTCTTGACCATCTTCAAAACGTTACGCTGAGTGTCGAAATCCTGATAGGTAACATAGAAGTCAACGCTGGTGCAGTTGTTGATGTTAGCACCGAACTGCAGTTTGGACTTGATCAGCTGACCGCCCAGAGCGTTGACGCGGTTGATGATCATGCCGTTGGACAGCACGATGGCGTTGCCGGTAGCGCCCATAGCGGACAGACCGGGCAGCTGCAGCTCCTTGATGTCGCCGTTATTGTCGATCATAGCGGCCAAGGAATCCAGACCCATACCGCTGTTCAACAGCATGTTGATCAGGGACTGGACGTACATCTTCAGCTCACCGTCGCCGTTGAGGCCGAACACGGGGCTGCCATTGAGGCCCACATACTGCAGCTCCTCAATGAGGCTCTTCATCTCGGAAGCCAGAGTGGCAGCGTTCATCTGACCATACTCGCTGGTCACACGCAGCACCACAGACAGGTTGCCGTCGTCGTCGACCATGGGGATCAGAGCCAGAGTCAGAGCGTTGTTGGAAGCGAAGCCGGAGTTACCGAACACCAGGTTCATCTTCTCGATGAAGGAGATCAGGTTATTCTTGTTGATATCCACCAACTCTTTGGTGATCGCCAGCTCGCCGGAAGCACCAACCAGGGCCTCCATCTCCTCGGGAGAGGTAGCCAGAGTGAAGACAACAGCCTCAGCGCCGACCTCCACACGGTTACCGTTGATCATGTAGATGTACTTCAGACCATTGCTGCCGGTACCGGGCAGGATGATGGTATAAGCATCGCCAACGTACACGGTCTGGTCCTCAGCGCCCTCCACCTTAACGGTGTAGCTCTCGGGCTTCAGAACACCGGTGTAAACCAAGCCGTTCTCGGGCAGACGCACATCTTCCTCGGGCAGAACGATCTCGGCATCGTAGTAGCTGTTGTTGGGAATGGTAGCCAGCAGAGCCTCGTACATCGCACGCAGATCAGAAGCGGAAACGTCCTGACCAATCTGAGCAAAAGCCTCAGACTTATAGGTCTCGACGATGCCGTTGTTCTTGTTCAGAACCTGAATCTCGATGGTGTAGGTAGACAGGCCGGGAGCGGCAGCAGACAGAACCTGCTCCATGATCACCTCGCCGGATACAGTGTGCTCGGAGGTGGTACCCTCACCGGCAACAATAGCCAGCAGTTTGTCAATGAAAGCGCTGTTGGTGTTGACCAGAGCGTTGACAGGCTTCAGGTCAGCAGCATCCAGCTGAGCCAGAATGGTCTCAACGCGAGCGCCCTCGCTCTCCATACCCATCTTGATCAGGTACTCCTGCACGGGAGCATCGTTCCAGATGATAGGCAGGTTCTTGTTGATCAGCTCAATCTGCTTCTTGATGTTGGCAGCGTTCTCGCCCTTATAATAATAGGACATTCCACCATTTTCATTCATGTACTGAGTGAGATACTCATACAGGAAGGTGTTACCGGTGCTGGGGTTCATAGCCAGATCGGACATCTCCTTGAAGGCAGCCTTAGCAGCGGGGGTCAACTCCACGGTGGAGGTCACGGTACCCAGCAGAGTGCTGTTTACACGACCCAAGTTGTTGTAGAAGTTGTTCTCGTTGCACAGGGTATCCAGAGCGGCCTTCTGATCGGCGATGTCCTGCTCCAGAACGTTAGCCAGGTTGACCAGAGCGGAGACCAGACCGGCATCGATGCCGTCGATCTGCAGCTGATACACAACCTGCACGCTGGTGAACAGCTCATCCATCTCGAAGTAAACGACGTAAGCACCGTTCTCCTCGGTCAGGGTGAGAGCATCGGCAGTGCCGGACAGCAGCACGGGAGTAGCGGAAACGGGCACCCAAGCAGCGTCGCTATTCAGCAGGCCGGCGTTCATGGACTGAGCGGTCAGCTTGTAGCCGTCGCCCTCAGCCACAACAGCGGTCAGCTTGTCGTTGCTGTCGGGGGTGCGGAAGAAGATGGTGTCCACCAGCAGAGCGCCACTGTTCAGGACGTCCTTCTCCTTAGCGCTCAAATCAGCGCCGGGAACCAGGCTGGAGGCAATTACCTCAGCCAGAGTCTTAGCGGCAATAGCCTTGCCCTCGGTACGATCGGCCTGAATGTCCTTCACCACGCGGACGATGGTATTCTCACGATAAGAAACGCCGTCGATCACGTAGTCGTAGGACTTAGCCAGCTCCTCGGGACGAGGCAGACGCCAGTTGTAACCGTAGGGAACCTCAACAACGGAGGAATCCCAAGCCTTGGTGATGGTATAGGTCTTGGGGCTGTAGGTGATGGTGTAGTAAATATCGCCGGTCAGGTCACCCAGCTCGTTCACTACCTCACCGGCAGCATCGGTGATGGTCACGATGCGATCGTAATTGGCAGAGCCCACGTTATAATAGCTATCCCAATTATTCAGAGCGGTGGCCTCGATGCCGTTGGCCTCGATAGCAGCCAGGATGTCAGCGGCGGCGGTGTTCTTATCCAGCGGGAAGTTGGTGTCGAACACGCTCAGGCCGATGGTGGAGGCGGTCTCCACAGCGTTCTTCTCGATGACGTTGGCCTTGATGGTCACGTAAACGGAGTACTGATCCACCAGAGCACTGATAGAGGTAGAGGTAGCAAACAGCTTCTCCAGGATCTCCACGTCGTCGTGCAGGTCGATCTCAGCACCGCTGTCATAGGCAGCGATGACGGCCTTATCCAGAGCCTTATACTCGTCGGCAGAAATGTTCTCCTTCACCAGGTTCTTACCGATGAAGTCCCACTTCTGACGGTTGATGGTACGCACGGCAGAGACTACGCTGGGCAGGTAATCGATTACCTGCTGAGCTTCGGCAACCTTAGCCTCAGCCTCTGCGGCAGCCTTGTCGCCCTCAGTGTAGATGGTACGGATGCCAGACGCCAGCTTATCCAGAGCCTCGCCACCCTTGGCACGTACCTCGGCAGCCTTGTCACGCTGCTCCTGAGCCTTATCGGCCTGACCCAGCAGCTCATAGAAAGCGGCCATATCCTCATAACCAACAGCCTTTTTCTCGAACTCGGCGCGAATGTCCTCGATAGCGGTGTAGATCTCGTCGTTCTCACGAGTCTTACCAGACAAAGAGTCGATGCTCACGCCCAGCTCGGCAGCCTTCTCGATGGCCTTGCCAATGACGATCTGAACAGCCTCCTCGGTGGCAGCGCCAACGCTGGCGGGAACGCTGTTGATGTAAGCGCTCAGCTCCTCGCAACCGGCATCACCGCCGATGGTGTTGATGCGCTCATAGAACCACGCAACGTGCTCCTTGAACTCAGCACCCTTCTCGATGATGAACTGCACCTTGCTGGCAGCGCGCTGATACTCAGTGCAATATTTAGCCAGAGTCAGGGTGCCGCCGTTGGCGTCGTAGTCAGCCAGCAGCTCATCCAGAGCGGTCTTAACAGCACCGTCGCCCAAAGCGGGGGTGTTGTAAGTATAAACGACCTCGCCATTGTACTCGATGTCGACCTTAGAGCCGGCAGTCAGCTGACGCAGATCCTCCATCTTGCCGTTCATGGTCTCGGCCACCAGAGCCAGACGACCATCAATGGCGTCGCTGACCAGGGCATAGCCGTCAACCAGATAGTAGGGAGCGTTCAGCAGCGCCTGCTGCAGAGCGGCATCCACGGCGATGTACAGGGAATAGGTCACCTCAACGCGGTAGGAGTTAGCGGGCTTCACGAAGTTGCCCACGTAGTTCTCACCAACCTGCTTGATGGTGACGGGGATGTCGGCACCGGCGGTGCCGTCAGCGGCGGTGTACTTAATCACCGCAGCGGAGGGAACCCACACATAGCCGTCCACCTCGTAGGGTTTGGCGGTCACAGTCTGGGCATCGGCATCAATGGACACCAAACCGTTGTTGGTGCTGTCAGGCACCTCGACGGAATAGGTATCACCGATCAGGCCGGTGCAGACGAGAATCGCCTTCTCGTACTTGTTGAGCCCATAGTTGTCAGCCACCAAAGAGCCGGTGGTGCCGTTCCAAGTCTTATCCTCGGGGGCGGCGCCGTTCTCATGCTCATGAGGCACGACAGAACTGTTGCTATCAGACTCTGCGAAGATCGGCAGGACACCAATGTTGGTGGCCAGGATCAGCAGAGAGAGCAGGATAGCAAGAGCTCGCTTCGATACTTGCTTACACAGTTTCATTTCTATCCACAACCTTTGCAAAATAGTTTTGAATGACTTCTTCTTTTGCGGAGGACCTCCTCCGCGGGGAAATGCGCTCTGAAAATTGATACCTCCTCAACGTGATCTCTGCCCGAAAAAGCGGCAGGAAAAGTCGCACCCGTCGGCCGCAACGGCCGCATTGTGTTTTGACCTGTAAAACGGCGCACGGGTACGACTCGCCATTTTTACGCTGACAAGTATAGCATATATATATATAATAATCAAGCCTTTTTTAACATTTTTCTCTCAAAAATCGTCCAACGACTTCCAAAAAACAGGGTGAAAATGGGGTGAAATAGGCGGGTGATTTTTATGTTAAATGCCCGTAAAGCCCTTAATACTGGGCTGTTACGCGATTTGCACCTACACCTATCGCAGACCCGCCGACTTTTCTGCGTTTTTTGAAAAATTGTCAGAAATTTCCTCACTTTTCAATGAGTGAACAAAAAATGAAAGGGCTTACATCATGCATCCGCCCATCGGAAAATAAAATAACCCCACAGCATAAACTATGCCGTGGGGTCTGCGATATAACTCATTTGATTTCCGCGATATCATAGGGAGTGGTCTGGTAGACGAAATAGTTGAGCCAATTGCTGTACAGCAAATTGGCGTGACTGCGCCAAGTGACCAGCGGATCGCGGGTAGGATCGTCGTCGGGGAAATAGTTGACCGGCACGGTGGGGTTCAGCCCCGCCGCCACGTCGCGGTTATACTCGTTTTTCAGCGTATCGGCATCATACTCCGAGTGGCCGGTGATGAATATCTGTCGTCCGCCGGGGGTGGCAACGGCGTAGATACCCGTCTCCTCAGAGGAGGCAAGAATTTTCAGTTCAGGCACGGCGGCTACGTCCTCGGTTTTCACCGTGGTGTAACGGGATTGCGGCACCATAAAGGTGTCGTCGAAGCCACGGAATAGGATGGAGCGCTTGTAATCCACCTTATGGGGATAGATGCCGGAGTATTTAAAGCCGAGGGGGTATTTCTGAATGCCGTAGTGGTAGTAAAGGCCTGCTTGTGCACCCCAACAGATGTGGAAAGTGCTGGTGACGTGGGTCTTGCTCCACTCCATGATGGCGCACAGCTCCTCCCAATACTCCACCTCTTCAAACGGCATCTGTTCCACAGGTGCACCGGTAATAATCAAACCGTCGTACTGCTTGTGCTTGATGTCCTCAAAGGTCTTGTAAAAGGTGAAAAGGTGCTCGGCAGAAGTGTTTTTGGACACGTGGGATTTGGTGTGAATGAACTCCATCTCCACCTGCAAGGGGGAGTTGCCCAGCAGACGAGCCAGTTGGGTCTCGGTTTCGATCTTTTTGGGCATCAGATTGAGCAGGAGAATCTTCAGCGGACGGATATCCTGGGTGATGGCGCGGGTTTCGGTCATCACAAAAATATTCTCGTCGGTCAGGGTCTGCACCGCCGGCAGATCGTTGGGAATTTTAATCGGCAAAGAGGGTTCCTCCCTTCAGAAAAAGATAGGTAAAATCCAGCGAAAATATACATATATTTCCGTTGGTAAATCATAGCAAATTACAGGTTATCCAGTGCCTGCTTGATGTCCGCGATGAGATCCTCGGCGCTCTCGATACCGCAGGAGAAGCGCACCAAATCCGGGGACACGCCAGCAGCGGTCAGCTCGGCATCACTCATCTGACGGTGGGTGGCGGAGGCAGGGTGCAGACAGCAGGTGCGGGCGTCAGCCACGTGAGTTTCGATGGCGGCGAGCTTCAAATTCTTCATGAACTTTTCGGCAGCGGCACGACCGCCCTTCACGCCGAAACTGACCACACCGCAGGAGCCGTTAGGCAGATATTTCTGAGCCAAATCATAATATTGATCGCCGGGCAAACCGGGATATTTCACCCATACGATTCTGTCATCATTTTGCAAGAATTCGGCCACAGCCTGACCGTTCTCGCAGTGGCGAGCCATACGCACGTGGAGGCTCTCCAGACCCAAATTCAGCAGGAACGCATTCTGAGGAGACTGGATGGAGCCGAAGTCACGCATCAGCTGAGCGGTAGCCTTAGTGATGTAAGCGCCCTCCAAGCCGAAACGCTCGGTGTAGGTGACGCCGTGATAGCTGTCGTCAGGAGTGCACAGGCCGGGGAACTTGTCGGGATACTTGGTCCAGTCAAATTTACCGCTGTCCACGATGCAACCGCCCACAGCCGCACCGTGACCGTCCATATACTTGGTGGTGGAGTGGGTGACGATGTCAGCGCCCCACTCGAAGGGACGGCAGTTGACAGGGGTAGCGAAGGTGTTGTCAATGATCAGCGGCACGCCGTGGGCGTGGGCGGCATTGGCAAACTTCTCGATATCCAGCACGGTCAGGGCTGGGTTGGCGATGGTCTCGCCGAACACCGCTTTGGTGTTGGGACGGAAGGCAGCGTACAACTCCTCCTCGGTGCAATCGCGAGAAACGAAGGTAAAGTCGATGCCCATACGCTTCATGGTGACGGCAAACAGATTGTAGGTGCCGCCGTAGATAGAGGAAGAGGACACCACGTGATCGCCGCAGGAGGCGATGTTGAACACGGAGTAGAAAGAGGCAGCCTGACCGGAGGAGGTCAGCATAGCGGCGGTGCCGCCCTCCATCTCACAGATCTTAGCCGCCACGGAATCGTTGGTGGGGTTCTGCAGACGGGTGTAGAAATAACCGCTGGCCTCCAGGTCAAATAACTTGCCCATATCCTCGCTGGTGGCGTATTTGAAGGTGGTGGACTGGATAATCGGGATCTGGCGAGGCTCGCCGTTACCCGGGGTGTAGCCACCCTGCACGCACTTGGTTTCCATCTTGTAGTTGCTCATTATGTATCATCCTTTCGGAGAAAATTCGTGTCCTGATATTATAATACCAAATAGGGCAGGTGTCAAGTAGCGCGACAAGAAAGTAGTATTCAGAAACCCATCTGTAACCGCTTACAACCGCCAAATTCTGCCCTCTTGCATTTTGCGAGAAAGTGTGGTATAATGTTAGAAAAGGAGGGATATTTTATGGCAAAAGAACAACTTTCCCCTGCCCTATCCGAACGTATGGAGCAGGAGAAAAAGACCCATTCCTATACCGATTTTTCCTTTCACGATGAGGCGGCCGCTCGCCGCTACCCCACCTCGAAACCCGACACCGTGTGGCGTCCCGCCTTCGCGAAAGACATCGATAAGATCCTGTATTCTCCCTACTACAACCGCTACACCGACAAGACCCAGGTGTTCTCTCTGGCCAAAAACGACGATATCACCCGCCGTGGTCTCCACGTGCAGCTGGTGTCCCGCATTGCCCGCACCATCGGCCGTGCGCTGAACCTGAACCTCGACCTCATCGAAGCTATTGCGCTGGGGCACGACATCGGTCACACTCCCTTCGCTCACTGCGGCGAGGTGTACCTCAACCAGCTATATAACAAGCACACCGGCCGCTATTTCACCCACAACATCCACTCTGCCCGTGTGCTGACCGAGATTTTCCCCATGAACCTGACCCTGCAAACCCTGTCGGGTATTGCCGGTCACAATGGTGAGATCGAGCTGGCGGAGTATCGCCCGGTGCCGATGAACTCTTTTGAGGAGTTTGAGGCGGAATTGGAGAAGTGCTACACCATCCCCGGCTATTCCAACAAAATTCAGCCCTCTACGCTGGAGGGTAACGTGGTGCGTATTTCGGACATCATCGCCTATTTAGGCAAGGATCGTCAGGATGCCGCCCGCATGCAGCTGGTGGAGGACGACCACTTCACCGCCGAAGGCATCGGCACCATCAACTCGGAGATTGTCAACAATCTGGTGGTCAACATCATCGAAAACAGCTACGGTAAGCCGTATATTATGCTGGACGAGGAGCATTTCAAGGCGGTTCAGGACTATAAGCGTGAGAACTATTCCATGATTTACGCCAACGAGCCCGGCCGTGCGATCCTCGACCGCGTGGTGAAATATATGATGGAGGAGATCTACGAAAAGCTGCTGGATGATCTGGAGAACGATCGCCGCGACAGCCCCATCTTCCTGCACCACATCGACTATGTCAACGCCACCCACTACCGCCGTGACGTCCCCTACGAGCAAACCGAGCCCAACCAGATCGTCGTGGACTATATCGCCAGCATGACCGACGATTACCTCATTGATCTGTACCACTATCTGTTCCCCGAGAGCAAGTATTACGTGGAATATATGGGCTATTTCAACGACATTCACGAAAAGCGCACCCGCCTGCAAGGGCAAATCGGTATGGAAGATTAAATGCCAAAAGGACACCCGAGAGGGTGTCCTTTTTTGTCAGTTGCCCATCAGCTTTTCGCAGGATTCCACCGTGTGATACTGACCGGCGTACTGCTGCTGGAAGGTGTACATGGCGTGGGCGCGATCCCCCGCCTCCACCAAAGCCACACCGCGTATTCCGCCATTCATCACCTTAGGAACATACACGATTTTCCAAGTTTCCCATTTTCCGTAAAAGCCCATAATTTTTCTCCTTTTCTCATGTGTTTTGTTGTGGTATGTCGCAGGGACACTTGTCCCAAAGCTCCCATTTTCACATTGCGTAAGCGCTTACAACTTCATTTTTTAACTTTTCCACCGATGCCGTTATCCCTTGCGCATCCAGTAGCCGTAGTCCTCCCAATACCCCTCCTTGCTGTGGCTGTGAGCCGCATAAGCCGCCTTAAACGGAGCCAACAACGCGGCATCCTCGAACACCAAGGTGCCGTTAGAAATCGGGTCGCCATTGATGGTTTCCCAACGATAATGCGTGTATTGACCGTTGGCGCTGGGCTGCTCGGCCACCACCGTGATATAGGGGGCGGTAATCTCCTTGAGGATATACCTCTCCTTGGACACGGCGTGAACCACCACCTTACCGATAAACGCTTTCAACTCCAAGACCTCTCTCTCCTTTCACCCACAGTATACACCCACCCATGTACCAAAAACATCCCCGGATCACAGAGGGATTGCGTCCCTCTGCATCTCCTGCAGGCGTTTAAGCGCATTAGAGTAGGTGTGGTGGTTGATTTTGTCAAAATCTTGGTGCGCGCCAACTGTATAATCCTCGATATAGGGGGTCAAATCTTTAGAAATCAAGGCGTCGGCGGATTCAATCTTACGCAGACGACCAACGTAATCGTAGGCCGTGCGATGGGTATACCCGCGACCGCGCAAGTAATCGTAGAAAGCGGATTCCATAGCGGTAAAGTTTTTCATCGTTCATTTCTCCTTTAACCTTATTTTTAACAGGCGATGATGAGGATTTTCACACTCCCTTTCACCACATTGAAATTATATCATTTAGCTTGTACCATTTTTGTCCCATATAATTCCCACCAAGCCGCGTTTTTGCCGCAAATCAACCATACAAAGTTCAGACGTCTCCGCGGAAAACTGCGTTTTTCGCGTTATCCATACAATACTTCACCACATCGGCCATCCAGACCGAGTAAACCCCTATTCAACAAAAAGAACCCTCGGCCTAGCCGAGGGTTCTTTTTTGATAAAACATAATATCAATTGCGTTTGGCTCCGCAACGACTGCAAAAACGATGGGCATCGCCAAATGCGGTTCCGCAGTTGGTGCAGAACATCTCCGTAAAATTCACGTCTCCTTGGACCACAGGTTGCTGTGCCGGAGGAGCGGGAACCGCCTGAACCGGCTGCGATGCATTGGGACCGTCAATGGCGAATTTCTCATTATGACGCAGGTGGGCTTTACACTGAGGGCAATCCACGTATCCATCTGCATACCAAGGGCGAAAATCCAAATTAAAGTCGGTGTAACGTACCAACGTGTGGCAGTTTTCGCAGGTCTGCTGATACGTCAAACCGCTGTGCCATTGCTCTCTCTGATATCCCATATTACAACATCCTTTCCTAACATCGTCATCTTTTTTACTAGAATATCACAAACGACAGGAACCGTCAAGAGTTCATGTCGTCGCGAATGTCAAACCATCTCATCGCTTAGAAAAATAACAAATTTTTTCCAAAACCCATTGACTTTACCGTTTTAGAGTGCTACACTTTAGAAAAGTCACGAAGGAGGTAGCCATTATGTTTAACAGTAAATCCTATTTTTACTTTTTTACCAAGGGCTGCCCGTCTTTTGTGATCGCCAAGGCGTAATCGCTTTGCCACCATAAAGAACGGACGGTCCGCATTTGCTATGCTTTTTGGCTTAGACAGTGCGGGCTTTTTATTTTATCAAGCCAGTTTATGTTGAAAAGAGGTCCTTGTTATGCAAATGAATTTCCACAGAAAGCTGCCTATTCCCAAAGAGGTGAAGGCGGAATATCCTCTGACCGCCCGCATGGAGCAGGTCAAGGCTGCCCGCGATGAAGAGATCCGCGCGGTATTTGAGGAGAATTCAAACAAGTTTATTTTGGTGGTTGGCCCTTGCTCGGCGGATCATCGCGAGCCGGTACTGGAATACATTTCTCGTTTGCGCAAGCTGGAGGAGCAGGTGTCGGATAAGATCATCATTATTCCCCGCATCTACACCAACAAGCCTCGCACCACCGGTCAAGGCTACAAGGGTATGCTACACCAGCCTGACCCCGAGGCTAAGCCGGATATGTACAAGGGCATTGTCGCCATCCGCGAGCTGCACATGGCCGCTCTGCGGGATTACGATTTTTCCTGCGCGGACGAGATGCTGTACCCCGACAACTACCGGTATCTTTCCGATCTGCTTTCTTATGTGGCGGTGGGTGCCCGCTCGGTGGAAAATCAAGAGCATCGTCTGGTGGCCAGCGGCATCGGCGCTCCTGTGGGCATGAAAAATCCCACCGGCGGCGACCTGAGCGTGATGATGAACTCCATCGTTGCAGCCCAGTCCAGTCATACCTTCATCTATCGCGGATGGGAGGTCACCAGTGAGGGCAATCCCTATGCCCACGCCATCCTGCGCGGCTATTTGGACTATGCCGGTCACAGTGTGTCCAATTATCACTATGAGGATCTGCTACGGGTAAACGAGATGTATCAGAAATCCAATCTCGTCAACCCCTCGGTGTTGGTGGACACCAACCACAACAACTCCGGCAAGAAGTATCTGGAGCAGGTGCGTATTGCGAAAGACATTGTCTACAGTCGCAATCAGAATGCGGACATCAAGAATTTGGTTAAGGGCTTGATGATCGAAAGTTACCTGGAGGACGGCGCACAGAGCGCCAGCGAGCACACCTATGGCAAGTCCATCACCGACCCTTGTTTGGGCTGGGAAAAAACCGAGCGTCTCATTTTGGATATTGCCGACAAGCTGTAAGCAGAGGATGAATACTTATGTCTAACAAACTGGAAGAAGCACGCAACATCATCAATGAAGTGGATGCGCAGATGGCGGAGCTGTTTGTCAAGCGCATGAGAGCCGTCGAGACGGTGTATGAGCACAAGAAAGAGTGCGGCCTGCCTATCCTTGACCAAGATCGCGAAGAGGCGGTGATTGCCCGCAACGCGGCGCTGGTGGAGGATGCGGAGCTGAAAGGCTACTACATGGATTATATCAAGAATGTGATGGCGATTTCCCGCTCCTATCAATCCCGTATGCAGAGCGGCTTGCAGGTAGCCTACAGCGGTGTGGAGGGAGCGTTTGCTCATATCGCCGCCGGCCGCATCTTCCCTAATGGGAATCGGGTGGCGCATAGCGATTTTGTAGCCGCTTACAACGCCGTGGTTAATGGTGCGTGTGATGTGGCGGTGCTTCCTATTGAGAATAGCTACGCAGGAGAAGTAGGGAAGACCATCGACCTGATTTTTGCAGGTGGGCTGTATATCAACGGCATCTATGAGTTGGAGATTCATCAGCAGCTGTTGGGACTTCCCGGCACCACTGTGGAGGATATCCGGACAGTGACCAGCCATCCTCAGGCGCTGAGTCAATGCCACGACTACATCAAACTGCGTGGATTTGAGACTGAACAAGCCAACAACACCGCTTTGGCCGCTAAGAGGGTGGCAGATTCCGGCGATCCCACCCTCGGAGCGATTGCCAGCATAGAAACGGCGGATATTTTTGGACTCAAGGTCTTGGAAACCAATATCAATAAAAGCAGTGAAAACACCACCCGTTTCGCGGTGCTCTCCAAGGTGAAGTCCGGCGATCCGACACGATCCAATTCTGTGTTGATGTTCACCGTTAAGAACGAGGCTGGATCTCTCGCAGGGGCTATTGCCATCATCGGTAAGTATGGGTTCAATATGACGGCACTGCGTAGCCGTCCGCTGAAAAAGCACTCTTGGCAATATTATTTCTACATTGAGATCGACGGCTCGATCAATACGGAAAACGGGCAAAAGATGCTGGATGAGCTAAGTGCTGTCTGTGATAAACTCAAGGTGGTGGGAACCTTTGCTCCACACACCGAAATATGAAGGGAAAAGCGTATGTTGATTTCAATAAATATGGGCGAAAACAGTTATGATATTGTGGTACAACGCGGTATCCTCGCCGATGTCGATCAACATCTGCATTTGAATCGGCGGGTGCTGGTTGTCACCGACAGCGGTGTGCCGGCAGAGTATGCTCAAACAGTGGCGGCGCAGTGCAAAGAGGGTGTCGTCTACACCGTCGCGCAAGGCGAATCCTCCAAAAGCTTGGATGTGTTTGCTACCCTTCTGCAAACTATGCTGGATCATGGATTTTCCCGCAAGGATTGCGTGGTGGCTGTTGGCGGCGGTGTGGTAGGCGACTTGGCGGGCTTTGCCGCCTCTGCCTACATGCGGGGGATTGATTTTTACAATATTCCCACCACCCTGTTGTCCCAGATCGACTCTTCCGTCGGTGGCAAGACGGCAGTCAATTTCGGTGGGGTCAAGAATAGCGTAGGCGCCTTCTATCAGCCGAAAAAGGTGCTCATCGACCCCGACCTGCTGAAAACTCTACCTGCACGGCAGATCACCAACGGGTTGGCAGAAGCCATCAAGATGGCGCTGA
This sequence comes from Acutalibacteraceae bacterium, assembly GCA_045588425.1. Taxonomy (GTDB): domain Bacteria; phylum Bacillota; class Clostridia; order Oscillospirales; family Acutalibacteraceae; genus UBA5905. Next base: position 26,008 of record JAZNED010000066.1, read on the forward strand.
CCTGCGATAAAGAGCTGTTTGCTCTCTTGGAAAACGAACCCATTGAGGCACTTATCGATGACGTGATTATCCGTTCCTTGCGCATTAAGCAAAGCGTGGTGGAACAGGATGAAAAGGAAGCGGGTCTGCGACGGGTGCTGAATTTCGGTCACACCATCGGTCACGGCATCGAGGTTAGCACCGATCTGTACCACGGCGAATGTGTGGCGCTGGGCATGCTTCCGATGTGTGACGACGCCATTCGCCACCGCGTGGTGGACGTGTTGAAAAAGTGCGGCTTGTATCGTACAATGGAATACGACTGGGATGCCATCGCCAAGGCGGCGTTCCACGATAAAAAGGCGGACGGCGACACCGTCACCGTCATTACCGTCAGCGAGATCGGTTGCTTTGAGATGAAGACGATGCCCTGCGCACAGGTCATCGCTATGGCCAAAAACTGCTTGGAAGGTTTGGAAGTATGAAGAATACGTTTGGAAACAGCGTGGCGGTCACCCTATTTGGCGAGAGCCACGGAGCATACATCGGTGCGGTCATCGACGGCTTAGCACCGGGGATGGAGATCAACCACGAATACATCGCCCGCAAGCTGGCGCTGCGCCGTCCTGCGGGGGCGATCTCCACCCCACGGCAGGAGCAGGATGCCTATAAGATTGTCAGTGGCGTGGTCAATGGCCACACCACCGGTACCCCTGTCACCATTCTCATCCCCAACGAGAATGTGAATAGCGGGGATTATACGGCAACACAGACGGTGGCGCGTCCTTCCCACGCCGATTATACCGCCCAGTGCAAATACCACGGCTATCAGGATGCTCGCGGCGGCGGTCATTTCAGCGGTCGGGTGACGGCGGCACTGGTGGCGGCAGGTGCGATCTGCCAATACGCTTTGGAGCAAAAGGGTGTTTTCATCGGCACCCACGTCAAGCGCTGTGCCGGTATCTCTGACCGCGATTTTGCCGATTTCCCTGCGGACATCGACTACCTGAGCCAACAGGCCTTTGCGGTGCTGGACAAGGCGTGCGGCGAAGCGATGCAAGCCGCCATCCTCGCGGCAGCAGCCGAGGGGGACAGCGTGGGCGGTATCTTGGAAACCGCCGTCATCGGCATGCCCGCCGGTGTGGGTGAGCCGTGGTTTGACACGGTGGAGAGTATGCTCTCCCACATGATGTTTTCTATCCCTGCCGTAAAGGGTGTTGAATTCGGCACCGGCTTTGCCATCGCCGATATGCGTGGCAGTGAGGCCAACGACCCCTTTGCCATCGAAAACGACCACATCGTCACTGCCACCAATCACAATGGCGGTGTCAATGGCGGCATCACCAACGGTATGCCGATTTTGTTCCGCACCGCCATCAAGCCTACCCCCACCATCTTCAAGCCCCAGCAGACGGTGGACGTTGACACCATGACCGAGACGGCGCTGCAGCCCACGGGCAGACACGACCCCGCCATCGTCCACCGCGCCCGTGTGGTGCAGGATGCGGCGACGGCGCTGGTGCTGTGTGACGCTCTGGCGTTGCGTTACGGCACCGACTGGCTGAAATAAGGTGAGTGGTATGAACAAGTACGGATGTATCGGCAAGAAGCTGACCCACAGTTTCTCAAAAGAGATCCATGAAAAACTTGCCGAATACGAATACGAACTGATCGAGCTGTCGGAGGAAGCACTGCCGTCTTTTCTCACCAAAAGAGAGTTTGCGGCAGTCAACGTCACCATCCCCTACAAGCAGGCGGTCATCCCTTATCTGGATGAGATGAGCACTATCGCCCGCCGTATCGGCGCGGTGAACACCATCGTCAATCGGGACGGCAAGCTCTGCGGTTACAACACCGATTACGACGGATTGAAAGCGCTTACAATGCGATTAAACCTCGATTTTCAGGATAAGAAAGTATTGGTGCTGGGCACAGGTGGTACGAGCAAGACCGCCTGTGTTTTAGCCGCCGATCTGGGGGCGGCTGAGGTGCTGACCGTCAGCCGCAGACAGACAGAGGAACACATCACCTATGCGCAGGCGATGACCGACCACGCCGATGCGCAGGTTATCATCAACACCACTCCCTGCGGCATGTTTCCCGATGTGGACTCTACTCCCATTGACCTGGCTCCCTTCACGCAGTTGGAGGGGGTTATGGATGCGATTTACAATCCTCTGCGCACCAACTTGGTGTTGGACGCCAAAGAGCGTGGAATACGCGCCGAGGGTGGTCTGTATATGCTGGTGACCCAGGCGGTGGTGGCGGCAGAGAATTTTCTGGGTGTCGCCATCAATCGTGCCAAAGCCGACGAGGTGTTTGCCCACCTATTGGCAAACAAGGAAAATATCGTTCTCACCGGCATGCCCGGCAGTGGCAAAAGCACGGTGGGTAAACGATTAGATAGCGACGGCTACACCTTCGTCGATACCGACACCGAAGTGGAAAAGCGATGCGGTTGTACCATTAAAGAACTGATTGCCACCAAGGGGGAAGCCTATTTTCGCGACGTGGAAACCGCTGTCATTCGTGATCTGTCCTCTCAAAGCGGTTGCATCATCGCTACCGGCGGCGGTGCTGTCCTGCGGGAAGAAAACGTCCGTCATCTCAAGCGCAACGGACGGCTGTTCTTCTTGGATGCGCCGCTATCGCGGCTGTGTGCCACCGCCGACCGACCTTTGTCCGATACCGCTGATAAGTTGGCGAAATTATATGATGAGCGTATGGAGATTTACCGAACCACCGCAGACGTGGTGGTGCCTATGACTACTCCGGAGCAAGAAGCCGCGTATATCCTAACCAAACGAATGGAGCGATGACAGTGAAAATTCTGGTGATCAACGGCCCCAACCTGAATATGCTGGGTGTGCGGGAGCCTGACCATTACGGGCGGGAGACCTATGCCGATCTGGTGACGAAAATACAGCGTCATTGCGCCGCACGCGGCGTTGAGGTGGAGGTGTTCCAATCCAACCACGAGGGTGCGCTGGTGGATGCCATTCAAGGTGCCTATGGCACCGCCGACGGCATCGTCATCAACCCCGCTGCCTACACTCACACCAGCATCGCTCTGCTGGATGCCCTCAAGGCGGTGAGCATCCCCACGGTGGAGGTGCATATCTCCAAGGTGGATGAGCGGGAGGATTTCCGCCAAATCAGTTATATTCGTACCGCCTGTGTCAAGACCATCACCGGTCACGGCACCGACGGCTATCTGGAAGCCATTGACTATTTGATTGAAGGTAGATAAGATGATTGCCACCTTTCAGCCAAGCCGATTAAACGGCAGCATAGAGGCACCTCCCTCCAAGAGCATGGCTCACCGGTATCTCATTGGTGCGGCGCTGTCCGGGCAGACCTGCGTGTTGACGGGGGTGGACTATTCCGAGGATATCCTCGCCACCATCGACTGCCTGCGGGCGTTGGGTGCCACCGTCACCGCCGCCGGGGATTGCATCACGGTGGATTCCTGCGGATTTATGCAGGTGGAGAATCCCGTCTTGGATTGCCGCGAGAGCGGCAGCACCCTACGCTTTTTCATCCCGCTGGCGCTGTGCCTCGGCAAAACGGTAACCTTGCGCGGTAGCGAGCGGTTGCTGGAACGCCCTCTCGACGTGTATGAGCAGCTGTGCCGCGAGAAGGGCTTTGCGTTTCACAAGGATACCCACGCCATCACCCTGTGCGGAACGCTGACAAGCGGTACTTATCGGGTGCGGGGTGACGTCAGCAGCCAGTTTATCACGGGGCTGTTGTTTGCACTGGTGTATCTGAACCGGGAAGCCACCATCGAAATCATCCCGCCGCTTGAGAGTCGGTCGTATGTGAATCTGACGCTGGCGGCTTTGACGGCATTTGGTGTCAAGGCGATGTTTACAGACGCCTATACCATTGAGATCAAAGCGTCACAGACACACGCTTATTCCGGAAAGGTGGAGGGGGATTACTCCAACGCCGCCTTTCTCGATGTTTTCAATCGGCTCGGTTCCGAGGTGGCGGTGGGAAATTTAAACCCCGACAGCCTACAGGGAGACCGGGTGTACGCCGCGTATTTTGAGCAGATCTCCGTCGGCACGCCCACTATCGATATTTCCGATTGCCCCGATCTGGGACCGGTGCTGTTTGCGTTGGCGGCGCTGAAAAACGGCGCCACCTTTACCGGCACAGATCGATTGAAAGATAAGGAGAGCGACCGCGGTACGGCGATGCACGCCGAGCTGCAAAAGTTGGGCGGTGGGCTGGTTTTTGGTGACAACACCATAACCGTGCCCAAGCAGGAATTGCGCTATAGCGGCAAACCGTTGGACGGTCACAACGACCACCGCATTGTGATGGCGTTGTCGGTGATTTTGTCGGTCATCGGCGGCTCCATCGCGGGTGTGGAAGCTGTGCGCAAGAGCTATCCCGCCTTTTTTGAAGATGTGAAACAACTGGGAGCAGAGGTGACAATCGTATGATGATTCGCAGAGCCATCGAAAAAGATATTCCCAAAATAGGGGATCTGCTACGGCAGGTATGTTTGGTACACCACAACGGCAGACCGGATATTTTTAAGGTCGGCCGCAAATATTCGGATACGGAATTGCAGGCGCTGTTGCAGGACGAAAACCGCCCCATTCTGGTGGCGGTGGACGATGCCGATGCGGTGCTGGGCTATTGCTTCTGCATCTACCAGCACCCCGTTGACAACTCGGTTTTGACGGATATCAAGACCCTGTATATCGACGATCTCTGTGTAGATGAGAGCTTGCGGGGTCAGCACATCGGCAAGGCGCTGTACGAGGCGGCTGTGCGGCTGGCGAAGGACAGCGGTTGCTACAATCTGACGCTGAACGTGTGGAGTTGCAACGCGTCCGCCCTGCGCTTTTATGAAGCGCAAGGCCTTGTGCCGCAAAAGGTGTGCATGGAACTGGTGCTGGATTGAGTGAAAACAAAAAGGACATCCTTGCGGATGTCCTTTT
>JAZNED010000067.1:0-4362 GCA_045588425.1 Acutalibacteraceae bacterium
ATTCCTGAGCCAGGTTCGGATCTTCTACGATATACAGGCCGTAATCGCCATAGGCGGGATCCAGATTGCCCCAGCCAGCCAGGCCACCGGTGGTCTCGGGGTCGTGGTTACCCTGAGCGAAGGTCATATCCTTGTCATCCATACCCAGCTGGGCGGAGAAGAAGTTCTTCAACTCGGCAACGCCGGCGGTGCTGGTGGCGTGGGAATGCTCCAGAGAGTAGTCACCACCGAAGAGCAGTTTGTCAGGTTGAATGCCGTCTGCCTTCATGGCGTCCAGAATCAGCTCAATGTGAGCGGTGCCATCGTGGGTCTGATAATCGGAGCCGGCAATGATAATCGTCTCCTTCTCTGCTGCAGACACGGTGGTGGTGGCGGACACGGCGAACAAGCTGACAAGCATCAGCAAGGACAGCAGTACCGCTAGGGTTTTGCGAAAGTGTTTCATGCGAGTATTCCTCCTTTTTTATTTTGCACTTCTACATAAATGCGGTGTGGGACTAACCAATTACATATTATATAGCATACCTATAGGTGCACGCAATAAAAATCACAATAGAAAAAACGATAAAATTTAATGTAATTCTTTGTCTATTATAACGAAAAACAGCCGACAGCTTATGCCGTCGGCTGTTTTGGGTCGCTGGCTTCCACAAACCAACGGTCTTCATCTAAAAAGAGATACGTCGCTCTGCCACCGATGTGAACGGTGTATCGAAGACCGCATCCGCCGGCCTTTAGAGCGGCGGCACGGCGGATGTCAGTGACACGATCGACAGCAAATATGGTGCCGTCCTCCCAACGAATTTGACGGGGTATAATCTGTCCCTCTGGTGAGAAAACGGCGGCTACTTCCACATATACTTTGCGGCTCATCGTTTACCTCCAATTTCATCGGTTTTACCGGAGAAACCCACGGGATGTACGGTGTGGTCGTCATAGGGGCTGAATCCCGTTAAATCCGGGTCTTCCAGCAGGATGGCGCGGCGGATGCAGGTGTCTCCAAAACGCTCTCGTAGGCCGTCTACGGTCTTATCCAAGCGTTCTCGCTTTTCGCGGTGAGTACTTTCGACCATATCCAGCTGGCAAGGGGTGTCGTCGGCGTCTAAACCGCTGACACCTACCGTGATACTGCGTAGAGGGTGTTGCCAGTGATAGACGGAGCAGAAGAGCGCATAAGCCTCTTTGGTTACGTCGCCGGTGGACTGGATGTGATGGTCTAATGTGGCACGGTAGGTGTGGGTGACTAAGTGGTTATCCCGCAGGTGCAGTTCGATGGTTTTGCCGCACAGGTTCTGTTCGCGCAGGCGTCTGCCGACGCTCTCTGCCAAGACGGTGATTACCCGCTGAACGTCACGATTGTCGGTAAGATCCCGTGGAGTAGTCATACCGTTGCTGATGGATTGGGCGTCGGCGGATTCGTCGAAAGGGATGACCGGCTGGCAGTCTTGTCCGTTGGCAACAGCGTGGAGGGCGGGTCCCCATTTGCCCAGCAAAGAAAGGAGTAGAGTGGGGGAGGATTTGGCGATGTCGCCGATGGTATAGAGAAAGCGTTCTGCCAGTTTTTCTTTTGTAGAATGACCGACATAGATTAGCTCGCCTATGGGTAACGGCCACACCAATTCTTGATAGTTTTCCCGGGAAAAGATGGTGACGGCATCCGGTTTTTTATAGTCGCTACCCAGTTTGGCGAAGGTTTTGTTAAAGCTGACACCGATACTGACGGTGATGCCTACTTCTTCCTTCATGCGTGTGCGGATTTCTTCGGCAATTTCTACGGGGTTGCGGTGATTTTCGGTCACGTCCATCCAAGATTCGTCCAAACCGAAAGGTTCCACCAACGGAGTGTATTCCAGCAGGATTTTTCGTACCATACGGGAGTACTTGGAATAGATAGAAAAGTGAGGGGGAACAGTTACCAAATTAGGGCATTTACGCCGCGCTGACCACAGAGTTTCACCGGTGGAAATGCCGTAGCGAGAGGCAATCTCGTTTTTGGTCAAAACGATGCCGTGACGCGCTTCTTCATCACCGCCTACCACCACGGGTTTGTCGCGTAGGGTGGGGTTCACGCTGCACTCCACAGAGGCGTAAAATTTGTTGCAATCCACGTGCAAAATATGACGATCCAACGCTGACACCCCCCTACGAACATTTGTTCTTCGTAGGGTAGTATACCACTGATTTAGATATCTGTCAATGGGTAAAATATGGCTTTTTGGAGTACGATTCGAACCGAGGTTGCTCTGACTATTTTGTGTAACTTTTGGAATTTTAATCAAATGAAATCCTTACAGCTGCAAGGGAACTCGCTGTGTAAAGGCGATATACTTCACACAATAAAAAGCGCACAATTCTTACCGAATTGTGCGCTTTGATTTTTGTGAGATTATTCCTCGATAACAAAGAGAACGTTGTCCAAAGAATTCAATTGATTTAAGTAGTCTTTTTGGTCGAGTTTGTCTAACGAGATGGAGATAGAAATACCCACCGCTCCGGTGATGCCACTCTTGGCGGCGGTAATCTCGGTGACCTTGGTAGAGGGGTAGACTTGCTCAATAGAGACAACGGTTTCGGTAGCCAAATCGGCGTCTTTTAATTCTAAGTAGCAACGAATCAGATACTTCTTGCCGCCCTCTAGACGGGCCAGCAAAGCGGCAGTGAAAATCGTGATGATGGTGGCGATCAATGCTGCCAAATAGAAACCATAACCGAGAGCGATACCGATGGTAGCAGTACACCATACACCGGCGGCGGTGGTGAGACCGGTGACGATGGATTGGTTGCGGATCATGATGGTGCCGGCACCTAGGAAACCAATGCCGGAGATGACCTGGGCGGCGATACGGGTGGCATCGGACGTGTCGCTCATAAAGAGTCCTACCAGTGCTGTCATGCATGCACCTACACAAACCAGCACGTGAGTGCGCATGCCGGCGGCACGTCCGTGGCGGCCACGTTCCATGCCGATGAAGCCACCCATTAGCAGAGCCAACAGCAAGCGAACGCTAACGGAGATGTTGTTGAAATCGGTAAGTAGTTTTATGATTTTTTCCATAGGGAGGCTCCTTTCCGATGAATCGATTTCTTCAAAAATATCCATCAACCGTTGAAATTATACCATCGATTGGGGGGGCTGTCAATCCGTTCGCGAAAAAGCAGGGGGAAACCAATTGCTTTTTGGCGAGAATGGTAACTTTTCTGTGCGTTTTAACGAAAAAAAGAAATCTTCCGTTGACAAGGGAAAACAACAATGCTACAATATGTATTGTATGTAATTATACTTATTGTATTTTAGAAATAATCATTACAAGGAACTCCAACAAATAGAAAGGAAGTCGGAGAATATGAAATTCGAAAAACGGATTCCTTTGTCTACCCCCACCATGCATGGGGAAGAGATGGGTTTTGTGCAAGAAGCCTTTGATAAGAACTGGATCGCTCCTTTGGGTTTTAACTGTGATGGCTTTGAAGCAGAGATGGCAACCTATTTGGAAGGTGAAGCAGGCAATATGCATTGCTTGGCGTTGTCTTCCGGTACGGCGGCGTTACATCTGGCGATGAAGCTGGCAGGGGTCAAGGTGGGCGATCCTGTTTTGTGTTCGGATATGACCTTTGCTGCTACGGTGAACCCTGTGGTATATGAGGGCGGTGTGCCGGTATTTATCGACTCGGAGTATGAGACGTGGAATATGGATCCTGCCGCGCTGGAGTTAGCCTTTGCCAAGTATCCACAGGCGAAAGTGGTGGTGCTGGCACATTTGTACGGTGTGCCTGCCAAAATGGATGAAATTCGTGCTATTTGTGCCAAACACGGCGCTGTGCTGGTAGAGGATGCCGCCGAGGCGTTGGCTGCCAATTATAAGGGACAGCCTTGCGGCACTTTTGGCACCTACAACGTGGTGAGCTTCAACGGCAATAAGATTATCACTTCTTCCGGCGGCGGTATGCTGATTACACCAGATAAGGCGGCTAGAGATAAGGCGCTGTTTTGGGCCACGCAGGCTCGCGAGCCTGCTCCGTGGTACCAGCACGAGGAGATTGGTTACAACTATCGTATGTCTAACGTGGTGGCGGGTATTGGTCGCGGCCAGTTGCTACACCTCAAAGAGCACCGCGATGCCAAGGAGGTGGTGTATCGCCGCTATGAACAAGGCTTGTCTGACCTTCCTGTGAAGATGAATCCCTATGTGGCAGAAAGTGAGCCGAATTTCTGGCTTTCTTGTATGCTGATTGACGAGGGTTGCAATGTAGACCCGATGATGGTGATGCAGAGGCTGGCAGATGCCAATGTGGAAGCGCGTCCTATCTGGAAGCCTATGCATATGCAGCCGGTATTTGCAAATAACGATTTCATCACTGCGG
>JAZNED010000068.1:0-14273 GCA_045588425.1 Acutalibacteraceae bacterium
AAAATCGTCGTTTGGAACCGCTTTGTTGACCAAACGGATGCGGATGGACAACTGATTACCACAGTGTATCACAACACCTCCGTTTATTGGTACCCCGATAATCAAAAGACCGTCGACGAACTGTGGAAGATGGAAATGGAGAATACCGAGGAGTACGTATCTGCCGTTACCCCTCCGCAAGAACAACCAACCATCGCCCAACTCAGAGAAGCCTATCCCGAATACTTTGATTTGTCCACTTTCAAGGGTCTCGAGGTCTACGTGTGGGAGATGGCGAAGGGCCAGTACCGGTGTGGTGTTCTCGGTGGCACCAATCGGCTGAAAACGGAGGAGGAGATCCTCAACCTCAAGCCCGCGACCATCGAGGAAATGCGGTTGATCCTTTCTACTTATGACATCCCGCGGGAGAATATCTCCGTGCGCGGTGTCCGTCATCCGCTTTCCGGTTATTACTATGAGATTGACGCTCCGTATCAAGAGGGAGTACGTATGATATTCTGGGGCGAGTGAGAACAGGAGGTTATCCTATGCAGAAACGATGGTTGCACTTGATTGTCCCCACCCTTGCGTTGGGGCTGGAAATGTTGCCTTACGGTGCCGTCTGTAACTTTGCCAATCCCGAGGGGGAACCGTGGCGGAGGACTTACTCTTATTTTGACTTGCTCCCCTTTGGATACGCCAACTTTGCTCCGTTTCTCACGGCGCTGTTAACCTGCGTGATACTGGTGCTGTTGTTGGTGTATGTCTTTGTGGGCGCTTCCCGCTTGGCGGCGGTGACGAGAAATTTATTGGTGGTCTGCACCGTTTTGTCTCTGTGTCCTCTCTTGTTGGGCATCGACTATTTCTCGGTGGTGGGATCGCTGATTACGCTGTGCCTCTTTGCAGAGGCGGTATGGCTGAGCGTTGAGATTAAGAGGGAAAAGGAATGACGTAGAAACACAAAAGACCGACCATCGAGGTCGGTCTTTTGTGATGACTCGGCTCGAACTCCGGTTTTCCTGCGGAAAACCTATAGTTTTGCTGACGCAAAACTAGGCGAATCGAGCCTGAGTCAATCCGCAAAATGAGAAAAGAACAACCTTTCGGTTGGTCTTTTCATTTTGGAGCGGATGACGAGGCTCGAACTCGCTACCTCCACCTTGGCAAGGTGGCGCTCTACCAGATGAGCTACATCCGCATCTCTCTGCAACGAGGGGTATTATAGCAGACGATTATCGAATTGTCAATAGAAAAATCGAAAATAATTTGCATTTTTCTCGTTACAGAACAAAATCCTCCGGCTTATACTTCTGCAGGCGGGGCTGACGGAAGGGGATGCGCTTAAGGGGGTCATAGCGGAATTTACGACACTTGTGATACAGCGGTACGATACCGCGGCGGGAACACAGCATCACACGGCCATCGGTGGCACGGCGAGCGCGCTGACAATATTCACAGCAGGGCTGTATGTTGTTGCCGTACAGTTTGCGGCGCATGGCGAATCCTCCCTTTCGGATGATTTACACCAGTATACCACACCTTATGACACATTTCCAGTCTTTTTTTCGGAAAAGTTAGAAAAACACAACATTGCCAGAAAACTGAGCAGCAAAAGCATCAGTGTGGCCGCCACCGATACGGAATAAGGAACTACGGCGGTCGTACTGTTTACAGTTGAGTGATACATGGGGAAGAGAGCAAACAATCCCATGGCCAGCCCGCCACTTAACGCCCCATGGAGCAGTCGCCACCGCCAAAAACGCCAGCCAATGATCTGCTCCCTAGGCAGGACGGCGGCTAATTGCCCCTGTACCGACAGCCCACCCCAGCTGAGGGTGAGACTCATCCACAGCGGGGTGAGTCTGCCACCGCCGGACAGAGCGATACAACCGCAACTGACCTCGGTGACAGCCGCCAATGCAGAAGAAACGGTGGTGGTGTCGGTTCTAAACAATGAGGCTAATCCTTTCGCCAGATTGCACCCCTCTACCATCGCCAATCCCATAGCCGCCAGCACGACAAAGCCGCACATGGTGAGCAAAGTGGCGCAGGTATCACTGACGATCTGTGCCATTGGCTTTTTTGGCGGCAGAGGGGCCGTTGACGCCTCTGCTAGGTGGCGGTGTCCTCGTCCTAAGAGAATGCCGAAAGCAACGGAAATGGTGGCTTGTGCGGTGAATAGCAATACACCAGCTTGCACACTGTTCAATAATCCTGCGCCCACGGTGCTGACGATGAAACCCGGACCCCCGTTGACACAAAAGATGGTCATTCGTCGTGTTTCTTCCTCCGTGATTTGCTCGCGTTCACGCAACTGTGCGATGGCGATAGCACCGGCGGGATAGCCACCCACTAAACTCAGCAGAATAGCCGGTCCACAGCATCCCGGTAAGCCAAACAGACGGCGAGTAACAGCGGTGAGAATGCGACCGGGATGACGGCAGAACGGGGAATTGGCCAGTAAGCCTGCCAACAGCATAAAGGGGTAGAGAGTGGGGATGATGACGGTGGAACAAATGGATAATCCACGGCTGATGCCGGTCGCCATAGCGTTTGGGTAATGGAGCAGTAACAGACAGATGGCGGTCAATGCGGCAATAGAGCCGTAATCGGTGACGGCTTTCTTTTTTATAGTAACGTACACGGTCATTCCCCCTCGGTGCATTGTATGAGTGGACTATGACCGCTATGCCTTGCATACACTGTGACGATAGGAGTGAATACAATGGCGAAAAAAGAATGGTGGTCGCGTGTCGGCGGCTTTTTTATGGAGGTGGAGAGCAATCGGCGGGTAGTACTGTCCGGTTGCCAAGGTATCTGCACCTATACGGAGGAATGTATTGCTCTGCGTACGCCGTTTGGGGTACTATCTATCTATGGGCAGGAGATGGAGATGGGGTGTATGACTGCCGAGGGTGCTACCGTTACGGGAAAAATACAGCGTATTGAATTAGGGGAGGAAACATAGATATGATGTCGCGTGTAATGCGATGGTTTCCCGGTTGGGTACGGGTGGAGGCGGAGGGGGGATATCCCGAACGTCTGCTGAATGCGGTGACCGCTGCGCAGATTGCAGCGTGGAATGTGCGACGCAAAGGGGAAAGCGTGCGCTTTTCCTGTTTGGCAGGGGATTATCGAACTCTGCGGCCGATAGCGCGGCGTGCGTGTGTGCGGATGCGGGTGCGGCACAAGCACGGCTTGCCTTTTTGGCGGCATCGGTATCGTCGACGCAAGGGGTTGCTGGTGGGGTTGGCGCTATATATACTGGTGCTGCTGTGGCTCAGTCCACGTATATGGGTCATTGAGGTGTCCGGCAACACGAAGGTTTCAACACAGGAGATTCTGGCGATTGCTCGTGCGCGTGGTGTAGAATTAGGTGCACGTATGGACCGAGTGGACGTGAAGGGGCTGCAGATCGGTGGAACGAAGGATGAGCCGACCATATCCTTTATCAGCGTTAATCCCAGTCATTGCGTAGCGCGTGTGGAGGTGGTGGAGCGGGAGCAGAGCCCGCCATCCTTAGATTTGTCCACCCCCTCTGACATTGTGGCGTTACGCGATGGACGTATCTTACAGATGGAAGTATACGGCGGGCAAAAGTTAGTCAAGGTAGGCGAGGCGGTCAGCGCGGGTACGCGGTTGGTGACCGGTCGTGTGGAGACGGAAATGGGAGAAAAATTCTATCGCTCCTACGGCGAAGTGTGGGCAGAGACGCGACGAAACGTCACCGTTACGGTACCGCTGACCTATCAATACGCCGTGTTGACGGGAGAGGTGATTTGTCAACCGACAGTCACCTTCTTTTGCTGGCAAATACCGCTGTATAGTGATGTGCCTTTACAGCAACAAACCCAGCAATACCAAGCTTTTCACTTCTTGAAAGTGAAAAACGTCACCTTGCCGTTGGGGATGACCAACACCTATCATATGCCGGTGAAAACGGTATTGGCAACCCGTACGGAGGCGCAAGCGCGTGTGCTGGCAGAGGAAAGTTTGGCAGAAAAAGAAGCGGCTTTGTTTATGCCGGATGCCTATGAGGAATTATCGCGACAAGAGCGGGTGGAGGATGGCGTGTATATCCTGCAGGTGGAGTATTTGTGTCGAGAAAATATTGCTGTGGAGGTGCCTTTGGACGGAAACTTGCCTGCCGATGGATGAAAAGAGAAAAAAATTATCACTTTTTATGCAGTTTGACAAATGACAAAACGCATTTTATGTTATATAATAGTAGCATCTTAGAAGATGGGAAGTTGTACACGTTTTATGACAGAACAGATCATTCAGGTAGAACGGATGGAAGAAGCCGTTTCCCTTTTCGGCAGTTACGACAGTAACATTCGCTTGTTGGAGCAGGAATATGACGTGACGGTGCTCATTCGTGATACCCAGATCAAGGTCAGTGGTGAGCAACCCGGTGTCATGACCGCAGTAAAGGCGATTAACGGTCTTTTGCACCTTATCAACAGTGGTGAACAGCTCACTGATCAAAACGTGCGCTACGTGATGACCCTGGTGCGAGAGGGTGCGGAGGATACTGTTCGTCAGTTGGGTGGGGATACTCTGTGCGTAACCACCAAGGGAAAACCCATTAAGCCCAAAACCTTGGGACAGAAAAAATACGTTGAAGCCATTCAAAAGAATACGGTGACGCTGGGTATCGGTCCTGCCGGTACGGGTAAAACCTATTTGGCAGTGGCAATGGCGGTGCGTGCCTATAAAGCAAAAGAGATTGACCGTATCATCCTTACTCGCCCTGCCGTGGAGGCGGGCGAGCGATTGGGTTTCCTACCCGGCGATTTGCAGAGCAAAGTCGATCCTTATCTGCGACCACTGTACGACGCTCTGTTTGAAATGTTGGGTGCAGAAACGGTACAGCGCTATATGGAGCGCGGCGATATTGAGATTGCACCGCTGGCCTATATGCGTGGCCGTACGTTGGACGACAGTTTCATCATTCTGGATGAGGCGCAGAACACCACGCCTGAGCAGATGAAGATGTTCTTGACCCGTTTGGGATTTAATTCCAAGATGGTGATTACCGGTGATGTGACCCAGATTGATCTGCCGGACGGCAAGATGAGCGGTCTGAAGCAGGTGATGAAGATTCTGCAGGGTGTGGAGGATATTGCCATCCGTGAATTCAAGCAGGCGGACGTGGTGCGTCATCAGCTGGTGCAGCGTATCATCGCCGCCTATGAGAAATACGATAATGCACGCGCGGAAGCGCGTGCTAACCACAAAAAAGAGGAGAAAAGGGGCAAAAACAATGGATAAGATCAAGGTCAACATCGAAAATCAGCAAAAAGCGATCAAAGTGCCTACCGGTGTGCGCATGCTTATCCGCCGTTGCTGCCACGCAGTGCTGGAACTGGAAGGCTTCGAGGGCTCTGCGGAGGTGGACGTATCCTTAGTGGATAATGCGCGCATTCATGAGATCAATATGGAACAACGCAATATCGATGCGCCGACCGATGTGCTGTCCTTCCCTTTGGGTGAGAATGGTGTCTATGACAAAAACCCTGCGACAGGCGCGTATATGCTGGGTGATATTGTGATATCTTTGGAAAAAGCCAAGGCACAGGCGGAGGAGTTCGGCCATACGTTCCAACGTGAGGTGGGCTATCTCGCCGTTCATTCCATGTTGCATCTGTTGGGTTATGACCATGTGCAGGGTGGCTTGGAGGCGGTGCGTATGCGCGAAAAAGAAGAGGCTGTGATGCTGTCGGTGGGTTTGCCCCGTGGCAGCAGTTACGTGCTGGAAGACGAACAATAATGTCGCACCCTGCTTTGGCAGATGCCTAAGCAGGGTTACTTTGTGAATAGGAGAAACGAAACATGGAAACCGTATCTGCATTTGTGGCCATTGTTGGCCGTCCCAACGTGGGTAAATCCTCGCTGCTCAACGCCTTGGTAGGCAAGAAGGTGGCGATTGTATCGGACAAGCCGCAGACTACCCGTACCCGCATTATGGGCGTGGTGACCAAAGAGAATATGCAGCTGGTGTTTTTGGATACCCCCGGCAACCACAAGCCTCGCACTCGTCTGGGTGATTTTATGGTGCGTTCTATCGGTGAGGCAGTGTCCGGTGTGGACGTGGGTCTGCTGGTGACCGAGCCTCGCACCGCTATCCGCGAGGAGGAGCAGGCATTGCTGACCCAACTTAAGCAGAAGAAAGTGCCGGTGATTTTGGCCATCAACAAGATTGATACTCTCACCGATAAGGCTACTCTGCTGACCTGCATTGATGCGTGGAAGCAGCAGGCAGATTTTGCCGCCATTGTGCCCGTTTCTGCGATGAATGGCGATGGCTTGGATGGTTTGCTGGAAGAATTGGCAAAGTTTACCTTTGAGAGCCCTCATTTCTTCCCGGCAGATGCTTCCAGCGACCAGACCGAGCAGGCGCTGGCGTCGGAGGTTATTCGTGAGAAGATGCTGCAGCTGCTTCGTCAGGAGATTCCCCACGGTATCGCCGTCGCCATCGAGCGTTGGGGAGAGCGTGAAACCGAAAAGGGTACGATCTTGGACATTGATGCGTATATCTATTGCGAGAGAGATAGTCATAAGGGTATGGTCATCGGTAAAAAAGGCGTGATGCTCAAGGAAATTGCCTCTCGCGCTCGTACTGAGCTGGAAGATCTGTTCGGCACGAAGGTCAATCTTCAGTGCTGGGTCAAGGTGAAGGAGGACTGGCGCAACCGTCAGGGCTTTCTCAGCGGCCTCGGCTATAAATTTGACTAATTTTCCCGTTTTTGATGCGGCTTGCTTCGGGGTATGCTATACCCGAGGGGAGGCCGAGAAAAATGGACAATAAAAAACTTTGGCACACATTTACCCACAGCGGTAAAGTGGAAGATTATTTGCGCTATCGTGGCATTGTGGTTATGCCGCAGACGACCGACAGCGTTGTAGAGGAGGAATCGGGCTGTGGCATCTGCCCCAAAACAGCATCTGATGACCGACGGTCTGATTCTGCGTCAATATGACACAGTGTCGGAATCCGATCGGTTTATCGCCATTCTCACACGGGACAAGGGCATACTGCGCGCTACAGCTCGTGGTGCCCGCAAGGTAACCAGCCGCAGTGGTGCGGCAACCCAGCAACTTTGTTATGCACAGCTCAGTCTGATACCTGCACGGGACAGATATATCATTGAGGACGCCAAGCCCATCGAAGTGTTTTTTTCTCTGCGGCAGGACGTGGAGCGGTTGGCACTGGCCCAGTATTTCTGCGAGCTGGCGCTGTCTTTGTGCCCATCCGATGCTCCTGCAGAGGATCATCTGCGCCTGTTGCTGGGTGGACTCCACTTTTTAGCGGTGGGGGAGAAGGATCCCTTGCTAGTCAAAGCGGTGGTAGAGGGACGCCTGCTGCGTTTAGAAGGCTACGCTCCCGATTTGGGCGGTTGTACCCACTGTGGACGTGATGATGTACCGCTGTTCTTTTCGCCCACAGCAGGTACCCTCTTTTGCGAATCCCACGCCGCATCGGCGGACGCAATTTCGGTATCGGCAGGTGTGCTGGCCGCCTTGCGCCATCTGCTGTACGGCCCCTTTGAGAGATGCTTTGCGTTTGCGTTACCACCGTCAGATACGGCGGTGCTGGCCACCCTTGTGGAGCGGTTTTTGCTGGCGCAGGTGGGCAAAACATACAAAACCTTAGAGTTTTACCATTCTCTACGAATTGAAGGAATCTAACATACTATGAATCGAGATTTACGAGCATTAGAACTGGACAAAATCCTGGACTTACTGGCAGGGGAGACCTGTTGCTCGGCGGCGGCAGAGATGGCGCGCGCTTTGCGACCGGTTGCCTATCTGGAGCAGGCGCAGCGTTTGCTTCAGGAAACGGACGATGCTTGCCGTCTGATGGCAGGCTTCGGTAGCCCTTCTTTTGGTGCGCTCACGGATGTTACCAATCCTCTGCGTCGCGCTGAGGCAGGTGCCTGCTTGTCGCTGGCGGAGTTTTTGCGCATTGCGGATATTCTGCGCACCATTCGCGGTATCAGCCAGTGGCGCTCCCATTGTGAGGGCGTCAATACCTGTCTGGATGACCGCTTTTCAGCTTTGTTACCCAATAAATACCTGGAGGAAAAGATTGCCGCCGTTGTGGTGAATGAGGAAGAGGTGGCGGATAACGCCTCTCCCGCGCTGGCGGATATTCGCCGCAAGATGCGTGCTGCCGCCGCCCGTGTGCGTGACCAGTTGGATAAGTTGGTGCGCTCTGCCGCCTATCAAAAGGCACTACAGGAGCCGATCGTTACCATCCGTGGTGGTCGTTTCGTAGTGCCTGTCAAGGCGGAACATCGCGGTGAGGTAGCTGGTTTGGTACATGACACTTCTTCTAGCGGTGCTACCGTCTTCGTGGAGCCGATGGGTGTGGTGGAGGCCAACAACGAGATGAAGGTACTCAAGTCTAAGGAGGAAGCGGAGATTGAACGCATCCTCTTTGCGTTGTCTGCCGAGGCAGGCTCCTTCGCCACCGCGATCATCGGCGATTATCGTATTCTGCTGGAGTTGAACGTCATTTTTGCTAAGGCACATTTGGCCTATAAAATGAAGGCGATTAAGCCTGTTCTGTCCAATGACGGATATATCAGCCTGAATAAAGCACGCCATCCCTTGATCGACCCACAAAAGGTGGTTCCCATCAATGTGGAATTGGGTGGCGCATACGATACCTTGGTGGTCACCGGTCCCAATACCGGCGGTAAGACGGTTACACTCAAAACATTGGGTTTGCTCACCGCTATGGCCATGTGCGGCTTGCTGGTGCCGGTGGGTGATAACAGCCGATTGTCGGTGTTTAATCGCCTACTGGTGGACATTGGCGATGAACAATCCATCGAGCAGTCGTTGTCTACTTTTTCTGCTCACATGACCAATGTCATCCGCATTATCGAGCAGGCGGATGACCGCAGCTTGGTGCTGATGGATGAGCTGGGTGCCGGTACCGATCCTGTAGAGGGTGCGGCGCTGGCTATTGCCATTTTGGAGCGATTACGTGGCCAAGGCGCACGTATTGGTGCTACTACCCACTATGCGGAGTTGAAGGCCTACGCCATTCATACCGAGGGCGTGGAGAATGCCAGCTGTGAGTTTGATGTGGTGTCTTTGCGACCTACCTATCGTCTAATGATTGGCGTTCCCGGTCGTTCCAACGCTTTTGCTATCACCGAGCGTTTGGGTATGGATACCGCTTTGGTGGCACATGCCCGTAACTTGGTGTCGGGTGATGATCAGATGCTGGAAGAGGTGGTGCGCCGTTTGGATGCCCGCCATCAGGAGTTGGAGAGCCAGTTGGCCGCTGCCGAAAGTGCTCGCGTGCGTGCCGAGCGTGCCGCCCGCGAGAGCGAGGAGAAGCTGGAGGATATCCGCACCCGTCGTGATAAAGAAATCGAGGCCGGTCGTCAAGAGGCACGTCGTATCGTGGAAAAGGCTCGTTATGAGGCGCAGAAGCTGATGGACGAGTTGGACGATCTGCGTAAGCAAAAAGAGGCGGCGGAGTTTGCCGATAAGACCCGTCAGGCCAAGAGCCAGCTGAAATCCCGCCTCAATCGTATGGATGATGCCATTGATCCCGTAACCGAGCAGGAACGGGATGAATACGTCCTGCCCCGCGCGGTAGTGGCGGGTGACACTGTCCAGTTGATGGATATGGGACTGAAAGCTATTGTAATGAAAGCCGCCGACAGCCAAGGTATGGTGGAGGTGCAGGCGGGTGCGATCCGTACCCGCACCTCGGTATCCAATCTGCGGTTGTATGAGTCAAAGCGTGCTGAGAAAAAGGGTCGCACCGTCCCTGTAGCGAGCACCCGTGTCAGCGGCCTCACCTCCCGTATGGAACGGCAGGTGCACACCGATCTTGACTTGCGCGGTCAGTCGGTGGAGGAGGCTCTCTTAGAGGTGGATCGCTTCCTGGATAACGCCACTCTCTGTGGCTTGGAGCGTGTTACCATCATCCACGGCAAAGGCACAGGCGTGTTGCGTAGTGCTGTCCACGCCCATCTCAAGGGGCACCGTCAGGTTAAAGGTTTCCGTCTTGGTGCCTTCGGCGAGGGTGAGCATGGCGTCACGGTGGTCGAACTGAAATAAACAGCAAAAGAAAAATCCCCACGGCAAATGCCGTGGGGATTTTTTAGTGACTTATCAGCCGATAGCGGCAGCGTAGTTCTGCTGTACGATGTCGTCGTACACCACGATGGTCTCGCCATCCTTCTCAAACACGTAGTAGGAACGGGCGTAAATGTTGGTGCTCGCGGCAGACTCGGGGATGTTGATAATGCGGGTGGCGAAAGCGAGAGAATCGCTGTCGCTCTCCAGCAGGTAAACAGCCTCGATCTTGATAATATCCTTGCCGTTGATGGTGTTCAGGTTCAGATAGGTGTCGGTCGCCTTGTCAGCCTTATTGGTGATGACCGCGCCCATGGCGATGAGCTCATAGCCGTCGTTGCCGAAAGGCTTGATGGTGGCGGAGCCGGCCACGTACTTATTGTTGTTATTGGTGGCAGCACCGGTGGCCTCGATCTCGAACTTGAACGCCAGGCCGCTGACCTCCTCAGAGGCGCTGGTCTGACCGCCGCTGACGATGTCCACCAGAGGCACTTCGCGGGTCTCGCCGCAGACGTTGCAGTCGGCGTCCTGGATACCGTCATAGATGTGCTCGCAGGGGATCTCGACGATCTTGATGTTATCCACGTACACGTCCTCGGTCAGGCCCTGAGCCGCACCGCTACCGCCGCCGCTAAAGTTCAGATAGGAGCTGGTGCCGATGGCGGTGAACTCATAGGTCAGGGACTGCCACTCGGTGTTGGTCTTCCAAGCGTATGCCAGCGAGGCGTCGTTGTTATAATCGCCGTCGCCGTCTTCGTTCTTAACAGCCAGGTTGGTGCCGTAGGAGTTGACCTTCAGATCCAGAGTCAGGACGTACTTGTAGCCCTTTTTGGTGGCGAAGGTCTGCTTGAGCATACCGCCCCAGCCACCGTTACCCTTCAGGTTGATACCATAGTCGCCATCCTTGGCGGCGGCAGAGGAAACCACGGTGCCCTGATACACCTCCCAGCCGACGGTGGTGCCGACCTCGAAGTCACCGTTGACGATGAAACCGTCGTTGGAGGGACCCTTGACCTCTACCAGGAACACGTCGTCCACGTAGAAGACGGGGGCAGAGGTCTCGTCCAGACCTAGCAGAGTGAATTTTACCTGAGTATCATCGGCGATAAACTCGGTGGTCACCTGCTGCCAGGAGCCCAGGTTGGTGTTGACCCAGGTACCCACGTACTTGGTCCCGGTGGTGACGCCGGTCACCTTCCAGTTAAAGCCGGCAGTCTCGATGTAATACCAGAAGGTCAGCCGATAGCTCTTGCCCACCTCGGTGTTGATGGTGGTTTCGGCAATACCATTCCAGCTGTTACCCTTACACAGCAAGCTGTAGCTGCCGGTCTTGGGCTTCGCATTGGACACGGCGGTACCGTTGTAGGTGGTCCAGCCGGACTTGCTGTTGTTCTCAAAGGTGCTGTTAGAGATCAGATTGCCGGAGGGAACAACAGGGTCGGTGTTGGTGCCGGGCTGCTCGGGCTCGGTGCCACCGACTTTAACCAGCACGAAATCATCGAAGTAGTAAGCGCCGGTGCTGTTTGCGGTACCGTTCTTGGCATACACGATGATGGAAGTGTTATCCGCGGAGTTGAACTCCACAGTCACCTGATTCCAGGTGTAGGGGGTCATATTCTTCACGTGAACGGTTTTGATGGCACCGGCGGAGTTGTTGGCCATCGCGTAGAAAGAGGCGGTAGCGTCGTCGCCGGCGTAGTAGTACCAGTAGGACAGGGTGTAGTCGGTGTTGGCGGTCACAGATACGGTCTGCTTGACCATAGTCTTCCACTCAGCGCCGCTGTTGTTGGTAGATTTCAGAGAATAGAAACCGCTGTGAGCCAGCTCGTTGGTGGCCACGGTGCCGCTGTAGGTCCAACCGGCATCGGTACCGGTCTCGATGCTGGGGTTCTGCAGCAGGTTGCCCTCAACAGGCTCGTAGGGGTTCTCGGGTTCCGGCTCAGGCTCACCGGGAGTGATGTTGGAGGGGCCGATCAGGGTCAGATCATCCAGATAGAAGGTGGAGGAAGAACCGCTGCTGCACAGGGTCAGAGCCACTTCGGTGTTGGCACCGGAGTTGAAGGTGACCTCGTACTCGGCCCAGCCGGTGTTCACGGTATGCTGAGAGTAGTTGCCACGCAGATCGTTGGTGGAGGTAGAGGAGAACTTCTTGGCGTTGACGTAGGTGCGCAGAATCTTGCCGGCGCCGGAAGCCTTAGCCCAGAACTTGAAGGTGTAGTCGGTGTTCTGCTCCACACGGACGTACTTCTGTGCATAGATGTCATACTTGGTGGCGCTGGTGCCGGTGACGGCATAGTTGCCGGTATGAGCATCGGAGGTGATGGTGCCGATAGAATTGGGGGTGAAGTTCATGGTGCCGCTCTCAAAGCCGCCGTCCACGATGTAGCCATCGGTGGTAACGTCGGCCTCTTCCAGCACAATTTCGTCCACGCAGATGGAGGCGGCGTCACCGGCGGTACTACTGCCACGGTAGAACAAGAACTGCACGTCGGTGTAGTCGCCGGTGGTGAAATACAGTTCAACCTTGGTCCAGTCGGTAATGCTCTTGTTCAACGTGTAGGAGGTGGAGGCCACATTCATCAGCGGAACTTTCGCACCGTTGGGATCCTTCATCTCGAAAGAGGCGTTGGTCAGGGCGTCAGCGTTGCTCTTAAACCAGAAGCTGAACTTGTAAGAAGTGTACTTCTCCAGCGCTGCAGTCTTCTTCAGCAGGCTGCCCCAAGCGCTGGTGGAGGTGGCGGTGACGCCGTAGGCGCCGGCATAGGCGGCGTCGGCAGAGCAGGTAGGGCCAGACCAGCCGTTTCTGCTGCCATTGTCAAAGTTGGTGGTGATGTCGGAGACGGCTGCTGTCACGGTCATCGCGCCCAAGGGCAGGATGGTGCACAGCATCATCACAGCCGCTACAATAGCGATCAGTTTACGCAATTTCATTCGTCATTTCCTCCTTTCCGATTACCACTCCAGCTCGCCGTCGTTCTCGGACAGCTTGCCGTTGTAGGAGGCACCCACGATGTCACCGTAGACGGTGATCTCAGTGCCGTTGAGGTCGAAAACGTAGTAGGGACGGGCATAGATGGCGGAGTCATAGTTCGCCTCGGGGATGTTGCGGATACGCACGGTATAGGCGGCAGAGGTGTCTTCCAGATCGCACAGATACACGGCGGGCACGTCGATCACTCTTTTGCCGTCCACCTGGTCGAGGTAGAATACGCTGCCGTCGGTGCCCACATTGGGATTGTTGGTCACGATAGCGCCCATACCCACCAGCTTGTAGTCGTTGCCGTCAAAGGCGTTGACCGTGGCGGCGTCGTAGATGGCGGTGGTGTCGTTAACCTGCATGCCGGCGGTAGCCACGTCAAAGCGGAACGCCAGACCGCTGACATCCTCGGAGGAGCTGGTCTGGGTGGCGGTGAACACATCGCTGTTATCGCCCATCTCGTAGATGGTGTCCACAGCGGTGGCGGTGCCGTCGGCGGCAATCTTCCAGGTACCCTCGTACACATCGGTGTTGACGGTGGGGTTCACAGTGTAGCCGAAGGTGTTGTTCTCAGTACCGGCAGACTTCAGGTTGTACTCGCCATCTTTGGAGTAACGGCTGATGATGACCTCGTTGCCGCGGATGCGGAACACAGACATAGTCAGGGTGTCCTCAGCGCCCTCCACGGGGGAGGTGTAGTAGCCGGTGTAGCCGGAGTTCATGTAGGTGAAGTTCAGGGTCTCTTGCTTGACGGAGGTCTTGCTGCCCTGAGCAATTTCGATGGTGTCGCCCTTCTTCAGGAAGATGCAGG
The DNA here is from genome assembly GCA_045588425.1 of Acutalibacteraceae bacterium. Taxonomy (GTDB): domain Bacteria; phylum Bacillota; class Clostridia; order Oscillospirales; family Acutalibacteraceae; genus UBA5905. The sequence continues at coordinate 13,875 of JAZNED010000068.1, forward strand.
GACCACCCATAGAATCGTCATAGCCGTTGGAGTGGTTGTGGCCGAACAAATAGATAATGTTCAGACCCTGGGCAGCGGCGTTGTTGATGACGTTGAAGAAACGGTAGGCGTTGGTGCTGACACCATCCTTCTGGGTACGATAGGACCAGTGCAGGGGGAAGTGGTTCATGATGAAGATGGGCTTGCTGAAGCCGATCTCAACCTTGTTGTCCAAGTACAGCTGCAAGGCGGCCACAGAGGCGGCGTCGTAAGAACCCCATTCCTGAGCCAGGTTCGGATCTTCTACGATATACAGGCCGTAATCGCCATAGGCGGGATCCAGATTGCCCCAGCCAGCCAGGCCACCGGTGGTCTCGGGGTCGTGGTTACCCTGAGCGAAGGTCATATCCTTGTCATCCA
>JAZNED010000069.1:0-2231 GCA_045588425.1 Acutalibacteraceae bacterium
AAGAACTGTACGACGCGTTTATCGACCAATATATGGGTTGGGGAAAACCGTTGCCTGATCCTGATCTAACCTATCCTTTCACAGAGTGCAACTATCCCGAGAGTAATATCGTGACCTTTGTTCAGTTCTGCGGTGTCACGCGAGAAGAGTTCATTGAGTATATGGGGTGGGATAAATTAATCGAAGAAATGGGTGAAGAGACGTTTTTGCATACCCGCTACGATAATTACGGTAGTTGGCACATGCTTTACACTTACGGAGATGTTTTGGATGCCATTTACGGCGACGATCCTCACCTGACGGCATGGGTTTTTAGTGCTTTTGCTCCCCACGCACATGTGGTGGGAGATGCCATGTATCAAAGATATTATCAGCTGTTTGGTTACCCCGAAGATCCCTTGTATAATCTGGAGGGGTATACCTCCTACGAAACCTACCGTTCCTTAGCAGGTGATAGCGAAAGTATTATCGGCTACGTGAAATATGCCGGAATTCCTCGCGAGAAGTTTATCGAGGTGTACGGCTGGGGCGACAAACTGGATGAAAAGGCCACCGACCATTTCGCCTATGCGCCCTATACCTACCGCCAGTTTGTGGACGCCATCTACGGCGACGATCAGGCGTTACGCGACTGGGTGTTTGACCGCTACGTCTTCCACCCTGATTATCCCACGGCACCTTAAAGAAAAAGGCTCTGTGCATCGCACAGAGCCTTTTTGTTGCGTACAAACCAAACACACCTTCCCCTCGAGGGGAAGGTGTCGGCGAAGCAGACGGATGAGGTGGCCGCAGAGCGGGACGATGTGGGCATCGTCCCCTACGGTTACGCCATGGGTGGAATAGAATCCGTAGGGGACGGGTCTCCCGTCCCGCACGCAGTTCGCTTTTACTCAATCATCAATTTGACGATCTCTTCATCCGTGGGTTGCATACCCACACGACCGATGTGACCCACGTCGCGGATGGTGGCGGCGGTGTCGCTCTTGAGGATACCGGTGCCCTGAGAATAGGCCTTGCCGCGCATCGCCAGGGTGTGGGCGAACAGCGCCGCATCCAGCGCAGAGGAGATCTTCACGGCGCAGGAGGCCTTGGCGCCGTCGCAGATGATGCCGGGGACGTTGGCCAAGGTGTTGTCCACGGTATCCTTGATCTGCTCGATGGTGCCACCCACCAGATAGGTGATGGCTGCACCCGCCGCACAGGCGGCAGACACCGCACCGCAGAAGGCGGACAGCTTGCCGATATACTCCTTCTGATACACCGTCAGCAGGCTGGAGAACACCAGCGCACGCATCATCAAATCCTCGGGGAACTGCTTCTCGCGGGCATAGATGATGACCGGGACGGTGGAGGTGATGCCCTGATTACCGCTGCCGGAGGTGATGATCACCGGCATATCACAGCCGTCCATACGGGCTTCCGATGCCGCGGCGGCGTAGGCGCGCATCTTGGCGTACACGCCGTTTTGGTAGGTGTCCAAAATCGCCTTGCCGATGCCGATGCCGAAATCACCCTGCATACCGCGATTGGCGATGGCCATATTGCAGGCAATCTGCTTGTCGGTAAAGGGGCGGATGAGATCCAGCTCCACCGTGTTGGCAAAGTCATAGATATTCTCGATGCTGAGTTCCGAACGGTCGGCCACCTCCACCGCCTCGCGCAGATCCTCTACGTAATGCAGGGTTTCGCTGTCGCGGATAATGCGCACAATGTTCTGGTGGCTGTAGCGCACCTCCACCTCGGCGTGGTGACCGCCGCCGTCCAGCTCGATGATGAAGTGGAGGGGGATAGCCGACTCCAAAAACTCCACCTTGCATTGGCGATCCGCCACAAATTTGGCGGCGGCAGAGCGACCCTCGTCGGACACTTGCTCCAGCACCTCCATGTGGCGGTGGGGGTTACCCGCCAGCGCACCCAGGGCACAGGCCGCCTCGATACCGGTCATACCGCCGGAGTTGGGGATGCGGACACAGCGCACGTTCTTGATAATATTACCGCTACACCAGGCGGTGATGCGCTCGGGGTCACACCCCAACGCCTCTCTGCCCTTGGCGGCGGCATAGGCCAGGGCAATCGGCTCGGTACAGCCCATAGCCGGCACCAATTCCTCGCCCAGGATGGCAAGAAAATCTTGTTTCATCTTCTCGTTCATAGCAGTCACGCTCTTTCAACGTCGTTTGGGAATACATTAACTAATTCATTTTACCAAATCCTACCGCATTTGTAAAGAG
>JAZNED010000070.1:0-4646 GCA_045588425.1 Acutalibacteraceae bacterium
TGAGAGATTTTCCCCTGCCCGGGATTTTGTTTTTCACCAGCGGCAACCCCTTTAGCGGCAGCTATAAGGGGATGAGCTATCGCGTGGAGCCGGTTAAGGGCGATGTAGAGAAGGATATTACCGCTCACCTGTACGTGTTCATCTGGACGGGAGAGAAGTGCAGCGACCTGAGCGAAAAGCGGGCGGAAAAAGAGTTCCCGCTGGACGTGGACGGCCTCGCCGCCGCCGAGGAATGGCTGAGAGCCGAGTGGAAGGCGTTTGAGAAAGAGAATGTGTGATTGACGACAATTTCCCCTTGCTTTTTGCAAGGTGGTGTGGTATACTGTGCCTTGTTCCTCATTTGCAGGGTTGGTATATCGGTATTACAGCGGCTTCCCAAGCCGTTAAGGCGGGTTCGACTCCCGTACCCTGCTCCAAAAAAGATGGCACCGCATTGGCGGTGCCATCTTTTTTCGTAGTGGTATGTGGCAGAGTACCCGCTTAGTTTGCCGCAGGCAAACTATAGAAGGACGCGCAGCGTCCGACGGGGTTCGACTCCCGTATCTTACTCAACGTAAGAATCAAAATAAGCTTATCCGTTTATGTATTTTACAGTTGATTGCAGAGCAAGTGGTAAATACTCGTCAATGATTCTATCCATTACGATTGGAACATTTGTCAAAAAAGAATCTAACTGCTCTTCATTTGATGTTTCTTGTTCATTTGTTGGGAAATCGGATATACCTTTGATTATAATGCATTCAATATGGTTAGTCTTGCAAATATAAGCTATTGCTGCTGATTCCGTATCTGCAATAGTTATTCCATTTTCTTTTAATTCTAAATAGTCTTTCCACATGACAACAGCTTTATCTGCAGTTCCTATTGTACCCGTCAGTACATCAGAACGCGATAAATCTAAATCAAAAGAAACTGTAAAGGCATCTTTAATTAGTGGCTCTTGTTCTTTTACAGTACAATCATATTGCACCGCTTTGTTTGGAATAAATATATCCAACTTTTTAAATCTATCATCTATACCTGCACAGGTACCTACAACTATTATTTTCTTCAAGTCAAAATGGTCTATCATATACTGAGTAGCTGCAGAACAATTCGTTTTTCTAACGCCACACCTATAAAAGACTACACTTTCTCCATTTATTTCGGTGGTAAAATATTCTCCAAATGGATATTTGATACAACTATCTATGTTTATTTGGAATCTATCTAGGACAGCTTTCCATTCTCTTTTGGCTGCTATACTTATTCCTAGCATAATATTTTCACTCCTTCGCGCTATTCGATATAAATATTAAAGGTAAGATGTTTTCAGAAGGGCCTTTTGTGGGTGTTTACTTTGTATAAATCCTTTCTTTCCCTCCATACTGTGTGGGGAGGGATGGGTATGTCCAAAAAGAAAAATCTGTGGTTGCATCTGTGTCTGTTTATCATCGGTGGGGTGGGATATGTGCTCATTGAACTTATGTGGCGCAGACGCAGTCATATCAGCATGTTCTTTGTGGGGGGATTGTGCTTTGAACTGATGGGGATGATCCACATCCATCTGCGGCGGTGGGCGTTGCCGCTTCGCTGTGGATTGTGTGCCCTCGCCGTGTCAGCGGTGGAACTGGTTAGCGGCTGTGTTCTCAACCGATGGTTGCGGCTGGGGGTGTGGGATTACAGCAAGATGCGGTTTCACCTACTGGGGCAGGTGAGTCTGGGGTATTCCTTTCTGTGGCTACTGCTCAGCGCCTTTGCTTGTCCGTTGTATGGATGGTGTCGCCGATTACTGCTTGCCCGCAGAGGGGCAAAACTCCCGTAAAGAGCATTCGGCGCACTTGGGGGAGCGGGCGGAGCAAATGTCCCGTCCGAACAGCACCAGGCGGTGGCAGAAGTCGTTGCTCTCGTCGGGAGGGAGGACTTTGCGCAGCTGCATCTCCACCTTGTAGGGGTCTTTGGTGCCGTCGGTCAGCCCCAGTCGGCCGGTGATACGGATGCAGTGGGTGTCTGCCACCACCGCAGGCTTGCCGTAAACGTCGCCGCAGACCAGGTTGGCAGTCTTGCGTCCCACACCGGGTAATTTGGTCAATTCCTCCACCGTGTCGGGGATGACACCGCCGAGTTCGTCACGGAGCATACGGCACATAGCCACGATGTCCTTGGCCTTGGTCTTGTACAGACCGCAGGAGCGGATGTATTCGCCCACCTCGTCGGGGTCGGCGTCGGCAAGGCTGTCCAGGGTGGGAAAACGCGCAAACAGGGCAGGGGTCACCAGATTCACCCGCGCATCGGTGCACTGGGCAGAGAGGCGCACAGCGATCAGCAGCTGCAGAGGGTTCTCCGCGGTCAGGGAGCAGATCGCATCGGGATAGCGGGCTTTCAGCCCCTCCACGGCGGCGATGGCGCGTTGCTTTTTGGTCATGGTTTCTTCCTACCTTTGAATCGAGATAAAGCCTTCCCCTTGAGGCAGATTTCCCCCGTTAAGCGGGGGAAAATGTCGGCGAAGCCGACAAAAGGGGGGCCGTTTCGCGGCGAGCGAAAAGGGGGACCGCCGACGGCGGTGGATGAGGTGGTCGCAGAGCGACAATCCCTCCGTCATTTGCTTCGCACATGACACCTCCCTTTACACAAGGGAGGCACGCCGACTGCGTCGGCTATAACATCATCATAGCACAAACAGCACTTCGGTGTCAATCTGCCTTGACATTGGGGTGCTTTTTTTGTATTATAGTTGAGATAACACGACAAAAAGGAGGGATGACCGATGAATACACCGTTGGCGGATCGCATTCGCCCTGCCACGCTGGATGACGTGGTAGGACAACAGCACATTCTGGGTGAAGGCAAGGCTCTGCGCAACATTATGGAGTCGGGTCGCATCCCCAATCTGATTTTCTACGGTCCTTCGGGAGTAGGCAAGACCACGGTGGCACGCATCATCGCCCAGCAGACGGATATGCGCCTGCACAAGCTCAACGGCACCACCGCGTCCACCGCGGATATTAAGGCGGTGGTGGAGGAGCTGGACACCTTTGCGGGGATGAACGGCATTCTGCTTTATTTGGACGAGATTCAGTATTTCAACAAGCGCCAGCAGCAGACCTTGCTGGAGTATATCGAGAACGGACGCATTACCCTGATTGCGTCCACCACTGAAAATCCCTATTTTTATGTATACAACGCCATTCTGTCCCGTTCCACGGTGTTTGAATTTAAATCCGTGGACGTGGCGGACATCGAAAAGGCGGTGGAGCGTGGCTTTGCCTTCCTGCGGGAGGAAAGCGGTAGTTCCATCACGGTAGAGGATGGCGTGTGCGCTCACATCGCTCGTTCCTGCGGTGGTGATGTGCGCAAGTCGCTCAACGCGGTGGAGCTGTGCGTGATGGCGGGCGAAACGATGCCCGACGGCAGCGTTACCGTGACGCTGGACACGGCGAAACAGTTGGCCCAGCGCAGTGCCATGCGCTACGACCGGGAGGGGGACGACCACTACGACATCGTGTCGGCGTACCAAAAGTCCATGCGTGGCTCCGACCCCGATGCGGCGCTTCACTATCTGGCGCGGCTGTTGGAGGCGGGTGACCTGCCCTCCGCTTGCCGTCGTCTGCTGGTGTGCGCCAACGAGGACGTGGGTCTGGCCTATCCCCAGATTATCCCCATTGTCAAGGCGGCGGTGGACACCGCCCTGCAGGTGGGTATCCCCGAAGCGCGGATCCCCCTTGCCAATGCGGTGGTGTTGGTGTGTCAGGCGCCGAAATCCAACGCGGTGTACAATGCCATCAATCAGGCTATGGCGGACGTGCAGGCAGGCAGAAGCGGGTCTGTGCCGCGCCAGTTGCAGAATAAGCACTACGACGGCGACGAGGTGGAGAAAAAGGGTCAATTCTACCAGTATCCCCACGATTTTGACGGGCATTGGGTGAAGCAACAGTATCTCCCCGATGCCATCAAGGATACCGTCTACTATACCCCCGGTGACAACAAGACCGAGCAGGCTTTTGCCGCCTATTGGAAGGATATTAAGAAATGAGTGTGGTGACCGAGCGGTTGTTCGCACTGGCGGATGAGGGGTATCGGCAGTTTCAGGCACCGTTACTGCCATCGGTGGATCCCGCACGCATCATTGGCGTGCGCACGCCGATTCTGCGGAAATTGGCGAAAGAATTGGCGGGCACTGCCGAGGCGGAGGCCTTTCTCCGCGACCTGCCCCACGCCTACTATGAGGAGAACAATCTCCATGCCTTTTTGGTGGAGCAGATCAAGGACTATGATGCTTGCATCGCCGCCATTGACGCCTTTTTGCCCTATGTGGATAATTGGTCCACCTGCGACGGTTGGTCGCCCAAGGTGTTCAAAAAGCATTCGGACGCATTGCTGATGAAAATCCGTGAGTGGATGGCGTCCGACCTGCCCTACACGGTGCGATTTGGGATGGGGATGCTGCAACGCTATTTCCTCGACGAGCGATTTGATCCAATGTATCTCGACTGGGTTGCCGCCATCGACCGTGAGGAGTACTATGTGCGGATGATGGTGGCGTGGTATTTTGCCACGGCACTGGCTAAGCAGTACGATGCCACGTTGCCCTACATCGAGCAAGGGCGATTACCGCATTGGACGCATAATAAAACCATTCAAAAAGCAGTGGAAAGTTATCGGGTCAC
>JAZNED010000071.1:0-2563 GCA_045588425.1 Acutalibacteraceae bacterium
CGACTGCACCGGCAAGGACGGCGTGTTCGATCCCGGCGAGAACGCCGTGGGCCTGACCATCGAGGGCGTGGGCGACGTCAACCTGCGTATGTCCATCTATTTCTTTGAGAAGATCAATGCCGCCGGCATTCGGACCCACTATGTCAGCGCCAATCTGGAGGACACCACCATGGAGGTGCTGCCCGCCAAGGTGTTCGGCAAGGGTCTGGAGGTTATCTGCCGCAATAAAGCAGTTGGCTCCTTCATCCGCCGCTACGGCGCTCTGATCGAGAGCGGTGCCGACCTGCCTTCTTACGTAGAAACCACGTTGAAGGACGACGAGAAGGGCGATCCCCTGATCACCAAGGATGCGCTGGTTGCCATCGGCGTGATGAGCGACGCGCAGTATGAGGATCTAAAGGATATGACCCAGAAAATCACCAAGATCGTTGCCGACGACCTGGCCGCCAAGGGTATGGAGCTGTACGACATCAAGTTCGAGTTCGGCTACGATCCCCAGGGTCGCGTGATGCTGATTGACGAGGTCGCCTCCGGCAATATGCGCGTGTACAAGAACGGCGAGTACGTGGATCCCATGACCCTGAACGGCCTGTTCTTTGCCTGATGTTTGAATAGGACGAAGGCTCCCTCTTTGAGGGAGCTGGCAGCCGATAGGCTGACGGAGGGAGTTATCTTGGCACAAATGCGGGAGAATGGCGATAGCCACTCCGAAACTCCCTCCGACCTCGCTGACGCTCGGCCACCTCCCTCGGGGAGGGAGGCTGTTCACCCCGTGATTTTGAGAGGAGAATTCCCCTATGGGCGGTTATTTTGGCATTGTGTCCCGACAGGACTGTATGGAGGACGTGTTTTTCGGCACCGACTACCATTCCCATCTGGGCACTCGTCGTGCCGGCATTGCTGTGTACGATTCCGAGATTGGTCTGCAACGTAAGATTCATAGCATCCAGACCACCCCGTTCCGCGCTCGCTTCAAAGATATCTTTGACGAGATGCAGGGCACGTCTGCCATCGGTTGCATCAGCGATTTCTACCCTCAGCCGTTGCTGGTACGCTCGCGGTTGGGCACCTTTGCCATCTGTGTCACCGGCGCGGTGAATAACGCCGAGCAGTTGGTGGAGATCTATCTGGCCGAGGGCGGTCACTTTGACGCTATGACCGGCGGCAACATCAACGTCACCGAACTCATCGGCGCTATGATCAGCCTGCGCAAGGACTTTGCCACCGGCATCCGCTTTGTGCAGGATCAGGTGGACGGCACCGCCTCCATCCTGATCCTCAAGGATGACGGCTCCCTCATTGCCGCCCGTGATAAGATGGGTCGTCTACCCATCTGGATTGGTCAGCGGGAGGACGGCTACAGCGTGTCCTTCGAGCCTTTTGCTCACCAAAAGCTGGGGTTTGAGGATCTGCGTGAGCTGGGTCCCAACGAGATCGTGCAGATCACCGCAGACGGCGTGACCACCCTATCGCTTGCCGGCGAGGAGATGCGGATGTGTGCTTTCCTGTGGAGCTACTACGGCTATTCCACCTCCGCCTACGAGGGGGTCAACGTGGAGCTGATGCGCTACCGCAACGGTGCGCTGATGGCCCGGCAGGACAACGAAAAGGGGACGGTGGCGGACGTGGACTACGTGTGCGGTATGCCGGACAGCGGCACCCCCCACGCCATCGGCTACGCCAACGAGAGCCATCTGCCTTTTGCCCGCGCGTACATCAAATATACCCCCACCTGGTCCCGGAGTTTTACACCCAGTAAGCAGTCGGATCGCAACCGCATCGCCAAGATGAAGCAGATTCCCGTCCCCGCACTGATTGAGGACAAAAATCTGCTGTTGGTGGACGATTCTATCGTCCGCGGCACCCAGTTGCGAGAGACGGTGGAGTTCCTCTATGACAGCGGTGCCAAGACAGTACATATGCGCTCTGCCTGCCCGCCCATTATGTTTAATTGCAAATATCTCAATTTCTCCCGCAGTAACAACGAGCTGGATTTGATCGCTCGCCGCACCATTTTGGAGCTGGAGGGGGAAGAGGGGTTCCAATACATCGAGGAGTATTGCGACGGCAATACCCGGCGCGGCAAAAACCTGCGTAACGCTATGGCGGAAAAACTGCATTTGGGCTCGCTGGACTTCCAGTCTTTGGAGGGGGTCATCGAGGCCATCGGCATCGAACCCTGCAAGCTATGCACCTACTGCTGGAACGGAAAGGAATAAGGAGTAAGGATTATGGATCATAGAAATTCTCAGTCTGCCAGCTACGCGGCGGCAGGCGTTGACATTACCGCCGGCTATCGTGCGGTGGAATTGATGAAATCCCACATCGCCCGCACCAAAAACGAGGGTTGCTTAGACGACGTGGGCGGTTTCGGTGGCTGCTTTGGTCTGCCCTTGGCGGGTATGGAGGAGCCTGTCTTGGTCAGCGGCACCGACGGTTGCGGCACCAAGGTAAAATTGGCGCAGTTGATGGACAAGCACGACACCATCGGCATGGATGCCGTGGCGATGTGCGTCAACGACATCATCTGCTGCGGAGCCAAGCCCCTGTTCTTCCTGGATTA
>JAZNED010000072.1:0-2021 GCA_045588425.1 Acutalibacteraceae bacterium
CACAATGTCGTCTTTATACTCTCGGTCAAACGAACAGCCGCTAAACAGAACCAGTATCGCAAGCACAAACACACTCGCGAATGCTATCGTTTTTTTCATCTTGTATTTCCTCCGCTTTTTCTAATTTAACCATAGCACACCATAACTGTTTTGTAAATAGCATGACACGATGCTTGTATACTTGCACAATACACATGACGACTATGTGGTGATGTTAACGAAGGAGCCTGTGCAACCAATGTTGCACAAGCTCTTTTTGTATCATTCTTCGGTTTCTACTGCCGCTTTCCACACGCGGATCTGGTCGGGGCGGGTCTTTTCCACCGCGGTGACCTCCACCGACAGACCGTCGGCGGTAAAGGTGTCCCCAACTGCAGGAATACAGCCCGTGGCCTCCATCACCCAGCCGCTAACGGTGGTGGCATCGCACTCCGTCTCGGTATCAAAATGCGCCATCAGGTCGATGAGCTCGGTGGAGCACAGCACCACCGCACTGCCGTCCGGCTGAGGAACGATGTTGCGAATCACGTCGTCGTGCTCGTCCCAGATCTCGCCCACCAGCTCCTCCAGAATGTCCTCCATGGTAACGATGCCCAGCGTGCCGCCGTACTCGTCGGCGACGATGGCGATGTGGGACTGCTCAGCCTGCAGCTTTTTCAGCAGCAGGCGAATCTTCATGGTGGGGTGGATAAACACCGGCTCCTTCATCAGGTCGGTGGGGGTGGGTTTTTCGGCGGCTCGCTTGTAATAATCCTTATGGTACACCACGCCGACCACGTGATCGATGGACTCCTCATACACCGGCAGGCGGGAGAAACCGGTCTCGAGGAAAGCCTCTGCCAGCTCTTTGGTGGTGGCGTCGGCGGAAATTGCCGCCACCTCCACACGGGGGATGAGAATGTCGACCGCCTCGCGGTCATTGAAGGCGATGACCTGTCGGATCATCTCGCTCTCCTGCTCGCCTAAGGTGCCGTCCTCCTCTGCCTCGTCCACCATGGTGAGCACCTCTTCCTCCGTGACAATATCCTCACCCTTGGTCTTGAAAACCAGGCGAAGCAGCCACTTCCAACCGGAGAAGATGACGTTGATGGGGGTGAGAATCCAGGTGACAAACCGCAACACGGGGGCGGTAGCCAGCACAAAGCCGTCGGCACGCTCCTTGGCCAGGCTCTTGGGAGAGATCTCGCCGAAGATCAGCACCGCCACGGTGGTGACGATGGTGGAAACCGTACTGGCCAAACTGGCACTGTCCTTGATCAGGCCAATAAAGAACAGCGTAGCCAAGGTGGTGAGGGCGATGTTGACAATGTTGTTGCCCACCAAGATGGTGGACAACAGGCGGTCGTAGTCCTCCGATAGATGCAGCACCAGTTTTGCCCGCTTGTTGCCGTCTTCCGCCAAGCCCTTCATCTTGAGCCGATTGAAGGTAGAAAAGGCGGTTTCGGTAGCGGAAAAATAGCCGGACAACGCCAGCAAAATCAGCATAAATAACAACGTTCGTATACTATCCGGGTCCATTTGTGTTAAAACAACTCCTTATATATTGAATATAGGTACATACGCACACATTATAACAGAAAAAGCGAAAATGTCCAGTATTATTTGCATATCTGCCCCCACCACAGCCACAATAACGAGGAAAAGGGGTGGATTTTGTGGATATGATGATGATCGCAAAGGCGTTTTTGGTGGGTGGCGGCATCTGCGTGGTGGGGCAGCTGCTCATCGACTACACCAAGTTGACCCCCGCGCGGATATTGGTTGGGTACGTGGTGGCGGGGGTGGTGCTCACCGCCATTGGAGTGTATGCGCCGCTGGTTCAGTGGGCCGGATGCGGCGGCACCATACCGCTGACCGGCTTTGGCTATGCCCTGGCGCAAGGCGTGAAAGAAGCGGTAACGGAAAAAGGGCTTATGGGTGCCATCACCGGAGGCTTAACCGCCACCGCGGCAGGGGTCACCACTGCGGTGGCGCTGGGGCTGATTGCCGCATTGGTGGGAAAGAGTGGAGATAAGACGTGA
>JAZNED010000073.1:0-8054 GCA_045588425.1 Acutalibacteraceae bacterium
ACTCCACATCATTCCAAACAAATGTCTCTTTGTATCGAGGAAAAGCGTGGTAGTGAACAAAATTATCCTTCATCATAGCCACCACATAATTAAATTTAATAGCTCCAAACATTTTTTTGCATTTTTCCTCATACCAAGCAATTACTTTTGCAAACTCGGCAGATTCTTCTGCGGTCATATCAGCCATCGATGCAACCTCTCGTTTTAACAGAATAATCGCATCACCAAGGGTAACTTGCTTAGTTCGAACACATACTATCCAATATTTGAATTCTTTAACACAATTTTTTTCGGGATTAAACTTTGCCATAAATTCGTACATTGAACAAACCTCCATGCACAATAATTTCTAATTATTATACTTCGTTTTAACGAATTTGTCAAGTGTAACATCAACTTTTTCAAAGAATTAAATATGAATTAAATATTTATCCACGATTTCGGTGACTCTGCTATAGATAATAATTGTATACGAAATGATAATGATAATAAATCATAACTACCGGCCGAGCCTATAGGCTCATCGAAAGGTTTTCCAACCGCAACTCTTTCACCGGCTGCCCCTAAAGGGGCTTTGTTTTAGTCTTCTTTTACTGGCTGACCCGTAAACGGGTCGATATATTCTTTCATCGCCATTTGATCATTCGCAACATCTTCTTGCAACTGATTGCGGATATATTCTTGTATCTGCTTTTTGTTGTGGTTGGCAAACCCACTTCTTATTTTAGACGAAGGAGGATATTTTTTCTACTCATAGCTAAAGCTTTATTGTACCACCAGCACTGCTGGTGGTTTCTTTTTACAATAATGAAGGCCCTGCAACCAGTGTCGCAGGGCCTTGCTTATGAAGAATACCTATGCACAGGGTTATCCGTTGTACTCCTCGTCGGAGGTGGCGGTGACGACTCGCTGAGGACCGTATACGGTCTCATCCAGAGCACCCACAATGTAGGTGTTAGTCAGGTCTCGGTCGTTGAGCACGCCCTTGGCCTTCAGGTTATGGAGACCATCGGCAGCGTAACGGCTGATGATCACCGAACCGTCCGCCTGAATGCGGAAGGTGGTCATGGTCAGGGTGCGATCCGCCTCAGAGCCGTGATTGGCGTAATAGCCCACGTAACCGGCGTTCATATAGGTGAAATTCAGCTCCACCTCAGAGGGAGCGTTCTTCACGCTGGCAGGATCGGCCACCAGGATGGAATCACCCTTGGCCAGATAGATGGAGCCGCCGCCAATGTAGGCGTCGTAGTCGCCGGAGTGGTTGTGGCCGAACAGGAAAATGATGTTCAGACCGGCCTCGCCGCCGGCGTTGAGAGCCTCTACGAGAGGCAGGGCGTTCTTAGCGCAGCTTTCGTCGATGGTACGGCGGCTGTAGTGCAGCGGCACGTGACACAGCACAAAGATGGGCTTGTTGCCCCAGTCACTATTGACCTTCTCGTTGAAATAGGCGGTCAACTGATTGGCTACGGCAGCACTGCCGCCACCATAGGCGCTGTAATCGTTCTCATTGATGACAAACACACCATAGGGAGCACCCAGAGGATCCTTGGGACCGGTGGGGGAAATCAGCTCCACAGTAGGAGCGTCGTGGTTACCCTCGGTATAGACCTTGTTGCCATAGACCACGTCGGAGACGGTCGCATCCAGACTCTGGGTACCGGCAGTCGCCACGTCGTGACCGGAACCGTATCCGTAGTCACCGATGAAGAAGAAGCCGTCAAACAGACCGTTAGCGGTTTCAGGCTTAGCACCGCTCAGCAGAGGCGTTACGTCGGGGTCACCGGCGGCCTGGGTCTGCATCTGATAGTCGCCGCCTGCCAACAGGACGGTCTCGGTCAGGTCGGTGACGCTGTAGGGGCTATGGGTGGCCTGTGCCGCGGCACGGCACAGATCAAAGTAGCAGGCGACAATCTCGTCGGGCTGCTGGGCGATGATATCCAGCGTCTCACCGGTCAGCGCCAAATACCACGCCACGGTGACAGCGTATTCCTTCTCTGCCTCGGTGGCAGCAGGACGGACGGTGTTCAAGTTGGCCAGCGTTGTAGCGGCAGGGATAACGCCGTCAGCAGCGGTGGCGGCAGTGGCGTTGTAATACAGCACCTGTGCGCCAAAGGGCTTGTTGGCGATGGCCCATTCCAAATCGGCATCGTTGGTGACCACCACATACTGCCAGCGCTCATCGGTGAGGACAGTGGCGGCATCGGAAGCGAAGGTGGTCCACACACCATTGTCGTCGTTCTTGTGATAGGTGGTGCCGTCCAGGTGACCCAGGATGACCTGATCGTACGCAGCGCTCTTGAGCATATCGTACAGATAGGTATCCATCATGCCATAGGTAGCGGCATCGCCCACCATCAGCACCCGCTTGGTGCGACGGGCAACCTCCACGTCAGCGTAGTTGTCGCTGATGACGTCGCCGTAGATGGTGACGATCTCGTCACCAATCTGATAGGTATAGTAGGGACGGGCGTAGATCTCGGTGTTTACACCTTGATCGGGAATGTTGATGATACGCACGGCAAAGCCGATGGCATCCTCTTCCCAATCCAGCAGGTACTTAGCGGCAATCTTGACGGTGTTCTTGCCGTTTACTGCCTCCAGAGTCAGGTTGTCGCCGGACAGGTTGGACACCACAGCGCCGGTCTCCAGCAGGGTGCCGACAGCCTCGTCATACTGGAACAACTTGACGGTACCGGTACCGCTCACATACTGGTTGCCCTTGACGTACTGCGTGTTGTTTGCATTCAAGAAGAAACGGAACGCCAGACCACGGTTGTCGTCATCGGTATCGCGGATGCTGATACCGCCGTCATCCAGATTATCTTCGCGATCCATTTCGTCGCCGGACAGGTTCTCGATCTTGATGTCGTCGATCCAAACCTCGTCACGGGTCTCCTTGCCGGAGCCGGAGAAGTTCAGGGTAGCGGAGGTGTTATAGGCGGACGTAAAGGTCTTCTCCAGGTATACCCACTTGGCGCCGGTGTTGCCGGTACTCAAGTAAGCCGAAGCCAGGGTTTGGCCATCCACGTCACCCTTGATCGTGTAGTTAACACCATTGGAAATGGCTTTGTACCAGAAGGAAATCTTATAGGTCTTACCAACCTCCAGATTAAACTTCTGGTTCAGGGTGGCGCCCCAGCTGCCGTCACCGATCATCTTGGCGCCGTAGTTGCCGGTATAGGCCGCCTCGGCGGAGATCTCGGTAGACTGGTAGATATCCCATTTAGTCAGAGAACCGGCCTCAAAATCGCCGTTGTAGATATAGCCGTCATAGGAGGGCTCTTTCAGCTCAATTACGGCGGCAGAGTCCATATAGACGCTCTCGATGGTACCGTTACCGCCGCCGCAGATATTGATACGGGTGGTGGCGCCGGTAGCCACAAAGTCCATAGACACCTTGGTCCAATCGGTCACGTTGTACCACATAGAGGCGATGGTGGTGTTGCTGGCAACGTCCACTATCTGAATGTTGCAACCGTTGGAAATGGTCTTGAAATAGGCAGAGAAGTTATACTTCTTACCCGCCTCGGTGGCGAAATCCTGATAGGTCAGACAACCCCAGCTACCGTCGCCCTTCAGATGGGCACCGTAATAGCCGTCATGGGCGGCCTCGGTGGAGACGTCGGTGCCGTAGTACACGATCCAGGGGGTGATATAGCCGGTTTCAAAGGCGCCGTTCTCCAGTAGACCGTCGTCAGTGATTTCGGTCACGACTACGTCGTCCACGTACACCGTTTCGGTGACCGCCTTGCCGGAGGAGTGGAAGTTCACGTGCAGGGTGTTGGTGGTGGGGGTCACCACGTAGGCAACATGGGTCCACTCAGCCTTATCGTGCCAGCCGTTGGCTAGGGTAGTGCCGGAGGATCCGCCGTCCTGAATCTTGATGTTGGTACCGGTGGCAAGCACCTTCAGCCAGGCGGAGACCACGTAGGTCTTGCCAGGTTCTACGGTGACGTTCTGGTTGATCATACTGCCCCAGTTACCGGAACCCACCAGCTTCATACCATAGTTACCGTTTTTCTTGGCATCGGCGGTGACAGTAGAGCCGGAATAGGTAACCCAACCGCTGTTGTCGCCAGTCTCAAAGTCGCCATTCTGCAGAATGGGAGAGGGATACACCTGAACGTCATCCACGTAGATAAGGTTCTTGTTGGTGGAGCTGTTATGGAAGAAATTGATGTACAGGGCCGCCGCAGAGGAGGTGACCGTGTAGGTCTTCTTGGTCCAATCGGCAGCGCTCAAGGAATCGTTGGCGAGAACCTCGCCGGAGGAATTACCGTCTTTAATCTGGAAGTTCACGTTTTCGGTGACCGCCTTATACCAGAAGGAGACGGTGTAGCTGACGCCCTCTTCCACCGGGACGGTGGTGTACATCAAGCTACCCCAAGAGGTGTTGCTGGACAGTTCAGCACCATAGTTACCGGTATAGGCGGCATCGGCAGAAGCCTTGGTGTCGCCGTAGACAGTCCAGCCCTTGGTGGCGCCGGTCTCAAAGGTACCGTTGCTCATCACGTTGCCGGGCACCACCGGAACAGGCTTGGGGCCTTCCGGTTCGGGTTCCGGCTCAGGTTCAGGTTCGGGTTCCGGCTCCGGCTCGGCGAACTCGTTGGGGTCGTACAGCATCACGTCGTCGAAGTAGAAAGCGCCGCCGGCATTGGCGGTCTTATTCTGGAAGAACAAGGTGACGGAGGCATAAGAGCCGGTGTTGAAGGTCACCGTGGCCTGTTTCCACACACCGGCGGTGGAGGCGTCTGCCACCACGTTCTTGATGTCGGTGGAGCCGTTGCCCTTAATGAATACATAGGCGGCGGCATTGGCAGCGGAGCCTTCGTAGTAGTACCAGAAGGTCAAGGTGTAGTCGGTGTTGGCGGTCAAGGCGATGGCCTTACTCTTGATCATGGTCTGATACTGGCTGGCGGTATTGCCGGTCTTCATCGCATAGGTGCCGCTGTGCACCGGGTTGGTGACGATAGCGGGGGCATACCAGCTCTGATCCCAGCCGGTGTTGAAGTTACCGGCCTCAAAGCCGCCATTTTCAACAAAGTTGGTGTAGGTGGGTTCCGGCTCGGGTTCGGGTTCCGGAACGTCACTACCGGTGACGATCATGGATACGTCATCAAAGTAGAAGGTGCCGCCGGTGTTGGCGGTCTTGTTCTGCAGGAACAGGGTAATGCTGGTGTAGGAGCCTGAGTTAAACTCCAGCGTGGCCTTTTGCCACGTGCGGGGGTTGGCAGAACCATTGGCAATCACATGGCTGATGTTAGTGCTGCCATTACCCTTGGCATACAGATAGGCACCTGCATCGGTACCGCTACCATCGTAGTAGTACCAGAAGGTCACCGTGTAGTCGGTGTTGGCTTCAACCGTGATGGCCTTGGTCTTAATCATGGTCTGGTACTGGCTGGCGGTATTGGTGGTCTTCATAGCATACGTACCGCCGTGCACCACGTCGGTGACGATACTGGGAGCATACCAACTCTGGTCCCATCCGGTGTTAAAGTTACCGGTTTCAAAGTCGCCGTTTTCAATTAGATTAACCGCTGCAGCAGATACCATCGCGCCTGCAGGGATCAGGGAGCACAGCATCAGCATGGCGGCTAAAACGGCAATGAGTTTACGCAGTTTCATGTTCTTTCCTCCTTGTGCGTTTTTGGAACGATAGCGTAAGGATTTACCACTCTAATTCGCCATCATTGAAAGTATTAGATCCTTCCAGCGGAGCGGCCACGACCGCTTCCAAAGCATAGCCTAAAACGGTGATTTGAGGCGACAGATACGATTTCATTCGGTTTCCTCCTTTCTTTCTATAAGCTTTAGTTGTCCATCCTCGTGTGTGAGAGAGTGGATAGACGCACTTCCCCACAAAAACGTTTTGCTGATTTTATCTTACCACGGGGCAAAACCATGATATAAGAAACAAAGTTTGTAAAATAGTGTACAAAACGAAACACCCATTTGACGAACAGCACAAAGCTTGATATGATGTAAAAAAGAAAGGGGACGGTTGTATGTTTGTGAACCGCGCCGACTTGGGCCAACCTCACGCAGATATTGTGAATACCGAATTGCCGCTTCTGGTTACAGCTGCAGGCCAATATCGTATGAATGGCAAACCGGAAATGCCCACCCATCGCCCTGACGGACGAGGGGATTATCAACTCATTTATATCGCTACGGGATGCGGTCACTTTGTGCTGGATGGCGATGAGCAAATCCTGCAAAAAGGAACCGCCATTTTGTATCGGCCTAACGTGGTGCAAAATTACACCTTTTACGGCAAGGATGACGCCGAATACTATTGGTGTCACTTCACCGGTAGCGAAGTGGCAAAGCTGTTATCGGATTGTCATATTGCAGAGGACAGAATGGTGTTTTCCGCAGGCACGTCCTCGGATTTTCAGTGGCTATTTTTGCAGATGATACGCGAACTTCAGTTGAAACAAAGCGGCTACGATACCATCTTGCCTATGAATCTGCGACACATCCTGCTGCTCATTAGCCGTCAACAAGCGGAAGAAAAAGCAGTCGGCAATAAAATACTGGGCGAAATCGAAAACGCCATTCGCCATTTCCATATGCATTTCCACTGGGATATTGAAATTAAGGAATACGCTCAGCAGCATTTGATGTCCCCTTATTGGTTCTCCCAAAACTTTAAAAAGGTCACCGGCTGTTCTCCCGCTCAGTATCTCATCTCCCTGCGTATGGCCCACGCCATGAATTTGCTGGATAATACCGACGATACCGTGGCGCAGATCGCCCTGGCAGTAGGGTATGATAACACCCAGTATTTTTACCGCCTATTCCGCAACCATACCGGTATGACTCCGGTTGAATATAAGCAGAGAAAACGATAAGGATTCCGAACATAGAAAAAGGCTGGAGAGTTGTTCTCCAGCCTTTCTCTTATGCCTCGCGTTTTGCTCGAATGAGTGTACTCTTACTGATTCCTGTCATGGTGGTGATCTGCCGATAGGTCTTGCCTTGCTCCAAAAGCGACAAGGCAAGTTCAATCTGTTCCGGCGAGAACTTCTTCGGTCTGCCGTCTTTGAAACTCGGATCCTGCCTTGCAACCGCTTTTCCGGTCTGCGTGCGTTCAACGATCATTCCCCTTTCGTATTCGGCAAACGCAAGCATGACCGTCAGAATGAGGTTTCCCGTCAACGTGTTCTCGATGAGACCCATGTTGAGAATGTGGACTCTGACGCCTCGCTCAAAGAGTTCGCGAACCGTCTGCACTCCCTCGATTGCCGTTCTGGCAAAGCGGTCGAGTTTGCACACAACCAACGTGTCGCCTTCTTGGAGTGCCAGCCGTCGGATCTGATAGAATACGTGGAGTGACGGTGGGGGCGTAGGTTTCGGGAAGTTCAGCTGAAATTTGCCTTTTGCGTTTTGGTCTGGCCCAACAAAATCCCCACAGCATTTTTGATCCGGAGGACGGTCTTTGTGGGCGTTCTCGATAGAATGGAATCTCTCCGTGTTCACGGAGAAAACGAAGAAAAGGGCGACCGTCTCCAATACGGAGTGGTCGCCGTTTATCATTGTAAAAAGAGAAAAGCCTTGAAAACGCTACGTTTTCAAGGCTTTTTGGTGGGCGCGAAGGGTCTACTTCGCCTACAGCGAAGTAGGCGAGTTTCCCTCGGCGGTCTAAACGACCGCCGTTTCGCAAGCGAAAACAGGAAACATCGCACTCCACTCTCAGCCTCGACCTCTAAGCAGGGGTTCTCGTCCCGAGCGCCAAAAAAGAAAACGGACATCCGAAAGGGACTCGAACCCCGGTTTTGTCCCTAAGAACTACTTGTCCACCTCTGTGCAGACAAAACCTCAGCAACTCCTGCGGAGTTGCGGGGGTTCGGTCACGAAGTGCCTACAAAAAATTAAAGCGACCACCCGTTGGGTGGTCGCTTTAATTTTGGTGGGCGCGAAGGGACTCGAACCCCTGACCTCCTGCGTGTGAAGCAGGCGCTCTAACCAGCTGAGCTACGTGCCCGTATTGGTGACCCCTAGCGGAATCGAACCGCTCTTGCAAGAATGAAAATCTTGTGTCCTAACCG